>NZ_POUD01000028.1 GCF_003236395.1 Nonomuraea aridisoli | reverse complement strand
GGTCAGGAGGGTGGAGGCGTAGGAGGGGTCGCCGGGGGTTATGGCGGTTACGGCGGATCGCACGCCGTGGTGGGTATCCGGAGAAGGGCTACGGTCGTGGGCGGTGAGGGCGTGCAGGATCGCTCGGGCGTGCCGGTCGGCGGTTTCGACCGCATCCTCTTCGGTGGCGAACGGGAACGTTCCCGTGAGCATGCCGCGCTCCCGGACCGGCACGAGGTGTTCCAGGGTGTGGATACGCCACCTGAGCTCCTGCCGGGACTCGTCGAGGAACGCCCGCGCGCGGTGCAGGGCCGCGGCGGAAGGGTCGCCGGCCCAGTCCTCGCCCGCCTCGGCGATCGCCGCGTCGAGCAGAGGACGGAGCCGGTCGAGAGCCTCTTTTCCCGCCTCCATCCGGCGGATCACCGCATGCGCCCCGCGGGGGTCGATCCCTACGAACTCCCGCATGAACCCTCCCAGAGGGTGTGGTCACCGGCCGGTGAGTCAAGCACACCGGCCGCGCCGGGCGACACACGTTTCACAGAACGGGAATCGCCCGTCGTCAATCGCGATACGTCCGCACGTAGTCGAACGCGGCCACGGCGCCGGCCCGGTTCATGGAGATCAGACCGATCCTGGGCCTGTCCTTCGCGGGCAGCGTCCAGACGCCGCCCGGCACCCAGCCCTCGCCGTCCCGGCTGGTCGCCGCACGCACCTCGGTCTCGTCGTTCGCGGCGTCGTGGTGGTACGACAGCCGTAGCCACATCGTCTCCGCCGTCGGCCCGCCGAACATCGGCGCGTTGAACACGGCGGTCGGCGGCGTGGTCGTCGGCCGCTCGCCCTCCTTGCCGAACTCGCTGACCCGCAGCACGGCTCCGTCGCCCCGCTGCAGCGGCAGCGCCGAGTGGGTCAGCTTGAACCAGCGGTCGTCGTTCTCGTACAGCAGGATGCCGGCCTGCTGGTTGCCCTGCGACGGCGCGAAGCGGAGCTTGGCCTCGACCGTGTAGTCGCCCTCGGGCGCGTCCCGCAGCAGCACCGACGCCGTGTTGTTGTCGCGGTACAGCTCGGCGTTCTGCGTCGGCCAGGTCAGCGTGCCGTTGGCGACCGAGACGCCGGCGGCGGGGCCGCGCACCCATCGCCAGCTCGCGTCGAGCGCCGTGCCGTCGAACTCGTCGCTGTACTCGGGCAGCGGCTCGCCCGCCGCGGGCGCGGGCACGCGCTCGGTGACCGGGGTGTGGAGCCTCGCGGCGCCGACGTTGTCGGCGTCGGCCGTGCCGCGCGCGACGGCGCCCACGGAGCCGTGGCGGGCGGCGGCCCGCGGCAGGGTGCGGGTCTGCTCGGCGACGGCGTCGCCCAGCTTGTCGGCGCTCACCTGCACGGTCAGCTCGGCGCCGCGCAGCTCGGCCACCACGGCGTGCCAGACGCCGAAGTCGAACGCGGCCGGCAGCGGCGTCACCTGCTCGCCGCGGCTGCGGCCGCCGATCACCACGTCGGTGACCAGCGCGCCGCGCTCCGCGTCCAGCCACGCGACCACGTTGTTGTTGCGGTTGACGTGGGCCAGCGTCAGACCGGCCGCGCCGTCGGCGACCCGCAGGTCCGCCTGGGCCCGTACGTCGGCGGCGGCCGTCTTTCCCGCTGAGACGAGATACGACAGGCCGCCCGTGTGGGTGGCGTACCCGTGGGCGTCCCGGTCGGTCCGCGCCGACCAGCCGTCCTCGGCGCGCCAGCCGGTCAGCGAGCCCTCACCGAACGCGCCGCCCGCCTCGTACGACGTCACCGGCGCCGGCTGGTCGCCCTCGGAGGGCCCCGCCCCGGCGCGGACCACGGGCCAGCCGTCGATCCAGTCGAGCCGGTCGATCAGCAACGGGCGCTTGCTCAGCCCCGTCAGCCGCCCGCCGCCGATCGGCGGGAAGTCCGGGTCGGCCGTCGAGATGCCGTGGTAGACGAGCCAGTCCTGGCCGGACAGGTCGGTCTGGAAGCCGCTGTGGCCGGGGCCGGCCCAGCGGTTGCCGTTCGCGCCCACGACGACGGCGCCCTTGGAGGTCAGCGCCATCAGGTCCACGCCCTCGTCGTCGGTGAACGGGCCGAACGGGCTGGTGGAGCGGCCGGCCTTCACCTGGTAGCCGCTGAAGGCGCCGTCGCAGCAGCCGGCGTCGGAGTAGAAGAGGTAGTAGAAGCCGTCGCGGCGGACGACGTACCCGCCCTCCATGCGGCGGCCCCGCGCGACCTGCCGGGCGGGGCCCTCGACGCGGGTGGCGTCGGCGTTCATCCGCGCCACGCAGATGACGTCGTAGCTGCCCCAGTACATGTAGTGCGTGCCGTCGGCGTCGGTGAACTGCGCCTGGTCGATGTGGCCGGTCGGGCAGGTCGACTGGGTCGCGGCGGGCAGGATGTCGCCCCGGTCCGTCCACGGCCCGGTCGGCGTCGGCGCGGTCGCGAGGCCGAGGTCACCGCCGGCCAGCGAGTAGTACAGGTGGTACTGGCCGTCGATGTACCGGATGTCCGGTGCCCAGAGCCGCGCGCCGTTGTGCCAGGCGGGCTCGGTCTGCGGGGTGAAGACCTCGCCGGCGTACTCCCAGGTCACCATGTCCGCCGAGCGCAGGATCGGCAGGATGCGCTCGCCGGCCTCGCCCTTGCTGTGGAACACCGGGTTCTGGGTGCCGTAGGCGTACCAGAGGCCGTCCTTGGCGTGGATCATCGTCGGGTCGGGGAAGGTGTCCACGACGCCCGCCGACACCGGGTTGGCGTACGCGGCGGGGGCCTGCGCCGCGGCGGGTAACGGGTCGACGGCCAGCCCCGCCAGCAGGGCGGCGAGGCCCAGGAGCCTTCTCATGCGGGGGCGTCCTCCTTCTCGAAGGAGCTCAGGGTGGGGTCGTAGTCGAGGGCGCCGATGTCGAACATCGGGGTCATCCAGTGGTAGAAGTTGTCGCCGCGCTCGCGCAGCAGGTCGTACAGCCGGCGCATCAGGCGGCGGCGCACCGGCGCGAGCTCCGGGTGGGTGTAGCGGTTGCTCAGCTCGTGCGGGTCGGCGTGCAGGTCGTACAGCTCGTTGACCGACTCCGGGTTGACGATCAGCTTGTAGCGGTCGTCGCGGATCATGCGCTGCGGGTACGGGAAGTGGTGGCCGTGGAACTCCGCCAGCAGCTCGCCCGGCCACTCCGGCCGCTCACCGCGGACGAGCGGCACCAGGCTGCGGCTGTCCACGGCCGGCCCGGTGTCGCAGCCGGCCAGCTCCAGGATCGTCGCCGTGCAGTCGGTCAGCGTCACGAACTCGTCCCTGACCTGCGGTCGCTCGCCGGGGATCCGCACGATGCCGGGGATGCGGTAGATGTCCTCGTACATCGCCGGGCCCTTGTCGTGCAGGCGGTGGGCGCCGGTGAACTCGCCGTGGTCGGCGGTGAAGAACACCGACGTCTCATCGCTGAGCCCCAGCTCGTCCAGTTTGTCGAGGATGCGGCCGATCTGCCGGTCGATCAGCGTGACGTACCCCCAGTAGACCGCGATCAGCTTGCGGGTGACCTCGATGGGGATCGTGTCGAACGTCCAATGCGCGCTGTAGTTGCGCTGCACCGGAGGCTTGCCCTCGAACGTCTCGGCGATCGAGGCCGGCAGCTCGACCAGCGCCGGGTCGTACATGTCGAAGTACTCGTCCGGCAGCAGGTACGGCAGATGCGGCCCGAAGAAGTGGGCGGCCAGGTAGAACGGCCGGCCGTCGGCGGCGTACCGCTCCAGGTGCTCGATGGCCCGGGTCGCCAGGTAGGCCTCGAACGTCGCCTCCTCCGGCTGGTGCAGCCGCGCCGCGAGCAGGTTGCCGCGGTTGCCGTTCGGCGTGGTGCCGCGGATCAGGTCCGAGATCCTGTACGGCGGCAGCCCCCGCTCCTCGAGGTACGCCAGGTAGTCGGGATGGTCGACCGGGTTGTGCCAGCCGGGCAGGTCGGGGCCGTCGAAGCCGTAGGAGGCGGCGTTGCGGTGGGTGCCGCCGTGCCACTTGCCGATCAGCCCCAGCTGGTAGCCCTGCTCCTTCAGCGCCTGCGGGAAGGTGAACGCGTCGTCCCGCAGGTCCTCCAGGTAACCGACGTTGCGCTCGTAGTTCGCCAGCAGCCGGTGCCGGAACGGCGCCTGCCCGGTGAGCAGGCTGGCGCGCGCCGGCGTGCAGATGGCCGTCGGGGTGTAGAACCGGTCGAAGCGCGTGCCGGTCGCCGCCAGCCGGTCGAGGTTCGGCGTGGCCACGTGCGGGTTGCCGTAACAGCCCAGGGTGTCGACGCGGTGCTGGTCGGTCATCAGGAACAGCAGGTTCACTTCGCGTAGGCCTTCGTGTAGAGATCGCCGGTGTAGTACGTCGCGGGGTCCGGCTTCGACTTGAGCTGGCCGGTGCCGACGAAGAAGTCGGCCAGGCTGTCCAGCCACTTGCCGACCGTGCCGTCCTCGGTCTTGGCGACCAGGTCGGCGGTGGTCATCGTCTGCACGTTCGCCGCGTCGGCCTTGACCTTGGCCGGGTCGAGCTTGAGCAGCGCGGCGGCCTCGTTGATCGACTCCTCGGGGTGCGCGGCCCGCCAGTCGTTGGCCTCCTGCAGCACCTTGATCACCTTGTCGGTCAGCTCGGCGTCCGGGTCGGGGCCGCTGACGAACGCCGTCGGGAACGAGTTGTCGGGGAACTCCTTGGTGCTGGCGATCTCCGTCATGCCCGGCACCTTCTGCTTGATGGTGTCGATCAGCGGGTACCAGATGCCGGCCCCGTCGATCTGCCCGGCGGCGAACGCCGACACCACGGTCGCCGGGTCCATCGGCACCTTCTCGATGTCGCTCGGGGCCATCCCGGCCTTCTTCAGCGCCAGGTTGAGCACCATGTCGCCGGACGTGCCCTCGGGCACGCCGACCTTCTTGCCCTTGAGGTCCTGCATCGTGGCGACGCCGGGCCGGCCGATGACGCGGTCGGCGTACGCGAGCGTGTTGACGGCGACGACCTTGGCCTTGCCGGAGGCGGGCAGCCACATCGCGCCCGGGCCGATGTAGCCGAAGTCGAGGTCGCCGGCGCCGAGCGCCTGGATCTGCAGCGGGCCGTTGGTGAACACCCTGATCTCGGGGGTGAGACCCTGCTTGTCCCACAGGCCCTGCTTGCCGGCGATCGCGAGCAGGCTCGCGCCGTTGTAGTCGCTGATGTAGCCGAACCTGACCGTGGAGCCGTCGTCGGAGCACGCGGTCACGGAGAGTGTCAGGAGGCTCACCGCCGAGGCGGCCGTCAGGGCGCGGCGAAGAGAACGCATGGCGGATCAGTCCTTTCCGGGGGATGGGGGTACGGTCAGGCCGCGGGCACGGCCGGCGGCTGGTGGTAGACGGCGTGCCAGACCTCGTTGCGGAGGCGCCCGAACTCGGGCGACAGCCGCATCTCCTCGGTCCTCGGGTACGGCAGGTCCACGTCGATGACCTGCTGGATGCGGCCCGGCCTGGCCGCCATCACGACGACCCGGCGCGCCAGATAGACGGCCTCGTCCACGTCGTGCGTGATGAACATGACCGTGCGCTGCTCCTTGCTCCAGGTGTCGAGGAGCTGGTCCTGCAGCTGCACGCGGGTGAGCGCGTCGAGCGCGCCGAACGGCTCGTCCATGAGCAGGACCTGCGGGTTCACCGCGTACGCGCGGGCGATCGCGCAGCGCTGCTTCATGCCGCCGGACAACGTCTTGGGCAGCGCGTCGGCGAAGTCGGACAGCCCGACCAGCTCGATCGCGTGCTCGGCCCGCCGCCTGCGCTCCTCGGCCGGCAGGTCCATGAGCTTCAGGCCGAACTCGACGTTCTTGCGCACGGTCAGCCACGGGAACAGCGCGTACTGCTGGAAGATCACGCCGCGCTCCGGCCCCGGGCCGGTCACCGGCCGGCCGTCGACCAGCACCTCGCCCGCGCCGGGCTCGACGAGCCCGGCGGCCATGCTCATCAGCGTGCTCTTGCCGCAGCCCGACGGGCCGACGACCGTGACGAACTCGCGGTCGGCGATGTCCAGCGACACGTGGTCGAGCGCCGTGAAGACGCCGTCCTTCATCGGGTACGTCTTGACGACGTCCCGGAAAGAGATCTTGGTGTTCAACGGCGCTCCTGCCAGTCGGTGAGGCGTCGCTCGGCGAACAGCAGCAGTCGGTCCATCAGCAGGCCGAGCACGCCGATGGCGATCAGGCCCACGAAGATCGTGGACAGGTCGTAGTAGAGCTGGGCCTGCTGCATCCGGAAGCCCAGGCCCTCCTGGGCGGCGATCAGCTCGGCGGCGACGAGCGTGCCCCAGGCCGCGCCGAGCCCGACCCGCATCCCGACCAGGATGAACGGCGTCGAGGCGGGCACCACGACCTTCGCGAAGATCGTCCGGTCCGAGGCGCCGAGCACACGGGCGGCGTTGATCAGCGTCTTGTCCACGTCCACCACGCCCTGGAACGTCGACACGACGCTGGACAGGAACGCCGCCAGAAAGATCACGAAGACCTTCGGCACCTCGCCGATGCCCATGAGCACGATGGCCAGCGGGATGATCGCCAGCGGCGGGATCGTCCGGAAGAACTGCACGTACGGCTCCAGCAGGCCGCGCGCGGTGGCGTACCAGCCCATCAGGAAGCCGATCGGGACGGCCAGCAGCGTGCCGAGCAGGAAGCCGAGCAGGACGCGGCGCAGGCTGGCCAGCGCGTCCAGCGGCAGCGTGCCGTCGGCGATCAGCTCGCCGGCCCTGGCCGCCACCGCCAGCGGGGTGGGCAGGCCCTGCACGCCGACCGTGGCCAGCAGCGTCCACACGACCAGGCCGGCGACGACCGCGATCAGGTTGAGCGTGAGGGCACGCCTCGGGCGGCCGGCGCCGCGCCGCGCGGCCCGCGCCTCGGACGGCTTGCCCACCGCGGTGAGCTGGGTCATGGGTGCCTCGATGGGGTCATGGTGGGGTCCTTTGCGAGATCGGGACCGGCTGGATAGCGGGACAGCAGGGGAGACTCGTGCAGCACCAGGGCGATGCCGCCGAGGGCGCCCGCGACCTCGCCGAGCCTGGCGCGGCGCAGGCTCAGCAGGTGCCGGGAGACCGGCATGACGTGGTCGTGCAGCGCGCGCTCGATCGGCCGCATCAGCGCCTCGCCGGTCTCGGTCAGCTCGCCGCCGATGACGATGACGCCGGGGCCGATCGTGTTGCAGACGGCGGCGAGCACGGCGCCGATCTTCGTGCCGACGTCCTCCAGGAGCGTCAGTGCGGGCGTGTCGCCGGCCGTGACCGACTTGGCCAGCTGCGCGACGTCGTCGGCCCGGCCGCCGACGGCGCGGTAGGCGTCGAGCACGGCCCTGATCGAGGCGACGGTCTCCAGACAGCCCGTGCCGCCGCACTCGCAGCGCGCGCCGCCGGGCTCGACGGTGATGTGGCCGAACTCGCCGGACAGGCCCTGCGTGCCGCGGTGCAGCGAGCCGCCGATCACCAGCCCGCCGCCGACGCCGTGGGACAGGCGCAGGTAGAGCACGTCCTGCTCGCCGGCGGCGGCGCCCCAGATGGCCTCGCCCAGGGCGGCCAGCCGGGTGTTGTTGTCCAGCAGCACCGGCACGCCGAACCGCTCGCGCAGCAGGAGTTGCACAGGATGCGGCGCGGGCCCGTCCGCGGCCGGGGCGTCGCCGCCCTCCGCTGACGCGTCCGGCCCGGTGACCGGACCGGTCACGGGGCCGACGACGCCGACGCCGATCGCGTCGAGCGCGCCCAGGCGCAGGGCTCCCGAGCCGGTGCCGGTGAGGGAGCCGACGAGCCGCTCGGCCAGCTCGACCCGCCGCTCCCACGGCAGGTCGGCGTCGTGCGGCTCGCTGACCGCGCCGACGACCTCGTGAGCCACGTTGACGGCGGCGACGTGCAGGCCCCGGCGGGCGAAGTCGATGCCGATCGCCTGCCCCGCGTCGGGGTTGAGGGTCAGCGTCTCGGCGGGCCTGCCGCGGCCGCGGGGCGCGTCCTGCTGGCTTGCGGCGACGACGGTGCCGCTGGCGACCAGCGAGGCGAGGATGTCGTAGAGCGTCGTGCGGGACAGGCCGCAGCGCTTGCCCAGCTCGCCCCGGCTGAGTGGCCCGTGCTTGCGCAGCAGGCCGAGCACGAGCTGCTCGTGCCCGCGCCGGAGCTGGGCCAGGGGACCACGGGGTGGTGACATGACGCCGAGTCTGCCGACGTCGCGGGTTTTTCGTCAATAACCCGGAAAAAATAATTCCGTTCCGGAAACAGCGGCTGTCAGCTGCGGAAACGGGAATGTGGCGCGTCGCGCGAAGCTCGTAACAGTCGCGTAACGAGCTTCGCGCGCCGCGTGACGGGGGGGTCAGCCGCGCGGGGGCACCGCCATCTCGCCCAGCTCGGACCAGTCGTCCTGGGCGACGGTGGTGTTCACGATGCGCGGCGTCTCGGCCAGGTGGGGCGGCAGCGTCTGCTGGGCCTGCTTGAAGTGGGCCGACTGCACGTGCGCCGCCCCCGCCGCGTCGTCGCGGAACGCCTCCACCAGGACGTACTCGTTCGGGTCGTCGAGGCTGCGCGACCAGTCGAACCACAGGCAGCCGGGCTCCGCGCGGGTGGCCTCGGTGAACTCGCGGGTGATCTCCGGCCACCGGTCGGCGTGCTCGGGCAGGATGCGGAACTTGGCGGTGATGAAGATCATCATTTCCCCTCGTCGCTCGTCATGTGATGAGATCAGCGTAATTTTCTACATCTCATGTAGGGAATGTTGACTTTGTGGTCGCGGGCTCGTAGTTTCGTCGTCGTGGAGGGAGCCACATGATCGAGATCAGCATCCGCGACGTGACGATGATGTCCCCGGTCGTCGGGCCGGACGGGCCGCGCGCCGCGCTGTCCGGGCTCGACCTCGACGTGCGTGCGGGGGAGCTGCTCACGCTCGTGGGGCCCAGCGGTTGTGGCAAGTCCACGCTGCTCGACCTCGTCGCCGGGCTCTGCCGGCCGACACGGGGCGAGGTCCTCGTGGACGGCGTGCCGGTCGCCGCGCCCCACCCCGGGGTGGTCGTCCAGCAGTACGACCTGTTCCCGTGGCGCACTGCCCAGGCGAACGTGGAGTTCGCCCTGGAGGGCGCCGGCGTGCCGGGGCCGGAGCGGGCGCGGCGGGCGCGCGAGCACCTGGCCCTCGCCGGGCTGTCCGGTCAGGAGGACCACTATCCGCACGAACTCTCCGCCGGGCTGCGCCGGCGGGTGGCGCTCGCCCGCAGCCTCGCCTTCGGCCCCCGCGTCCTGCTGATGGACGAGCCGTTCGCGGGTCTCGACGCCGCGGCCCGCGCGTCGTTGCGGGACGATCTCGTACGGGTCTGGGAGCGTACCGGCATGACCGTCCTGCTCGTCACGCACGGCATCGACGAGGCGCTCCGCCTGGGCCGCCGGGTCGCGGTGATGACCCGCGCGCCCGGCCGGATCAAGGAGATCGTGGACGTCCGCCTCGACGACCGCCGGGCCGGCCCGGCCTTCGGCGCGTACCGGAGGCACGTGTGGAGCCTGCTGCGCGGCGAGGTGACGCGGGCGCGGGAGGCGGCCCTCCATGGCTGAGGCGGAGTACGAGGGCGATCTCCACTGGTACGACCTGCCCGACGACGAATGCGAGCCCGACGAGGCGGCGACCGGCGTGCACGGCCTGGTCCGCCGGCTGCTCGCCTGGCGGTCGGCGCCCGGGAACGGGTGAGCGTTCCCTTACCGGCCACGTGCCCGACCTGCACCTTTCGGGCGCTTATACGCTGATATTTCCGCCTTTACAAGATCTTGTCAGTTGCTATCAGCCGGTGTTTCCTCATGCGCAGATGCGCGTAAGCGCGTCCCTGACACGCAGGAGGCAAACGTGTCGTCCAAGCCCTGGTTACGCGGCACCCTCGTCGTCGTCGCGCTCACCGCGTCGACTCTCCCCCTCGCCGGAGCGGCGCAAGGCGAACGCCGCGAGCCACCCTCGGTGGTCCACGACTTCCAGGCGGAGAACCACGGTAAGCCCGACGTGGACAACCGTCAGGGCCGGGTGCCGCCGCCGGCCGGCGCCAACGCCCGCCGTGCCGGACCCGCCGCCGACATCCGTTGGAACAACCTCGGCACCCCGGCCACCGTCACCAGCGCCGAACCGCTGGCCGAGGGCCTCGGCGCCGATCCCGTACAGGCGGCGAAGACCTACCTCAAGGACAACGAGAGCGTCTTCGGGCTGTCGGCCGAGGCCGTGGACGCGCTGGAGACGGTCGCGGCCAACCCGATCGGCGACGGCCACGCCGTGCTGCTGCGGCAGCGCTTCGGCGACCTGCCGGCCGGCGTGGACGGCCTCGTCTCGGTCGGCGTGACCGGCGGTCAGGTCGTGCACGTCACGTCCTCGCTCTCGCGGGAGACCGGCGCGCCCCCGGCCGCCGCGATCACCGCCGAGCAGGCCATGGAGATCGCCGCAAGGGACGCCGGCATCGACCTCGCCACGGCGGTCACCAAGCAGGCCACGCCGGTGGCGGTGCCCGCGCCGGACGGAGTGCACAGCGCGTACCAGGTGGTCCTGATCGGCGGCGCGCAGGGCGCCGAGGCGGGATACACCACGCACGTGGACGCGGTCGGCGGCGCGATCCTGACCCGCGAGAACCTCGTCGACCACCACGCCGAGCCGGACAACCCGCAGTGGGAGGTCTTCCCGGCGAGCCCGCGCGGCGACTACTCCTCCCGGGACACCCGCGAGACCTGGTGCTTCTCGCCCGCCCGCGGCTGCGACTACGTGATCGGCGGCGACCCGGCGACCGGCAAGCCCTGGGACGTCGACCACACGACGGGCGAGCCGACCAACACGAGCGTCGGCAACGCGGCCAAGACGGTCGAGAACCGGGCCAGCGGCGACCCGTTCACCGTCGGCACCCGCTCCAACGTGCTCACGCCGAGCCGTGAGTACGACTACCCGTGGAAGAACACCTGGTACGAGGCCAAGTGCGACCCGGCCGTGTTCGACCAGCCGGGCGAGGCCGACCTCGAGGCCGCCATGGCGAACCTGAACGCCATGCACAACCGCATGCACGACTGGTCCTACCGGCTCGGCTTCACCGAGACCGCGTGGAACATGCAGAGCGACAACGGCGACCGCGGCGGGCTCGGCAACGACCCCGAGCAGGGCAACGCCCAGGCCGGCGCCCGGGTGTTGTCGGTGCGTGACAACGCCAACCAGATCACCGGCCCCGACGGCGTCGCGCCGATCACCAACATGTACCTGTGGCAGCCGATCGCCGGCTCGTTCTACGCGCCCTGCGTGGACGGCGACTACGACATGTCGGTCATCGGCCACGAGTACACGCACGCCATCTCCGGCCGCATGATCGCCGGCCCGAACGCCGGCTGGAGCGGCGCCCAGGCCGGCGCCATGAACGAGAGCACCTCCGACCTGTTCTCCATGGAGCAGCTCTTCGAGTACGGCACCCGCCCCGTGGGCGACACCCCGTACGTCACCGGCGGCTACGTCACCGGCGACAAGACGCGCGGCATCCGCAACTACGACATGTCGAAGTCCCCGCTGAACTACAGCAACCTCGGCTACGACATCGTCGGCACGCAGCCGCACGCGGACGGCGAGATCTGGTCGGCCACGCAGTTCGACGTGCGGGCGGCGTTCGTCAAGCGCTACGGCCAGGGCAACGCCAGGCAGCAGCTGGCCTGCGCCGAGGGCAGGACCCCGGTCGAGAAGTGCCCGGGCAACCGGCGCTGGGTGCAGCTGTCGTTCGACGCCCTGCTGCTCATGGCGGCCGGCGCGGTCGACTACGTGGACCACCGCGACGCGCTGCTCGCCGCCGACCGGATGCGCTTCGGCGGCAGGAACCAGGACATCATGTGGCGCGCCTTCGCCGAGCACGGCCTGGGCGAGGGGGCGGCCAGCAACGGCCCGAACGACGCCGACGCCACGCCGAGCTTCGCCGACCCGGCGGGCAAGAACGGCTCGCTGCAGCTCAAGCCGCTGGGCGAGGCGAAGGACGCGGCGCTGAAGTTGTACGTCGGCGACTACGAGGGCCGCGTGGTCCCCGTCGCGGACACCGACCCGGCGACCGAGCTCGGCGACACCGTCGAGATGACCCCGGGCGTGTACGACTTCGTCGTGGCGGGCGCCGGCTTCGGCCACAAGCGGCTGAAGTACGCGGTCCTGCCCGGCGTCAAGCTGCCGCTCCCGCTGCCGCTGACCCGCAACCTCGCCTCGGCGGCGAACGGGGCGACGGCCACGGGCGACGGCGTCAACCAGGACAAGCTGATCGACGACACCGAGGCCACGAACTGGGCCTCGCTCACCGGCGCCCCCGCCGGCAAGTCGGTCGTCGTGGACCTGGCGGGCGACCGGCCGGTCAGGGTCGGCAGGGTGCAGGTGAGCGCCATGCTCCGCCCGACGATCGGCGACACGGCCGACCCCGGCACGCAGAACCGCTTCTCCAGCCTGCGCTCCTTCGAGGTGCTGGCGTGCAGCCAGGACTGCGCCGACCCGGCGAACTTCCGGAAGGTCTACACGAGCAAGGCGAACGCCTTCGACTCCGCGCTGCCGCGTCCGAGGGGCGCGGACATGCTGATCAAGTCGTTCGACATCCGTTCCGTCAACGCCACCCACCTGATGCTCCGCGCGCTCACCACACAGTGCACCGGCAACCCGCTGTACGCCGGGGAGCAGGACAACGACCCCAACTCCGCGACGGACTGCGCCACCGCCAGCCCGCAGCGCGACCACCTCCGAGCGGCCGAGTTCCAGGCGTTCTCGCACTGACGCCCTGATCGGCCACGGGCCCGCGCTCCGATTCGCCTGCCGGAGCGCGGGCTCCCGCGTCCCTGTCAGGGGGCCGTACGGCGGGCGAGCAGAAACGCCTGGGGGAAGCCGCGCCGGGGGTCCTCGCCGGGCGCGACGGTCAGCCGGGCCACCTCGGCGAGCCCGTGCTCCAGGAGCAGCCCGGCCACCCGATCGGGCGCGTGCCGGTAGGCGGTCGTCACCACGTGGTCGTACGCCTGCGCCGGCCCGGCACCGTCCCAGGCCGGAAACCCGAGCAGCAGATGACCACCGGGCGCCAGCACGCGCCCGAACTCGGCGACCACGGCCGGCAGCCCCTCCGGCGGCGTGTGCAGGATCGCGAAGTTGGCGACCACCCCCGCCAGCGCCTGGTCCGCCACGTTGAGCGACTCCATCACCCCCACCTCGAAGCGCAGCCTCGGGTGGGCTTCGCGGGCGAGCGCCACCATCCCGGGCGACAGATCGATCCCGAACGCGTCCACGCCCAGCGCGTGCAGATGGGCGGTGACATGGCCGGGACCGCACCCCACGTCCGCCACCGCGCCGCCGCCCTGCGCCAGCACCAGCTCGGCGAAGAGCGGGACCATCGCGTGGTTGAGCGGTTCGGCGCGGTAGCGCTCGGGGATGCTCGCGGCGTAGCGGTCGGCCATGGCGTCGTACGCCGCGCGGGTGGCGGTGCGGAAGTCGGGCTCGGTCATGGACGGCCATGCTAGATCGCCCCGGCCGGCCCGCGTGGTCAGCGCTTGACGGAGATCCGGTCCACGGCGAACGGGACGAAGGACGGCTCCGCCGCTCTGGTCCGGGCCGTGGCCGGGCCGCACAGACCCTCGAGCAGGTGGACGACGAGGGCCGGGTCGATCGGGCTGGCCGCCGGGAAGCCGTTCTCGTCGAGCGGCTGGTACTTGGTCCGGTTCATGCCGATCGACATCTGGCGGGTGCCGTCGGGGCTCGACATCGACTCCGTTCCCATGCCGAAGACGCTGCCGCTGTGCCCCCAGAACCTGCCGCAGGGCAGGTCGGTGGCGTAGATGCCGAGGCCGTACGGCGAGGGGTAGCCGCCGAGCAGCACCGGCACCGTCTTCTGCATCTCGGCCAGCTCCGCCGGGCCGAGCAGCCGGCCGCGCAGCAGCGCCCGGTAGAACTGGTTGAGGTCCTCCATCGTGGACACCACCGCGCCCGCCGTGGTGATCCACGACATGTCATAGACGCTGTAGTCGCGCGGCGGGTCGATGAGGCCGTACATCGACTCGTACGCCCCGGAGTGCGGGCCGGGGATGTTCGGCGTGCGCGGGAACGACGTGTGCCGCAGGCCCGCCCGGCGGATGACCTCGCGGGTGATGTGCGCCTCGGCGTCCTCGCCCGTCACCTTCTCCAGCAGCAGCCCGGCCAGGATGTAGTTGGTGTTGGAGTACACGCCGGGCAGCGCCCCCGGCTCGCCCGTCGCCGGGGCGGCCAGCGCCCCCCGCACCAGCTCCGCCGAGTCGAACGAACGCAGGCGGTTGTCGTCCAGGCTGCTCGTCGAGCCCTGCGTCAGCGAGGGGAACGCCTGGGCGACGTGGTCGGCGATGTGGCTGGTGTGGTTGAGCAACATCCGCACGGTGATCCGCCGGCCGCGCTCGCCGGGCACCAGGTCGGGCAGGTAGCGGCCGATGGGGGCGTCCAGTTCGACGGTGCCGCGGGCGACCTGCCGGAGCAGGGCCACCGCGGTGAACGTCTTGGAGATGCTGCCCACGCGGTGCACCATGAACGGCTTGACCGGGCGGCCGGTGTCCACGTCGGCCACGCCCGCCGCGTCCCGCCAGGACTCCTCGCCGTCGCGTACGGCCGAGTAGACGCCGTACATGCCGGCCTCGTGAACGGCGTCGAGGCTCCGGCTCAGCGCCGCCCGGTCGAGACGCGTGCCGAGCCCCGTGCCCTGCCCCGTGCCCTGCCCCGTGCCCTGCCCCGTCTCGGGGCCGCTGCCGGCGGCGGCCGGGCCGGGGGCGGCCAGGGTGCCCGCGGTGAGCAGCGCGCCGAGGGCGGTCACGGCGGCGGCTCGGCGGCTTGCTGCGACATATCGGTAACGGCGAAGATTCATGGCATAAATCGTGATCGAAACACTTACGCCTCGTTAGTCCGCGCTGTCACCGGCTCCACATGACATCCGTCATGTCCGCGATGATCACCTGTATGGAGTACGACGAACTGATCCGCGAGGCGCTGGCCACCCCGTTCGAGGGGTGGGACTTCGCCGTCCTCCGCGACCGCGTCACCTACGAAGGCGAGCTGCCCTGGCGGTACGAGGAGCTGTCGGCGCGCGGCTTGCCCGGCGCGACCGCGCTGCTCGACCTCGGCACGGGAGGCCAGAGGCGTCAACCGCCGGCGGTGTGGGCCGGGTCGTCGTCCTGCCACCGCCGGAGCGCGGCGAGCGCGTCCTCGGCGTCGCGGACGAGGGAGTCCATCAGGGCACGGTAGAGGGCGTCGACCTGGCGTTCGCCGAACGGGCCCGAGCCGGGGAAGCCGACGGACTTGCACTCCTGGAAGACCTGGCGCACCTCGGTGAAGACCGGCAGCAGGTCGTCCCTGATGCTCCGCCGGACCTCGCCGATCGTGTCGGGGCTGCTGTGACGGGTATCCGGATTCACGCCTCCACCTTGCAACATCCGGGGAGCGCCGGGCCGCGGCATCATCGAATCATCATTGATCGTTCTCACGTCGGAAACTTTTCGGCTCCTCGTCCGTCGCCGCAGCTCAGAGGCCGATCACCGGGTCGGGAACAAAGCGAGCAATTCCTCCGCCCGGGAGGTCCGGGCGATTCGCGCCAGAGCGAGCCCGCGCCCGGCACCGGGTAGGCGATCCACCCGGCGTCCGGCTCGTCCAGCCCGACGACCAGCGCGTCCTTCCCGGCCAGCTCGGCCGCCTCCCAGGCGTCGGCGAGGGCGGCGGCGTAGTCGTGCAGCCACCGGCCGGGGCGTTCGGCGGCCCGGCGCCACTCCGGCGGGGGCGTGCCGGGGCCGAAGGCGCGTTCCAGATCCCGGGTCAGGGTCTCGGGCGGGGCGTCGCGCAGGGCGCTGAGCTGGTCCTCGACCGAGACGTCACCGGCCGTGGGCGCGACGGGCACGAGGGTGCCGGGCGCGACGGCAGAGCAGGCGAGCGGGCGCGGGGCCTCGTGACCGGGCCGGCCGACCCGAGCGCCGAGCGTACGCCGCCAGGGCTCCGGCAGTCCCCGGCGGCGGCCCGCCAGCGCGTCCGGGATCATCGCTAGGACCGTCAGGTGCGGCGAGACGGAGACGCGGATCCGCGGCTCGCCCCGTCCGGGCGCGATCGTCACGGCGGGAATGCCGTCGACGGCCGCGGCCTCCCGAGGTCGTGCTGACGGGGCGGGCGTTTGCGGCGGCGCTGACACGGATGACCTGTCCTCCGAACTGTGTCCCTTGGTGTCCCTTGGTCCCTTTTGTCGCCGACGGACGCTACGCCCCCGCGCTTACTTCTCGCTTAAAAGCGTGCGGGCAGGTAGTGGGAGACCCGGAACGGCTCCGCCACCAGGGCACGCGCCCGTTCCTCGATCGCCCGGTCCGACCCGGTGAGCCGGGTGGAGTGCTGGCGCAGGTGCTCCTCCCACGAGGCCACCACGAAGGTCTCCAGGTAGACGTCGGGGTCGGCGCCGGACCGGTACAGATCCCAGTGCAGCGCACCGGTGCGCAGCCGGGAGAGCCCGAAGTCCCGCATCGCCGCGACGAACTCCGCGGCCCGCTCGCGCGGCACCCGGTATTCGACGGTGACGAGCACCGGCCCGTCCTCCCCGCCGGGCTCCAGCACCATGGCGGGCGCGGGCCAGTGGACCGACAGCGAGCGGTCGAGCCGGGTGTCGGGGATGCCGAGACCGCGCCAGGCGACGAGGGAGCCGGCCGCCGTGAGCGCCGCGGCCAGCAGCAGGGCGGGCCCGAGGCCGAGGCCGTCGGCGAGCGCGCCCCACACGGCCGCGCCGATCGCCATGCCTCCGGAGAAGATCGTCAGGTGGACGGCCAGGGCGCGGGCGCGTACCCAGCCCGACGTCGTGACCTGCATCTGCGCGTTCAGCGTGGACAACACGGCGATCCACGCCACGCCGGCCAGGACCAGCACCGCCCCCGCGAGCCACGGCGACGGGGTCACGGCCAGCACCGCCATGACCGCCGCGAACAGCACCCCGCCGCCCGTGAGCGCGGTGTTGCTCGACCAGTGACCGCGCACGTACGACAGCAGCATCGCCCCCGCGACGGCGCCCGCGCCCACCGCGCCGAGCAGCAGCCCGTAACCGCCGGGGCCGAGCCCCAGCCGCCGGTCCGCGACGACGGGCAGCAGCGCCCACAACGCCGCCCCGGCCGGGACGAACAGCAGGGTACGGGCCAGCACCCGGCGCACCCGCGGGGCGTGACGCACGTAGCGGTTACCCGCCCGCAGCGCCGGCAGGACCCGCTCGGCCCCCAGCGGCCCCACGTCGGCCCGGTACCGCCAGGCGACCAGCGCGGCCGAGGTGACCAGGAAGGACAGCGCGTTGACCGCGAACGCCGCGGCCGGTCCCGCGAGCGCCACGACCAGGCCGCCGACCGCCGGGCCGACCGCCCGCGAGAGGTTCATGTTGACGCCGTTGAGGCTCGCGGCGTTGGGGATCTGCTCGCGCGGCACCAGATCAGGCTGGATGGCCTGCCAGGCCGGCGTCATGAGCGCGTTGCCGCACCCGAGCAGGAACGTCAGCAACAGCACCCCGGAGGCGTTCATCCGCCCCAGCGCCGTCAGGACCGCCAGCAGGCCCGCCGCGACGAACATGACCGCCTGAGCGAGCAGCAGCAGCCGGCGCCGGTCCACGATGTCGGCGAGCGCGCCCGTCAGGATGCCGAACAACAGCACCGGCAGGCTGGCCGCCGTCTGCACCAGCGCCACCAGGCTCGCCGACCCGCTCTCCTGCGTGATGAGCCACTGCGCGCCGACGGTCTGCATCCAGCTGCTCACGTTGGAGACCAGCTGGGCCAGCCACAGCGTACGGAAGACCCGCAGGTGCAGCGGCTGCCAGACGGACCCGGCCGCGGCCTCGGTCATCGTCGGCCGCCCGGGTGACGGGGCGGTGCCCCAGAACCGGACGCTCGACTCATCAGGCCGCGGTCGCGTGCGACGGGAGCATGGCGTGCGCGTACGCGACGCCGAGCCCGTAGGCGCCCGCGTGCTCCTCGATCACCCTCGTCACCGCGTCGTACGTCCGCGTCCGGCTCCAGTCGCGCTGCCACTCCAGCACCGTGGTGAGCCAGGTGAGCGGCACGATGTCGTGCTGGACCATGCGCCGCACGGCGTTCTCGTGCGCCTCCTGCGACACGCCCCCGCACGCGTCGGTCGGGACGTACACCTGGTATCCCTGCTCCGCGGCCGACAGCGAGGCGAGCGCGATGCAGACCTCGGTCCACAGCCCCGCCATGACGATCTTCGGGCGGCCGGTGGCCTTGACGGCGTCGACGACCCGCGGATCCTCCCAGCAGTTCATCGTGGACCGGTCGATCGGCGCGACGCCGGGGAAGAGCTCCGTCAGCGGGGCCAGCAGCGGCCCGGAGAAGCTCTTCGACTGGACCGTGGTCAGGACGACGGGCACGTCGAAGACCTTGGCGCCCTTGGCCAGGCCCACGGTCGCGTTGATGATGGAGCCCCGGTCGGCGCTGGTCGTGCTGAAGAACATCTGCGGCTGGTGGTCCACCAGCACGACCACGCTGTCCTGCGGCGTGAGCAGCGACGACGCGGGATCGGGCTTGGCTTTGCTGAAGTTCGCCATGGTTGACCTCTCTGAACTGTCACAGGACGAAGCAGGAGTCGAAGATCTCGTCCTCGGTCGTACGGCCCCGCGCGAAGCCCCGTACGGCCCGCCACTGGCGGTGCTCCTCGGACTCGGCGGCGGCCTCCATCACCGCCTGGGCCTGTCGCACCCCCGGCGCGGTGCGGTGGTACCCGCCGAAGAACGCGACCGGGCTCCACGACGGCTGGATCGCGGGCTGCGGCGGCGCGATCCCCTCGAACTCGCCCGCGGCGTAGACGATCCGGCCCCCGACGACGGTCAGCAGCGACTCGATGTGCGAGATGCCGTCCTCGGGGACGGCGAAGAAGTCGTCGGAGAGCACCGCGAGGTCGGCGTAGCAGCCCTCCTTGAGCACGCCCTTGACGCCGGCCTCGCCGGTGAGGCCGGCGCCGGCCACGGTGTACATGCGCAGCGCCGTCTCCCGGTCGACGCGGCACTGCGGGTCCATCAGCTCGGCGCCGCCGATGGTGCGGCCGGTCACCAGCCACTCCAGCGACAGCCAGGGGTTGTAGCTGGAGACGCGGGTGGCGTCGGTGCCGGCGGCCGTCAGCAGGCCCCGGCCGAGCATCTGCCGGATCGGCGGGGTCCGGGCGGCCTGCGCGGCTCCGTAGCGGTCGGCGAACGCGCCGCCCTGGAACATCATCCGGTTCTGCACCGACAGGCTCCCGCCCAGCGCGGCGATCCGGTCGAGGTTCGCCTAGGCCGAACCGGTTGAGCTCGTACAGGAAGTGGCGGGTCGAGCCGAGCTGCTCGTCCTCGGCCAGTTTCGGGCCCTTGGCCAGCGCGGCGTACAGGAGCGTGGCGGCGGGCGCGGCGAGCAGCACGCCCGTGGGCTCACCGGCGTGGTTGCGGACGATCTGGCCGCCCGGCGGGGGGACGCTGTCCTTGGTGAACCCGATGGCCCGCACGGCCGCCCGGTTGAGGATCGCCGACTGGTACAGGTGCAGGACGAAGACGGGGTGTCGGGCGCGGCGGCGTCCAGCTCCGACACCGTCGGCAGGCGCCGCTCGGCGAACTGCTCACCCGTCCAGCCGCCCACCACCCGGACCCACTGGCCCTGCGGGGTGCGCCCGGCCTGCTCGCGCAGCATCCACAGCGCCATGCGCAGCGACGGGACGCCGTCCCAGTGCAGCTCCAGCAGATAGTTCAGGCCGCCCCTGATGACGTGGAGGTGGGAGTCGTTGAGCCCGGGGATGATCCGCCGGTTGAGCGCGTCGACGATCCTGGTCCGCGTACCCACGAAGGGGGCCATGTCCTGGTCGTCGCCCACGGCGACGATCCGTCCCTCCCGTACGGCGAGGGCCGCGGCGGCGGGCCGAGCCGGGTCCTGGGTGTGCACGCGGCCGTTGCGAATGACCAGGTCGGCGGGCGTCTCGGCGGCGCTGTCGGGGACGATGCCCTCGACCGGCATGGCGTTGAACATGGCTTCCGCTCCTCGGCGACGGGTGCGTCAGCGCGGCTACCCGTGCCGTTCTCCGGCAGGCCCGAGCCGACCGAGCATTTGCCGAGGAATGGGCCACGAGGCAATCGATCGGCCCGGCCTTGACGGACCCCCGGCACCCTCGCGACCGCTCGCGTCGAGTGCCCGGCGGGCGGGTCAGGTGCGGCAGGCGGTGGCGGCCGGGCCGGTCCTCAGCACGACCATCGAGCCGGTGAACGCCTGCCCGGAGGCCTCGTCGAACAAGGTGATGATCTGCAGATCGGCCGGCTGTCCCGTCGGGCCGACCTCCTTCACGCTGAGCGTCAGCCCGTGCGGCGCGGAGAAGACCCGCTCCGGCACGTTCGCGGGTTCGGCGGCGACCCATGGCGGGGCTTTCAGGTCGTTTGTGCGTCGCTCCGCGGCACCTCGCCGCTTTCCCCGCCGAACCTTGGACCCGCCTTGACGTCACACGTACGGCGCCAGATGCTCGCTCGGCCCGCACAAGGTCGTCCGGTCGTACGCGGCCTGGCTGAGCCGCACCCCCGTGGCCCGGTCGGCGAGGGCGAGCACGGCGGCCGCGTACACCTGGGTGGGGACGGCCAACTTCACCGACCTGCTCGGCGACGAGGAGATGGCCGGCGCGCTCGGCAACACCCTGCTCTACGCGGCGCTCGTGCTGGCCGGCGTGCCGCTGTCCATCGTCATCGCGGCCCTGCTGAACGTGCCCGGGCTGCGCGGGCTGAGCGTCTACCGGACGCTGTACTTCCTGCCGGTCGTCACCATGCCCGCCGCCGTGGGCCTGACCTGGAGGTACCTGTTCAACGGGGACTTCGGGGCGATCAACCATCTCCTCGGCCTCGTGGGGATCGACGGGCCGTACTGGGTGGGCGATCCGGACGTCGCCATCTACGCGATCGCGATCGTCGGCATCTGGAGCTCGATCGGCTACAACGCCGTGTTGTTCCTGGCGGGGCTGCAGAGCGTTCCGCGCCACTTCTACGAGGCGGCCGCGATCGACGGCGCGGGACGGCTGCGGCAGTTCTTCCGCATCACGCTCCCGCTGCTCACGCCGACCACGTTCTTCGTCGTCGTGATCACGATGATCAACGCGTTGCAGGTCTTCGACCTGGTCTACCTCATGATCGACACGACGAGCCCGGCGCTGAGCGGCAGCCGCACGATCGTCTACCTCTTCTACGAGAAGGGCTTCGTGCAGAACCAGCGAGGGCTCGCCGCGGCGATCGCCGTCCTGCTGCTCGGCCTGATCCTCGTGCTGACCGCGATCCAGTTCAGGTTGCAGAAGAAGTGGGTGCACTATGAATAGGCCCAGAACCTGGCCGGCCTACGTGGCGCTGGCCGCGGGCGCGCTGGTGATGATCGCGCCCTTCGTCTGGCAGATCGTGGTCGCGCTGCAGACGCTGCCCGACTCGCTGCGGGTGCCGCCGAAGTTCACGCCCTCGTGGCAGTGGTCGAACTTCGCCGAGGTCTTCCGGACGGTGCCGCTGGCCAGGCAGTTCCTCAACACGGTCGTGGTCATCGCGGCCGTCACCGCCGGGCTGCTGCTGCTGTGCTCGCTGGCCGCCTTCGCCTTCGCCCGGCTGCGCTTTCCCGGCCGGGGCGGCATCTTCACGCTCTTCCTGGCCGTGCTCATGGTCCCCGGCGAGCTGTTCCTCATCCCGCGCTACGAGATCATGGTGGACCTCGGCTGGCTCGACACGCTGCAGGCGCTGATCGCGCCGGGCGTCTTCGGGGCCTTCGGCACGTTCCTGCTCCGTCAGTTCTTCCTCACCCTGCCCAGGGAGCTGGACGAGGCCGCGCAGCTCGAAGGGGCCAACCCGCTGCAGATCTACTGGCACATCATGCTGCCGCTGGTCAGGCCGGGGCTGCTCGCGCTGGGGCTGCTGACGGTCATGTGGTCGTGGAGCAGCCTGCTCTGGCCGCTGGTGGTCAACACCGATCCCGAGATGATGACGCTCTCCGCCGGGCTGGCCTCGCTGCGCGGACAGTTCCAGACGAACTTCCCGATCCTGTTCGCCGGGGCCGCCGTGGCCTCGCTGCCCGTGATCGTGCTCTTCGCGGTCATGCAGCGGCATCTCATCGCCGGCATCGCCTTCACCGGCTCCAAGGGCTGACCCCCTCGGCCGGGGTCTCCAGACAGTCGCCTTCGGGTTGGTTTGTGCCGCGCACTCCCGGGAGAGCCGGTGGCCGATCCGCCCGCCGGGTGGAAGGCTGCCCGCAACCGCACACCAACGAGAGGAGTGCCGCAGATGACGCAAGACGCCGGCCGCGTCGCGGCGAAGCGGATCAACGACCACGTGGAGCTCGTGCACGCGGACCACCCGGACGTGGTGCTGAACGTGCCGCGCCTCGACTGGGAGGCGTTCACCGCGGCCGTCAAGTCGGGCGCGTTCGACCTCGAGACGCTCAACCGGCAGGCCGAGGAGAGTCTCGCCTGACCGCACGCGCCCGCTCCCCGGCACGGGGGAGCGGGCGCCCGCCGTCAGCCGCGGCCGGTCCAGTGGCTCTTCGCGCGGTCCCAGGCCGCCGTGCCCACCGCCCGGCCGAGGGCGCGGCCCTGCAGGTCGCCGGCGCGGAAGTGGATGCCGCCGTACCGGCGCGAGAGCCCGGCCTCGTCGGCGGCCGCGCTGAACGTGCTCCAGCGCAGCGTCACGTCCTGCGTGGGCGTCACCCCCGGCTCCACCAGCGACGAGCCCTGGGCGACGACCGCCTGACCGCCGAACGTGTCGGCGCCGGTGAAACGCCTGAGCACCTCCGCCGCCGCCGCGCTGAACGTGCTGTGCCCGGAGACGTACTCGGCGAACGGCGGCGTCGGGAACCACGACGGCTGGTACGGTACCCACGCGGCCCCCTCGACCGTCCGGCCGCCCCAGGTCGGGATCTGCCGGCCCTGGTACAGATGGCGGATCGCGGTGATCGGCCGGGCGGAGTCGTGGTCGCGTTTGACCTCCCACGAGGCGATCCCGGCGTCCATGACGGCGTTCGCCAGCGCGAAGAACAGCTTCACGTCCTCGTCGACGCCGTGCCGGTCGCGGGCGGAGACCTGCTGGGCGAACAGGCACCAGTGCCCCGGCGGGGTCTCGCTGCTCGGCCCGTCGGCCCAGTACTCGGCGATCGCCTTCTGCCGCTCGGTCAGCGCGGCCGTGACCGACACGATCTCGGCGGCCTGCGCGCGGAACCCGGAGGAGCCGTAGGCGTACGGCGCGGGCACGCGGTCGGCGAGGGCGCGCGCGGCGCCGCTGAAGGAGGCCACCCCTCCCCAGTGCGGGGCCATGAACGGCGGCGTCACCACGACGCCGGCCCGGTTGGCGTACGTCAGCGGCGCCCAGCGGCCGGGCGCGGCGATCCCGGCCGTCGGCTCGGCGACCACCACGGGGCCGTTGACCGGCGCGTACCCGGTGGTGTCGGCGTAGCCGCCGGGCTGGTTGGAGCCGTCGGCGTGCCGGTGGTCGAGCACCGCCCGGCACGCGGTCACCCCGACGCCGGCCGGCACGCCGGAGGCGTCGGCGGGGTCGTACCCGAGGTCGGCCATCAGCGCGTCGAAGACGGCCCGCTGCGCCGGGTAGAGGTCGACCGCCGCCAGGTGCGCGGCGTAGCTGATGGCCTCGGCCTTGTCGGCCTCGGTGTGCTCGGCCGCTGGCCGCCGCAGCGAGCCGCCGAGCCGGGTGCCGGAGGCGACCGCGTCGTAGGCGGCCCACGCGTCGTAGGCGCAGGTGTGCACGATCGCGAGCGCCCTGGCGACGAGGGGCGGGCCGAGCGTGCCGCCGCGTACGGCCTGCAGCAGCGCCTGGTTCCACCTGACCACCACGTTCGGCCCGCCGGCGCGGGCGGGCAGGGCGGTCAGGGCGAGTGCGGCGACGGTGACCAGCGCGAGCGTGAGCGCGGATAAGAACCGGTGAACGGGCATGGACGGACTCCTGGGTGAGGGCTTCTCGGAACAGCCGACACTGCCACATTCGAACAAGCATTCGGCCTGGCGGCCGGGTGACATCCCGCTTACCGCTGATATTTCTGATGCGCTTTCCTGAAAATTTCATCCGGTACGGCGCCAAGAGTCCGCTGCTCAGCCAGCCTTTCCGAGGAGCTTTCCTCGGCCTTTCAGCCGAAGTTTCCGAAATTTTCGGACGTATGGCGAAATATTCTTGACGAGCAGCAGAGGGCCACTTACAGTCCGGGCGTAATGATCGGGATGGAACTCTCGAAAGTGACAGCCATGACATCTGTCAACGCGCCGGGCGTCGCGGCCTGGCGGGACACCTCCCGCACGGTCGGCGAGCGCGTGGAGAGCCTGCTGGCCGAGCTGACGCTCGAGGAGAAGGCCGCCCAGCTCGGATCCGCCTGGGTGCAGACCGGCGACCCCGGCGGCGTCGCCCCGCTGCAGGACCTCTTCACGACCTCGGAACGGCTGGAGGACCGGCTGGCCCACGGGCTCGGCCACCTCACCCGCGTCTACGGCACCGCCCCGGTGACCCCGGCCGAGGGCGCCGAGCGCCTGCGCTCCCTGCAGCGGCTGGTGATCGACGCCAACCGCCTCGGCATCCCGGCGATCGCCCACGAGGAGTGCCTGACCGGGTTCGCCACCCACGGGGCCACCGCCTACCCGACGCCGCTGGCCTGGGCGGCGACGTTCGACCCCGGGCTGATCGAGCGCATGGCGGCGGCCATCGGCGCCGACCTGCGCGCCGCCGGCGTCCACCAGGGCCTGTCGCCCGTGCTCGACGTCGTGCGCGACTACCGCTGGGGGCGGGTCGAGGAGACGCTGGGCGAGGACCCGTACCTGGTGGGGCAGCTCGGCGCCGCGTACGTGCGCGGCCTGGAGGGCGCCGGGATCGTCGCCACGCTCAAGCACTTCGCCGGGTACGCCGCCTCGCGCGCCGCGCGCAACCACGCGCCCGTCAGCATCGGGCCCCGGGAGCTGGCCGACGTGATCCTGCCGCCGTTCGAGACGGCCCTGCGCGAGGGCGGCGCCCGTTCGGTGATGAACTCCTACACCGACCTCGACGGCGTGCCGGTCGGCGCGAGCGCCCACCTGCTGCGCGGGCTGCTGCGCGAGGAGTGGGGGTTCGAGGGGACGGTGGTGTCCGACTACTGGGCGATCCCGTTCCTGGCGTCCATGCACGGCGTGGCCGAGGACGTCGCCGGCGCCGGGGCCGTCGCCCTGCGCGCCGGCATCGACGTGGAGCTGCCCGAGACCGTCTCCTACGGCGACCACCTGGTGGCGCAGGTCCGCGCGGGCCTGATCGACGAGACGCTGCTCGACGAGTCCGTACGCCGCGTGCTGCGGCAGAAGATCGAGCTGGGCCTCCTCGACGCCCCCTACGACGTCCCCGAGGACGCCGACCGGCTGGAGCTCGACGGCCCCCGCAACCGCGCGCTGGCCCGCAGCGTCGCGGAACGTTCCATCGTGCTGCTGCACAACCCCGCCGGCGTGCTGCCCGTCGACCCCGGCACGACCGCCAGGATCGCCGTCGTCGGGCCGTGCCCCGGCGACCCGCGCACGCTGCTCGGCTGCTACGCCTTCCCCAACCACGTGCTCGACCGCTACCCCGAGCACGGCATGGGCCTGCCCATCCGATCCGTCGGCGAGTGCCTGGCCGCCGAGTTCCCCGAGGCGGAGCTGCGCCACGCGGCCGGAGCCGACGTCCTGGGCGGCGACGCCTCAGGCATCCCCGCCGCCGCGGCGCTCGCCGCCGAGTCGGACCTGGCGCTGCTGTTCGTCGGCGACCGGGCCGGGCTGTTCGGCGGCGGCAGCTCGGGCGAGGGCTGCGATGCCGCCGACCTGCGGCTGCCCGGCCTGCAGCCGGAGCTGGTCGAGGCCGTCCTGGCGACCGGCACGCCGGTCGTGCTGGTCGTGGTGTCCGGGCGGCCGTACGCGCTGGGGGCGTACAAGGACCGGGTGGCCGCGGCCGTGCAGGCGTTCCTGCCCGGCGTGGAGGGCGGCGCGGCACTGGCGGGGGTGCTGAGCGGCCGGGTCAACCCCTCCGGGCGGCTGCCGGTCCAGATCCCCGCCTCGCCCGCCATCAACCCGTCCACGTACCTGCAGCCGCCCCTCGGCCGGCGCGCGGACGGCATCACCGTGCTCGACCCGACCCCGGCGTTCGCGTTCGGCCACGGCCTGTCGTACGCGCCCGTCGAGTACGTCGCCCTCGCCACGGACCGCGCCGAATGCGCCACCGACGGCGTCGTCGAGGTCACCGTGACGGTGCGCAACGCCGGCGACCGGCCCGCCGAGGAGGTCGTCCAGCTCTACGCCTCCGACCCGGTCGCGCAGGTCGCCCGGCCCGCCGTGCAGCTCGTCGGCTTCGCCCGGGTGCCCCTGGAGCCGGGCCGCACGCGGGCGGTGACGTTCGAGGTGCCGGCGGACGCGTTCTCCTACACCGGCGTCGACCTGCGCCGCGTCGTCGAGCCCGGCACGGTCACGCTCGCCGCCGGCCCGTCGGCGGACGAGCCGCCGCTGCGCGCGGACCTCCGCCTGACCGGCGAACCCGTCATCCTCGGCCACGCCCGCCGCCTCACCACCCCGGCGCGCCTCGGGGAGTGGTGAGCCTAGGGCAGCCGCAGGGCGGCGAAGACGCCGCGGTGGTCGGTGCCGGGCACGTCGAGGACCTCCACCCGCTCCACCGCCACCCGCCGGTCGGCCAGCACGTGGTCGATGGAGATGAACGGTCGCATGGGCCCGAAGTTCGGCCAGGTGGGGACCAGGCCCTTCCCCACCTGGCGGGCGGCGTCGACGTAGCCGCGGTCGAGCAGGTCGCGGAAGGCGCGGTGGTCGAGGCTCGCGTTGAAGTCGCCGGCCAGCACCCGCACCGCCGACGGCGAGGCCGAGGGCAGGGTGCGCAGGACGGTGTTCCACTCCTCCACCCGGCGGCCGAGCGGCGGGTTGGGGTGCACGGCGACGATCTCGACCGACTCGCCCCCGGGCAGCGCCACCCTCGCCGCCGGCATGTTGTGGCCGATCGGCGTGAACAGGCCGTGCAGCTCCGTCAGCGGATATTTCGCGTAGATGCCGCCGCCCGTCACGTCGAGCTCCGGCTGCAGCACCCGGTAGGGGAGCAGCTCCTTCAGCCCGGCCTCGTCCAGCCGCTCGGCCTCGGCGTAGGTGAGCTCCAGCGCGCTGAACACCTCGACGTCGTGCGTACGGATGTGATCGACCACCGCCTCGGCGTCGGCGCGGCCGAACAGGTTGATCGTCAGCACCCGCAGCGGGGCGCCCTTCGCCGCCGGCTGCTCCGCGCTGATCGTGCGCGGCACCACGACCGCGACCATCACCGCGCACACCAGCGCGGCGGCGAGCGCGGCCGGCCGGTTGCGGCGCAGCAGCGACAGCAGCGCGGTCAGGGCCGCCAGCGCCGCGCCGAAGGGGGTGACGGTCATCAGCTGCGTGGGGAACGATCCACTCTCCAGGCCGCCCACCCTGGTTACGGCCCACACGGCGAGCAACGTGACGACCGTCCAGGCGAACCACCGCCTGCGTCGTCTCTTCGGCTTCTGCGGCTCCTCAGCGGCCTCGGCGCGCTCGATCCCGGCCGTCGCGCTCACTTCGCGGCCCCGTACCCGAACTGATCCACACCGTGCACCCTAAACGCACGCGGGACGAGACGGCGCACGCCGGCGCGGCGGCGTGGTGCCTCGGGTCACCGGCGGCTGCTGACGAGATCGGCGGGGTCGAAGCTGATCGGGAAGGGGGCGGTCAGGTCGGCGGCCGCGCCGGCCTTGAAGACGGCGGGCTCGCCGTACCGCTTGCCCTTCAGCTCGTGAACGTAGAGGGCCGGGCCCTCCTCCGGGTTGATCCGCCAGTAGGAGGGGATGCCCGCCTTCGCGTACGCCTCCACCTTGAACATCTCGTCGCGCATCTTGGTGCTCGGACTGACCACCTCCGCGGCGAGCAGGATGTCGCCGGGCGCGAACATGAGCTCCACCGTCTTCGTTTCGTCCTCGCGGACGACGACGAGGTCGGGGATGTAGAAGTCCTTGTCGCTCACCCGCACGTTCACGGTCGCCAAGGGCTCCAGCCCCGGTGGCATCGCGTCATCGAGTATCCGCTGCAGCCGGTAGATGATGCGCTGGTGCAGGGGGGTGGGGGAAGGGCTCACCAGTAGGCTCCCGTTGAAGAGCTCGTAGCGGTTCCCGTCGTCGGGGAGCTCGAGCAGATCGTCGACCGTGAACGCTTGCGCGCTCGGCAGAAACCTGCGCCTCGTGCTCGGTTCGATCGTCGCCATCGCGGTCACCCACTCAGTATCGGGAGCCTCGCCCTCGCCCACATGCTACTTCCCCGAAAAACGTCACCCTGAGTCACGGAGCGGCCGCCGTACGTGGGTTCCGCGCGCCCGTCGGCGGGGTAGAGGCCTTGCTCTCCGGTGCCGGTAACCGCCGCGCGGCGCGCTGAGATGATGGACAGATCATGACATTTCCCGTTTTCTCCTCCAGTCAGATCGAGCCGAGCGCCCGTGGCAAGGAGTTCGGCACCCGCCTGCGACCGAGGATCCTCGCCAACCTGTCCGGCTACACCGACCTGTTCACCGTCGCCGGCGCGACCGGCGACCAGGTGCGCGCGTGGGCCGAGCGCGCGCTCGACCGGAGCGCCGCCTGGGCGCCCGGCCTGGCGGACGAGATCGCCGGGATCGCCGCCGGCGCCGGGCTCGAACCCTGGCAGGTCGCCGCGGTGAACGCCCGCACCGAGATCCTGGCCGCCATCGACGCGACCACCGGCGCCATCGCCGGCGAGGGCGAGTGCTCGACCTCCGTCGTGCTGCCCGACGCGGCCCCGGCGCGCACGGTGCAGACCTGGGACTGGCACGACCACCTGCGCGACGCCCCCGTCCTGTGGGAGCTCGAGCCGCGCCCCGGCCACGTGGTGCGCACGTTCACCGAGGCGGGGTCACTGGCCAAGATCGGCGTCAACACGGCCGGGCTCGGCGTGCACTTCAACATCCTGCGCCACCGCTCCGACACCGGCGACGTGGGCGTGCCCGTGCACCTGATCGCCCGCCGGATCCTCGAGGAGGCCGCCACGGTGGAGGAGGCGGCCGGCATCGCGCGGTCGGCCGAGGTCTCCGCGTCGACCGTGATCACCGTCGTGACCGCGTCGGAGGCGGCGTCCGTCGAGATCTCCCCGGCCGGCGTCGCCGTCATCCCGCCCGGCCCCGACGGCGTGCTGCTGCACTGCAACCACTTCCTCGACCCCGTCCTCGCGCCCGGGGAGCGGCACGCCTCCGACCGGCCCGGCACGTACGACCGGCAGCGGCACCTGCGCGCGAACGTGGCGGGGCTGAGCCGCGCCGACCTGACCGCGCGGGCGCACGCCATGCTCAGCCACGGCCCCGACGACGCCCCCGTCTGCGCCCACCCCGACCTCACGCAGCCGATCAACCAGCGGTGGGAGACGGTGGCCACGATCGGCCTCGACGTGACGGCCGGGCGGCTGCGGGTGCACCACGGCGGGCCCTGCCGGGTCACCGAGGCGACGTGGCAGACGTTCTGACCCGCGTGCGTGCGGGGTCTCGCCGCGTGCGTAGGGTGGTCGCGAGGTGGTGCGTGTGAGCGGGGCGCTGTCGGGGCTGCTGGTGGCCGACTTCAGCCGGGTGCTGGCGGGGCCGTACTGCACGATGCTGCTGGCCGACCTCGGGGCGGAGGTGGTCAAGGTCGAACGGCCCGGCGCCGGCGACGACACCCGCGCCTGGGGGCCGCCGTACGCCGACGGGGAGGCCACGTACTTCCTCGGCGTCAACCGCAACAAACGCTCGATCGCTCTCGACCTGCGGGCCGACACGGAGGTCGCCCGCGCCCTGGCCGCCCGGGCCGACGTGCTCGTGGAGAACTTCAAGCCCGGCACGATGGACCGCCTCGGCCTCGGTTACGACGCGCTGCGGAAGCTCAACCCGGGGCTGGTGTACTGCTCGATCACCGGCTTCGGCTCCGGCGAGGGCGCCCACCTGCCCGGGTACGACCTCATCGCGCAGGCCGCCGGCGGGCTCATGAGCATCACCGGCGAGCCCGGCGGGCCCGGCATGAAGGCGGGCGTCGCGGTGGCCGACGTCATCACCGGCCTGCACGCCGGGTTCGGCATCCTGGCCGCCCTGCGCCACCGCGACGTCACCGGTGAGGGCCAGCACGTCGAGGTCTCGCTGCTGTCGTCGGTGCTCTCCGCGCTCACCAACCACGCCTCCTCCTACGCCGCCGCCGGGGTCGTGCCCCGCGCGATGGGCAACCGGCACCCCAGCATCGTCCCGTACGAGGTGTTCCAGGCGGCCGACCGGCCGATCGTCATCGCGGCGGGCAACGACGGCCTCTTCCGCGCCCTGTGCCTCGCCCTCGACCGGCCGGACCTGGCCGACGACGACCGCTACGCCACCAACGCCGGCCGGGTGGCCGCCCGCGAGCCGCTCGTCGCCGACCTGAACGCCGCCCTGGCCACGCGGAGCGCCGACGACTGGTTCGAGCGGCTCACCGCCGCCGGGGTGCCGTGCGGGCCCATCAACGACCTGGCCGCCGCGTTCGCCCTGGCCGAGCGGCTCGGCCTGGAGCCCGCCGTACGGCTCGACGGCGTCGGCCAGGTCGCCAACCCGCTCCGCCTCAGCGCCACCCCGCCCACCTACCGACACCGGCCCCCGTCCCTCGGCCAGGACGCGGAGTGGGTCCGCGACCTCCTGGACGACTGAGGCTCATGCCGCCGCCTCCAGGCGTCTGACGGCCGCTGCCCCGCGCGAGGGCCTGCCGTACTGCTGCGGTTCTACGCCGACCAGATCCGGGCCGCGCAGGCCCCCGGGCCCCTCGACCGCCTGACCTGATCAGCCGGGCGGGCAGGCTTTGCGGCAGCCGCCGAAGCGGGTCTCGTCGAGGGCGGTGAACGGGGTTTCCGGGGTGCCGGCCAGGGCGGCGCGCATCGACTCCTTCCAGATCGCGCCGGCGACGTCCGTGCCCGAGACCTCCTGGTGGCGGCGGCCGCCGATGGTGACGTCGGTCAGGGTGCGGCGGACGCCGCCGGACGGGAAGCCGAGGCTGACGGCCGAGGCGAGGTCGGGCGTGTAGCCGGCGTAGCCCGCCGCGGTGAAGGCGTCGGCCGTGCCGTCCATGCCCGCCGCGTCGCGGCCGAGGCCCTCGAGCGGGCTCGCCGCCAGGGCCTGCGCCAGCACCGCGGTCACGGCGTCCGCGACCGGCGCCTCCAGCTCCTGCTCGCAGGCCGGCGGGAAGGCCCGGACGACGCCTCCGTCGGCGATGACCTCGGTGACCACGCGCGGCGCGCAGTGCCGGCCGCGGGCGGCCAGAGTGGCGTAGGAGGAGGCGACCGCGACTGCGTCCACCTCGTTGACGCCGAGCGCGAACGTCTCGTACTCCTGCAGCGGCGCGCCGTCGGCGCGCGCGAGCCCGAGCCGCTGGGCCATCTTCACGCTCTCGCACAACCCGACCGTCTCGGTCAGCTTCATGAAGAACGTGTTCTCGGCGGCGACCGTGCCGGAGCGGAGGGTGGTGAAGGCCGCACCGTCGTCCGTCCGGTTGACGACGGTGTGGGTGGGGTCGCCGACGCTCTCGCCCGCGCAGTTCTTGAACGACGCGTACGCCGGCGCCTGATAGCCGTCGCCGGTGGACAGGCCGTCGTCGAGGCGCATGCCGCTTTCCAGGGCGGCGGCCAGCGGATAGACCATCGCGCTGGTCCCCTGCTGGACGCCGCTGGAGTGGTGGGCTCCGCCGGGGTGACCGCCGCGGGTCGCCAGCGCCTTGATCTCGCCGGTGCCGGGCGCGATCACGGCCTGGGCGGCCACCGGCTCGTCGCCCGGATCGACGTGCCGCTCGACGGCCTGTTCGACGGCCCGCTGCACGCGCGGGTCGATCGCCGTCCTGATCGTCAGGTCGCCGCGCCGCACCAGGGTCGCGTCGCTCGCCGACAGCTCGGCCCGCACCCGCTCGCACAGGTACGCGTTCCGGCTTGCCGCGCAGTCGCCGGTGAACTCCTCGATGACCGCCCCCTGGACGTCGACCAGCACGCTGGGGCGTACGGCGGCCACGGCCAGGTGATCCCTGGCCGGCTCCGCGCCGGAGACGAGTCGTGGAACCAGGACCGCCGAGCCTGCCAGCACCACCGCCACGGCCACGCCGGCGGCGACGTGTAAGGGTCTCACGCCGCGGATCCTACGACGGTGCGGGCACCGCGGACAGGCCGGGCCCGCTACCGCGATCCGCGTCCGGCCAGCTCCACCACCGCGTCGACCAGCTCGCGGCCGTTCAGCATGACCAGGTCGTTGTGCCCGGCTCCGGCGATCTCCACGGCCGTCGCCCCGGCCGCCTCGGCGACCGCCCGGCTCAGGCGCGGGGGCACGATCGTGTCGCGGGCGCCGTACACGACCACGACCGGCGCCCGCACCCGGCCGATGTCGGGGACGACGGGGAAGCGGTCGCGCAGCAGCGCGCGTACCGGAAGGAAGGGGTAGTTGACCTGGCCGGCGTCGGCCAGGTCGGTGAACGGCGAGCGCAGCACCAGCCCGGCGGGCGGGTGCTCCAGCGCGAGCCGCGTCGCGACCGCCCCGCCGAGGCTCTCGCCGAAGTAGACGACGCGCGGGCCGCCGACGAACGCCCGGGCGGCGAGCGCGTCGAGGTACAGGCCCTCCTCGGTGGGGCTGCCCGGGTTGCCGCCGTAGCCGCGGTAGTCCATCAGCAGCACCGGCAGCCCCTGCTCCGCCAGGGCGCGGGCCAGCGGCGCCCGGTGCAGCCGGTTGCCCGCGTTGCCGCCCATCACCAGGACGGTCACGTCGTGGCGGCCGGGCACGTACCAGGCCGCGAGGCGCAGACCGTCACGCGTCGTGAACGACACGTCCCGCGCGCCCGGGATCACCGACGCGGCCGGCGGCACCGCGCCCCGGTCCGGCAGGTAGATGAGCCGCCGCTGAAACACCCAGAGCAGCCCGAGCAGCAGAACCAGCACCACGACGACCACGAGGGCGGTGCGCGTCAGCGTCGTCACCCCGCCCACGCTACGCACCCCGCCCTCGCACCGCACCGGAGGGCGGGTCAGGTGATGATGCCGGCCTGCACGACGTGGCGGAGGTGCTTGGGGTCGGCGGGGACGCCGGCGTCCTCCAGCGGGTCGCCGTCGAGGACGAGGAGGTCGGCGTGGGCGCCGACCTCGAGGGTGCCGATCTCGCCGGTCATCCCCAGCAGCTCGGCGGCGCCGCACGTGGCCGCGCGGAGCACGTCGAGAGGTCGCTGCACCTCGGCGCGGAGGCGGAACTCGTGGCTCTGGTGACGGTGCATGCCGCCGAGCAGGTCGGTCCCGAACGCCAGTCGCACGCCGCCGCGCGCGGCCCGCTCCAGCGCCGTCAGCCCGGCCTCCAGCACCTCGTCCACCTTGCGCCAGCTGCCCTCCGACAGCCCGAACGCCCGCCCCTCCTCCTTCAGCGCCCAGTACGTCACCAGCGTCGGCACCAGGAACGCGTCGTGGCGCCGGAACAGCTCGACGCTCGTGTCGTCGATCAGGTTCCCGTGCTCGATCGAGCGCACGCCCGCTTCGAGCGCCCGGTTGACGGCCCGCGCGGTGTAGGCGTGGGCGGCGACGTACCGGTTGGCGGCCTCGGCCTCGGCCACGATGGCGCGCAGCTCGTCCATGGAGTACTGGGTCGAGTCGATGCGGTCGGTGGGGGAGGCCACGCCGCCGGAGGCCATCACCTTGACGTGGGTGGCGCCCTTGCGCAGCTCGTCGCGGGCCGCGGCGCGCACGGCGTCGACGCCGTCGGCGACCCGTCCGATGCCCGCGCAGCACGGGTGGTCGTCGACGTGCTGCTCGCCCCGGCCGCGGAAGTCGGAGTGGCCGCCGGTCTGGCTCAGCCCCTTGCCGCAGAACAGCAGCCGCGGCCCCCGGACGAGGCCCTCGGCCTGCGCGTCGGCCAGCCCGAAGTCGGCGCCGGAGTTGTCACGGACGGTGGTGAAGCCCCGGTCCAGCATGCCGCCCATGATGCGGGCGGCGTGCGCGGTGACGTACGACGGCGACATCGTGCGCAGCGCGCCGAGGTCCGCGGTCGAGGCGGTGACGTGCACGTGGGCGTCGATCAGGCCGGGCACGACCCGGGCGCCCGCGAGGTCGAGCACCCGCGTGCCGTCGGGGGCGCGCAGGTTCGTCCCGGTCTCGGCGATGCGACCGTCGGCGCAGCGCAGGTCGCCTTCGGTGTATTCGCCGGTCGCCACGTCGAGCAGCATCGCGTTGCGCAGCAGCAGACTCATGCGGCACCTCCGCGCCGCGCCCGGGCGGCGCCTTCGCGCTGTGCCGTGGTGGCGTCTTCGCGCAGTGCGGCGGCGGCCTCGCCGGCCAGGGCCTGCGCCGCCGCCACCGAGCTCTCGTCGTAGCGGCCCTCGGCGTCGAGCAGGTTGAGCACGCCGACCACCTCGTCCCCGTCCACGACCGGCACGTTGACGACGGCGCCGCAGCCGAGGCTCTCGATCAGCTCGTGGTCGGCGAAGATCTCCCGCACGGCGGCCCGGTCCTTGCCGAGGTACGGCCGCCGCCCCTCGACACACGTGGCCAGCCACCCCTGGGCGACCTCGACGGTCTTCTCACCGCCCACCGGATACTGCTCGGGGTGGCTGCTGTGCACCCGGCGCAGCGCCCGCCGTTCCGGCACCCAGGCGAGCACGGTGAACAGCCGCACGCCCACCTCCCTGCGCACCCTCTCCTCCAGCTGGGTCAACGTGGTCACCTGGTGGCCTCCTGCACGGGGGGTTCGGTCAGCTCTTCAAGGGATTGCCCGGCCGTGGCCAGGCCGAAAACGATCACACACACCACCCCGGCCACCAGCACCGCGGTCGTCAGGCCGAACACGCCCGCGAACCCGAGGCTCGCCGCGGAGAACCCGATGATCGTCGGGGCGAGGATGCTGCCGACCCGGCCGAAGGCGCTCGACAGCCCGGTGCCCGTGGCGCGGATCCAGGTGGGGAACACCTCGGGGGTGTAGGAGTAGACGCCTGCGTACGTGCCGTTCAGGAAGAACGACAGCACCGCGCCCGCGACCGTGATGGAGACGGGCGAGTCCATCTGCGACAGCCAGAACGCGCTGACCGCCGAGCCCGCCAGGTAGAGGGCGATGGTGTTCTTGCGGTCCAGCCGCTCCGACAACCAGGCGGCGGAGAAGTAGCCGGGGATCTGGGCGAGGTAGATGATGATCGAGAACTCGAAGCTCTTGGTGACGGTGATGCCGCGGTTGACCAGCAGCGTCGGGATCCACGAGAAGAACCCGTAGTACGAGAACGTGATCACGAACCACACCAGCCAGATCACCCCGGTGCGCTTGGCCATGGCGGGGCTCCACAGGAAGCGCAGCGCGGTCAGCAGGTTCACCTTGCGGGCCGTCTCCGAAGGAGCGGCCGAAGGGGCGACGGCGGTCTCGGGCACCGGGGGCAGCGGCGCGCCGGTGGCCCGCTCGACGCGGCGTTCCAGGTCGGCGACCACCGCCTCGGCCTCGGCCGTACGGCCCTGATGCAGCAGGTAGCGCGGCGACTCCGGCAGTGAGCGCCGCCACCACAGCAGCATGAGGATCGGCAGCGCGGTGATCACCTGCGCGATCCGCCAGCCGTCGTCGAACGTGGGCACCACGAAGCGCCCGATCAGCGCGGCCATCACGAACCCGAACGAGAAGAACCCGGCCAGCGCGCCGATGAACCACCCACGCCGGTCGGCCGGCACGAACTCCGACAGGAACGGCGCGATGATCGCGCTCTCCGCGCCCGCGCCGGCCCCGGCCAGCACGCGCGCCACCAGGAACACCTCGTAGGAGGGCGCGAACGCGGCCACCACGGAGAAGACGGCGTAGAAGGCGAGCGCGTACATCATCACTTTTTTGCGGCCGATGCGGTCGCCGAGCAGGCCCGCCACGGTCGCGCCGAACAGGAACCCGAACGGCGTCGCGGACCCGATGAAGCCGAGCTGGCCATCGGACAGGCTCCAGGCGTCCTGCGCGCTCGGCAACAGGAACGCGACCACCGCCGAGTCCATGCCGTCGAAGGTGTAGCCGAGCCCGCCGATCAGCAGGAGGACATAGTGGGGGCGGCTCAGCGGGAGCCGATCGAGACGGGCCAACAAGGACATGGACGCACCTTCCCAGGTCCTACGGGGAGACTGGGAAGCAACATATAGTGCGAAATGTCAAGAATGCAATGGTCATTGCAGGAAGGCTGATGATAGCGGCGAACTGCGTAGCATGGTGCCGGCCGAGGGAGGATCACGGTGACAGAGCGCGCCGCCGACAGCTTCGAAGACTGGCTGCGTGAGCGGCTGCCCGAGCGCGGCCTGCGCGGCAAGGCCGCCGTCGTCGTGGAGCTCCTGCTGTCACAGCCGCGCCGCGCGTCCTTCGCGTCGGCGGGGGAGCTGGCCCAGGTCGCGGGCGTCAACGTCGCGACCGTCACCCGTACGGCGCAGGCGCTCGGCTTCGCGGGTTGGCCGGCGCTGCAACTGGAGCTGCGCGCCCGCTATCTCTCCTCGCTCAGCGCGGGGCAGGTCGCCGCCGAGCACCGGGGCACCGGCTCGCCCAGCTCCCGCTCGCTGCGCCGCGACCTCGACAGCCTGGCGCTGCTCAACCGGCGCATGGACGAACGCGTGCTGCTCACGATCGCGCAGGCCGTCGCGGCGGCGCGGCGCACCGTCATCGTCGCCGACGGCAGCTACGCCGCCGTCGGTCTCGCCCTCGCCCACAACGCCCGCCTGGCGGGCTATCCCGTGGCGGCGGTGACGTCGGGCGACGCGGAACTGGCGAACACGGTCTCCACCGTCGCCGCCGGCGACGTGCTGATCGCGATCAGCTTCTGGCGTCTGTACGAGAGCACGGTGCTGGCGGCCAACGAGGCCGGGTCGCGGGGCGCGCGGGTGTTCGCCATCACGGACGCGGCCAGCCCGGCGCTGGCGAACGCGGCGGAGGAGGTCGTGCTGGTGCCCGCCGAAGGGGAGGCGTTCTTCCCGTCGCTGACCGCCGGGATGGCCGTCGCCCAGGCCCTCGTCGCCCAGCTCGCCGCCGTCGACCCGGCCCGTACGGGCGCCTCCATCGAGGCGGCGGAGGCCATGTGGGCCAAGTTCGGCCTCCTGCACCGCCGCCCCGCGACCCCCTGAGGGTCAGGGGGTCAGAGCCAGCTGGCGCGGACGCTGGTGGCCGACTCGGCGCCGGCGGGCACGTCGGGGGAGGCGGCGCGCACCTGGTCCAGCAGGCGGGAGACCGTCTCGACGATCTCGGGGGCGCGCTCGCGCAGGCCGCGTACGTCCTCCGGGGTCACCTCGTCGCGGGCGACGCCCGCCTCGTCGAGGACGCCCTCGAGGTCGGCGAGGCGTTCCCCCAGCCAGGCCAGCGGCTCCTTCGACAGCCGCTCGTCGAACACCCGCCGCCCCGGCTCCCACCCCCGCGTGCCCGGGTGGTGGTGGGTGCGGTCGAAGCTGCCCGGCGTGCCCTCGACGGACTCCAGCAGGTCGACGCGCCAGATCGGCCGGTCGATGCCGATCGGGCGGGCGGAGTAGATGGAGCCCTTCAGCTCGCCCTGCTCCAGCCTGCGCAGCTCGAGCCGCACGCCGCGTTCGGCGCCCTCCTGGCCGGGCAAGGGGGCCGGGTCGACGAAGTAGATGTCACTCACGGCCACGCCGATCCGCTCGAAGCCGAAGAGGTAGAGCACGGGAACCACGTCCTTCGCAGGTGTCGGGGCACGCCTCGAATCTCAACGTAACACCGCATATCGGACGATCAACCCCCAACCGCCCCAGGCTCAGGTCGCGGGCAGGTGCTCTTCGGCCCAGCGTGAGATCTGGTGGAGCGCCGGAATGAGGGCCCGCCCGCCCTCCGTCAACTCGTACGACACCGTCACCGGCGGCCCCTCGTCGACGCGGCGGGTGATCAGGCCCGCCTTGCACAGCTCGGCCAGCCGGTCGGAGAGCACCGAGTCGCTCACGCCGCCGATGGCCCGCGACAGCTCCCGAAAGCCCGCGGGGCCGGAGCCGAGGCTGCCCAGCAGCAGGCCGTTCCAGCGCTTGCCGAGCAGGGTGAACGCCCGGGTGAGGGCGGCGTCGCCGCGGGCGCAGCTTTCCAGGTCGTGTCGCGTAGGCGCCATCCCTCCAAGCTAACAGATCAGATGCTGCTTTGATTTTAGAAGTAAGTACGAATAACCTAGCCGCACCTTCCTTCCTAGTTCCCCTGCTTGGAGATGTGATGAGCGAGAACGCGCGGCCGAGCGTCGTGGTGGTCGGCGGCGGATACGCCGGCTTCAAGGTGGCCAAGCTCCTCGACGACGTCGCGGACGTGACGCTGGTCGACAAGACCGACACGTTCATGCACAACGTCGCGGCGTGGCGGGCGCTGGTCGAGCCGGAGTGGCTGGAGCGGATATTCCTGCCCTACCGCCGTCTGCTGGCGCGCGGCAGATTCGTCCAGGACAGCGTCGTGGAGGCCGACGGCCGCCGCGTGCGGCTCGCCTCCGGGCAGGTCCTGGAGCCCGACTACCTGGTGCTGGCGACCGGGTCGTCGTACCCGTTCCCGGCGAAGATCGACGAGCCGGACGTCGGGTCGGCCAGGGCCAGGGCGCGGGCCGCGCACGAGGCGCTGGCCGGCTCGGAGCGCGTGCTGCTCCTCGGGGCCGGGCCGGCCGGGCTGGAGCTGGCGGGGGAGATCAAGACGACGTTCCCCGGCAAGCACGTGATCCTCGCCGACGCGGCGTCCGACATCCTCCAGGGGCCGTTCGACGACGAGCTCCGCGTCGAGCTGCGCAAGCAGCTCGCCGACCTGGGCGTCGAGCTGCGGCTCGGCGCCGCGCTGCGCGGCCTGCCGAGCGTGCCGCCCGCCGTCGCCGGGCCTGTCAGCGTCGTCACGGAGGCGGGGGAGGAGCTGACGGCCGACGTCTGGTTCCGCTGCTTCGGCGTCGTGCCGCGCACCGACTACCTGCGCGGCTCGCTCGCCGCCGCCCGCGACGAGCGCGGCTACGTACGGGTGGACGAGCGGCTGCGGGTCGCCGGGCACGAGCGGGTGTTCGCCGTCGGCGACATCGCCGACGCCGACCGCAAGATGGCCGGGTTCGCCGGCGCCCAGGGCGAGCTGCTCGCGGCGAACCTGCGCGCGCTGATCACCGGCGAAGGTGAGCAGCAGGACTACGAACGGCGGCCGCCGGTCATCCTCGTCCCGCTGGGCCCGGAGGGCGGCGCCGGCTACCTGCCCGACTACGGCGGGTTCGTGGGCCGCGAGGTGACCTCGCAGATCAAGGGCCAGGCAATGCTCCTGGACATGTACACCGGCCACTTCGACGCCTGAAGCGCCGGGAAGGACTCCGGCCCGGGGCCAACGGCGTCCCCGGGCCGGATGAAGGGTTCGCGCGGCTCCAAGCGGCCGGTCCTGAGCCGGTCCTGAGCCGGTCAGCGCGCCGCGGCCCGCCGTTCGTAGCGGCCGCGGGCGAGGCGGTGGGCCGTGCGCAGCAGGTCACGGACCGCCGCCTCCGTGCGCGGGCCCGGGTTCACCACGGCGAGCCAGCCGAGTTCGCCGTAGACGGGGTGCGCGATCACGGTGTCCGCCACGCTCGGATCGGCGTCGTCCGGGCCCGGGTCGCGCGGCTCGTGGCCGGTCCAGCTCACGAAGGCGTCCTTGCCCGCGAAGAGGTTCAGCCGGAAGGCGTCCGGCCGGTTCAGCCGCGAGCCCTCGTCGCCGGGGTAGTCCTTCGTCACGATCGTCGCGAACGGCTGGGTCTTCGGGACGACGCCGTCGGGAGCGTAGTAGACGAACACGTCGCCCCAGCTGGTCTCGGGTGAACCATCGCCGGGCCCCGGCCTGAGCACGAGAACCCCGCCGAGGCCGTCGAGGAACTTGATGATCTCGTCAACGTCCATGCGTTCTAGCATTCCATTCAACCGCTTATGGAGACTTTTCACGAAAGAGCCGAGGTCGTAGCGTGCGAAGCCGCAACTCGCCAGGAATGCGCACCGCCGACATCGCACGGCGGACCGGGTACTCCGTGCAGCAGATCCGCAATCTCGAGCGCGACGGTGTGCTGCCCCCGGTGGGACGCACGCCCACCGGTTACCGCGTCTACGCCGAGCCGCACGTCCAGGCCGTGCTGGCCTATCGCGCACTCGCGGCCGGCACGGGCCCGGTCGAGGCCAAGCGGATCCTGCGCGCCGCGCACGCGCGCCCGCTGTCGGATGCGCTGTCGGATGCGCCGTCGGATGCGCCGTCGGACGCGCTGTCGGATGTGCCGTCGGAGGCGCTCGCCCTCCTGGACGCGGCACACGCCCGGCTCGACACCGAGCGCCGTGAGCTCGCCCTGGCCAGGCAGGCCGCCGAGGCCATCACCGCGGAACCGATCGACGCCGTGCGCCCCTCGGACACGATGAGCATCGCCGAGCTCGCCGCCGCGCTCGGCGTGCGCCCGTCGACCTTGCGGCACTGGGACGCGGAAGGTCTCGTCGTCCCCGGCCGCGACTCCGTACGAGGCCCGCGACGCTACTCACCCGGCCAGGTGCGCGACGCGCGCGTGGTCCACCAGCTGCGCATGGCCGGCTACCGCATAGCTCCGCTCAGATCCCTGATGCCGCAGCTGCGCCGCGGCCACCGCTGGGAGGAGGTGCGCGGCACGCTGGCCGCCAGGGACGCCAGCATCGACACCCGTTCCCGAGCCCTGCTCGAAGCCGCCGTCGCACTCCACGCGGTGCTCGCACGATGACGGATCCGCCCGACGGCGTCCGTACGGGGGCGCGGCCGGCCTCGTCGTCCCGGTGATCAGCGGCCGCACCCCGGCCGCGTCGCCCGGCACCGGCGCGCCGACGTGGTCGTGGCAAGATCCTGACCGAGCCGTACCGACCCGCACGGAGCTGGAACCCCCATGAACCGCATCGACGCCCACCACCACGTCTGGGACCCGCTCGCCCGCCCGCACGCCTGGCTGGAGCCCGAGGAGATGGCGCCCGTACGGCGCACGTTCACCCTCGACGATCTCGCCGGGCACGCCGCCGCGGCCGGGGTGACCCGCACGGTGCTCGTGCAGGTGCTGCCCGACCTCGATGAGACGCGCGAGTTCCTGGCCCTGGCCGCCGCGTCGGAGCTGGTCGCCGGGGTGGTCGGCTGGATCGACCTGACGGCGCCCGACGCCGCCGACACGCTGGCCGCGCTGCCCGCCGGGCTCGTGGGCGTGCGCCACGGCGTGCAGTCCGAGCCCGATCCGGCCTGGCTCACCCGCCCCGACGTGCGCCGGGGCCTGGCCGCCGTGGCCGCCGCCGGGCTGGCCTACGACCTGCTCACGCTGCCGCACCAGCTGCCCGCCGCCGTCGAGACGGTGGCCGCGCTGCCCGAGCTGACGTTCGTGCTCGACCACCTGTCCAAGCCGCCGATCGCCTCCGGCGAGCTGGAGCCGTGGCGCGCGCGGGTCCGCGAGCTGGCCGCGCATCCCAACGTCTGCTGCAAGCTGTCCGGCATGGTCACCGAGGCCGACTGGGCCTCCTGGCGGGTGGCCGATTTGCGACCGTACGCAGAGGTGGTGCTGGAGGCGTTCGGGCCCGAGCGGGTGATGTTCGGCTCCGACTGGCCGGTGTGCCTGCTGGCCGCCGAGTACGAGCAGGTCGCCGCGGCGGCCGACGAGTTGTGCGCCGGGCTGTCGGAGCACGAGCGCGCCGAGGTCTTCGCCGGCACCGCGCGGCGCGCGTACCGGCTCGGGGGCTGACCGGTTGATGCGGCGTGCGGGCCGCCGGGGGCGTTCGGCAGGATGGCGGCGTGGATCTGCGAACAATCGCGCGCGACGGCGGCGCGTTCCAGCAGCCGGTGACCTCCGAGCACATCCGGCGGATCTGCCGTCGCGTCCTCGGGCGGGACGCGGTCTCAGCCGTCGAGCTCGGCTGGGGGAGTTACAACACCACCTACCGGGTCACCGTCGAGGGGCTGGAGCGGCCGGTCGTGCTGCGGTTCGCGCCCGAGCCGGCCCGCCAGTTCGCCTCCGAGCGGGAGCTGATGCGCAACGAGTACGCCACCGTGCCGTACCTGTCGGTGATCGCCCCGCTGATGCCGCGGGTCCTCGCGGCCGACTGGTCGCACGAGCTGATCGGCCGCGACTACATGGTGCAGACGTTCCTCGACGGCGTCCCGGCCCCGGAGCGCCTGCCCGGCTACCCGCGGGCGTCCTGGACGTCCTTCTACCGGCGGCTCGGCGAGATCACCCGCGCCGTCCACGACGTGCGCGGCCCGGCGTTCGGCCCCGTGGCGAACCCGGCGTACGCCACCTGGGGCCAGGCGGTCACCGCGTCGCTGTCGCAGATCGCCGCCGACCTGGAAGGGGCCGGACTCGACGCCGCCGACGTGCGCCGGGCCGCGGCCCTGGCCGCCGAGCGGCGCGAGCTCCTGGACGAGATCGCCGAGCCCCGCCTGCTCACCGGCGACCTGTGGACGGTCAACACCATGCTCGCCCCGGACGCCCCCGAGCCCACGATCACCGGGGTGTTCGACTTCGACCGCACCTGGTGGGGCGACCCGGCCGCCGACTGGACCATCCGCCTGGCCTCGGCCAAGCAGGACGAGCGCGTGGCGTTCTGGGAGGCGTACGGGCCCCCGGACCGCACCCCGGCCGCGGTCTGGCGGTCCCTGGTGTACGAGGTCCGCCATCTCGGCGCCGTCCGCCTGGAGCGCCACCGGCTCGGCGACGCGGCCGGCGTCCTGGCGTCCTACTCGGAGGTGGCCGTCGTGCTCGCCGATATGGGGTGACATGCGTCTCGGGATATGACGTGCATCACTTTCTCTACGCGTCAATATATGTCCGGATTCTGTGACGTAGAGGGTGTCGAGAGGCATGCGAAGTGATCGTTACGGAACGTGTTCGAGCACGTCATGGGGCTGCGCTCGGGTATCGGACAGGTCCCGATGATCTTTTGGTGGTGACCTGACCGTTATGTGGTGCCGTTTCTGACTGTTATATTTTTGCTTATATTCTTTCGCCCTGATCGCCACCTGCTCGTCAGTTGAATTTCAAACGACGAGGCGGGTATACGTCGCGGCGCCGCCTCCCCAGGCGGACGCTCGCGCCCGATCAGCGCGAACGGAGAGTAATGGGCAAGTACCTGCTCCGCAGGTTGGCAATAAACGTGATCCTGGTCGCCCTCGCGGCCAGCCTCGCGTACATGCTCGCGGCCACCACCATGAACCCGCGGGCCACATACCAAGGACGCCAACCTCCCATCCCCGAGGCGGTCATCGACCAGACCCTCGACGCCTACAACCTCAACGACAAGACCCCGGTCCTGCAGCGGTACGCGACCTGGGCCTCCGGCGTCATCACGGGCGACTTCGGGAAGACCTGGAACGGCGGCTCCGTCAACGCCGAGATGGGCCGGCGGATCTTCGTCAGCCTCAGGCTGCTGCTCATCGGCACCGTCCTCGGCTTCGCCGTGGGGGTGGCGCTGGGGGCGGTCTCGGCGGTCAGGCAGTACAAGCTCAGTGACCGGTTAATAGGCGTCAGCTCGTTCGTGATCATGGCGATCCCGGTGTTCGTGCTGGCCACTCTCCTCGCGATCGCCACCTACAACCTCAACCGGGGCCTGGGGTTCACGCTGATCGAGTACACCGGCGAGTACAACCCCAGACTCTCGGGCTGGGACCAGTTCCTCAACCGGCTGAACCACCTGATCCTGCCCACCATCTCCCTCAGCCTGGGCTCGATCGCCTTCTACAGCCGCATCCAGCGCAACATGATGCTCGACGTGCTCGGCCAGGACTTCGTCCGCACGGCCATGGCCAAGGGCCTGCGCCGCAGGACCGCGCTCACCAAGCACGCGCTGCGCACGGCGCTGATCCCGTCCGCCACGTACTTCGCCTTCGCGTTCGGAACGATGTTCACCGGAGCCATCTTCACCGAGAAGATCTTCGCCTGGCACGGCATGGGCGCCTGGCTGGTCGACGCCATCAACGCCCAGGACGTCAACTCCGTCGCCGCGGTGACGTTCTTCACCGCGATCTGCGTCCTGTTCGCCGCCTTCCTGTCGGACCTGCTGGTGGCGGCCCTCGACCCCCGGGTGCGGGTGAGCTGACATGCGTTCGAAGGTCGTTCTCAGGCGCCTGCTCAAGAACCGGCAGGCCCGCTACGGCTTGGCCGCGCTGGTCATCCTCGTGGCGCTGGCCTACATCGGCCCGTTCTTCGGCAACTACGAGTGGACGGAGAAGGACTTCCTGTCCTTCCTGTCGCCCCCCGGCCCCGACCACTGGTGGGGCACGACGGCGATCGGCCAGGACATGTACGCGATCACCCTGCGCGGCATGCAGAAGTCGATCGTCATCGGGCTCCTGGTCGCCGTCATCTCGACGGGGCTGGCCGCGATCGTGGGAGCGTTCGCCGGATATTTCGGCGGATGGGTGGACCGGTTGCTGATGTCGGGCGTGGAGCTGCTCCTCGTCCTGCCGAGCTTCCTCATCATCGCGATCGTCTCGCCGCGGCTGAAGGCCGACTCCTCCTGGCTGTGGTTCGTGGTGCTGCTGGCCGCGTTCTCCTGGATGGTCACCTCCAGGGTGGTGCGCAGCATGACGATCTCGCTGCGCGAGCGCGAGTACGTCCAGGCCGCCGTCTACATGGGCATCCCGCGCTGGAAGATCATTTTCCGGCACATCGTGCCCAACATGTCCTCCCTGCTGATCATCGACGCGACGCTCAACGTCTCCGCGGCGATCATCGGTGAGGCGGCGCTGTCCTTCTTCGGCTTCGGCATCCAGCCGCCGGACGTCTCGCTCGGCACGCTCATCGCGAGCGGCTCCGACAACGCCAGCGGCTATCCGTGGCTGTTCGCCTTCCCCGCGGGCCTCCTGGTGCTCCTCGTGCTCAGCGTGAACCTCATCGGCGACGGCCTGCGTGACGCACTCGACCCCGGGAGCAACTCGTGAGCATCTTGGAGGTCAAGGACCTCACCGTCACCTTCCCCGGCGGCATCCAGGCGGTGCGCGGGGTGTCGTACGAGGTCGAGCGCGGCGAGGTGCTCGGCATCGTCGGCGAGTCGGGCTCGGGCAAGTCGGTCACCTCGCTGGCGATCATGGGCCTGCTGCACCGGAACGCCGTGGTCAGCGGCTCGGTGAAGCTGCACGGCCGCGAGCTGATCGGCATGAAGGAAGACGAGCTGATCAAGGTCCGCGGCAAGTCGATCAGCATGATCTTCCAGGACCCGTTGTCGGCGTTCACGCCCGTCTACACCATCGGCGACCAGATCGCCGAGGCCGTGCGCGTGCACCAGAAGATGAACAAGGACAAGGCCGCCAAGCGGGCCGTGGAGCTGCTCGACCTCGTCGGCATCCCGCACCCCGACGTGCGCGCCAAGGCCTTCCCGCACGAGTTCTCCGGCGGCATGCGGCAGCGCGCGATGATCGCCATGGCCATCGCCAACGACCCCGACCTGCTGATCTGCGACGAGCCCACCACCGCGCTCGACGTCACCATCCAGGCGCAGGTCCTGGAGGTGCTCAAGACCGCGCAGCAGGAGACCGGCGCCGGCATCGTGATGATCACCCACGACCTCGGCGTCATCGCCGGCATGGCCGACCGGGTGCTCGTCATGTACGCGGGCCGGCCGGTCGAGCAGGGGTCGGTGGACGACATCTACTACCGGCCGCGCATGCCGTACACGATGGGGCTGCTCGCCTCGATCCCCAGGATCGACGGCGAGGAGGGGGCGCTGGTGCCGATCGAGGGCAACCCGCCCTCGCCGGCGTCGCTGCCGCCCGGCTGCCCGTTCGCGCCGCGCTGTCCCATGAAGGTGGACCTGTGCGACGAGGAGGAGCCGCCGCTCGTGCCGTTCGGCGGCGAACGGCACGTCGCCTGCATCCGCGCGCAGGAGATCGAGCACAAGGGCCTGACCGGCGCCGACGTGTTCCCCGTGCCGATGATCCCGCCGAGCGACGTGGTGCGCGTGCCGCGCGCCGAGCGCCCCACCGTGCTGGAGCTGAACGACATGATCCGGCACTACCCGCTGATGAAGGGCGCCGTCTTCAAGCGCCGCGTCGGCACGGTGCACGCGGTCGACGGCATCAGCTTCGACATCGCCGAGGGCGAGACGCTGGCCCTGGTCGGCGAGTCCGGCTGCGGCAAGACGACCACGCTGCAGCAGATCATGCAGCTCGCGCCGCCGCAGGGCGGCCGGGTCGTCGTGCTCGGCAAGGACAGCGCCGAGATCGACTCCGCGACGCGCCGGGCGCTGCGCCGGGACGTGCAGATCGTCTTCCAGGACCCGATGGCCGCGCTCGACCCGCGCATGCCGGTCGGCGACATCATCGCCGAGCCGCTGCGCGCCCACGGCAGGAAGAACGTGCAGGCCCGGGTCGCCGAGCTGCTGGACCTGGTCGGGCTCGCGCCCGAGCACGCCGAGCGCTACCCGCAGCAGTTCTCCGGCGGCCAGCGGCAGCGCATCGGCATCGCCCGCGCGCTCGCGCTGGAGCCGAAGCTGGTCGTCCTGGACGAGCCGGTATCGGCGCTCGACGTCTCCATCCAGGCGGGTGTGATCAACCTGCTGGAGGAACTGAAGAACACCCTCGGGTTGTCGTACCTTTTCGTCGCCCACGACCTGGCTGTCGTCAGGCACCTGGCCGACCGGGTGGCCGTGATGTACCTCGGGAAGATCGCCGAGATCGGCACCGTGGAGAACGTCTACGACCACCCCGCCCACCCCTACACGCAGGCGCTGCTGTCGGCGATCCCGCTGCCCGACCCGGAGCTGGAGCGCAGCCGCAAGCGGATCCTGCTCGAAGGAGACCTGCCCAGCCCGGCCGACCCGCCATCGGGTTGCCGGTTCCGTACGCGCTGCCCCAAGTTCGCCCGCCTCAGCGAGGCCGAACGGCGGCGGTGCGTGGACGAAGAGCCCTCGGTTGCTCGGCTGGCGAACACCGTGGACCACGGTGCCGCCTGCCATTACGCGGAGGAGATCGAGGTCATCACGGCCTCGGACGATCAGGAGGAAAAGTGAAGGTTCGTTACCGGGCGGCCGCGGGCATCGCGGTCCTGGCCCTGGCCGTCGCAGCGTGCGGCGGAGGTGGCGGCGAAACAAACCAGCCGAACGCCGAGCAGTCGCAGCAGGCCCAGCAGGCGATGTCGCAGACGCCTGCCATCAGCATCAACCCCATCCCGTACGAGCAGGTCAAGGAGGGCGGCACGCTGACGCTGGCGATCGGCCAGTGGCCCTCGCAGTGGAACCCCGCCCACGTCGACGGCAACCAGGCCGACACGGCCGACATGCTGGACCCGATCCTGCCGCAGCTGCTGATGGCGGACGAGAACGCGACGTTCACCCCGAACCCCGACTACGTCACCGACGTCAAGAACGAGACGGTGGACGGCAAGCAGGTCGTCACCTACACGCTCAACGACAAGGCCCAGTGGTCGGACGGCACGCCGATCACCTGGAAGGACCTCGAGGCGGCGTGGAAGGCCGCCAACGGCTCGAACGACAAGTACAAGCCGGCCTCCACGGACGGCTGGAAGCAGATCGAGTCGGTCGAGCAGGGCGACTCGGAGAAGGTCGCGGTCATCACCTTCTCCCAGCCGTACCCGGAGTGGGAGGGCCTGTTCAACCGCGGCACCTTCCACCTCGTCCCGGCCAAGCACATCGACACGCCGGAGAAGTTCGACAACGACTACCTGCAGAAGATCCCGGTCACCGCGGGCCCCTTCAAGGTCGAGAAGATCGACGAGGGCACCAAGACGCTGACCCTCGCGCGTGACGAGAACTGGTGGGGCAGGAAGCCCAAGCTCGACAAGATCATCTTCCGGGGCATCGAGTCGCCCGAGGCGCAGGTGAACGCGTTCGCCAACGGCGAGCTCGACGCGGTCGAGATCCCCTCCGGCTCCCCGGCCGAGCTCAAGCGGGCCAAGGAGGTGCCGAACTCCGACATCCGCAAGGCGCTCAGCCCGGACTGGCGGCACTTCACGGTCAACAACCAGAGCGAGTTCCTGAAGGACAAGACCGTCCGGCAGGCGGTCGCGTACGCGATCAACCGGGACGCCATCGCGCAGTCCTCGCTGAAGGACATGGACTGGCCGGTGCAGACGCTCGGCAACCACGTCTTCATGAACAACCACAAGGGCTACGTCGACAACTCCGGCGACCTCGGCAAGTACAACCCGGAGAAGGCCAAGCAGCTCCTCGACCAGGCGGGCTGGAAGCTGGACGGCCAGGTCCGCAAGAAGGACGGCAAGGAACTCAGCCTGAGGTTCGTCATCCCGACGGGCACGCCGGTGTCGCAGTCGGAGAGTGAGCTGGCCCAGGCCATGCTGCAGGAAGTCGGGATCAAGGTCAACATCCAGGCTGTCCCGCTCGACAAGTTCTTCAACGACTACATCATCAAGGGCGACTTCGACGTCACGCCGTTCGCGTGGATCGGCACGCCGCTGCCGATCGGCTCGCTGGCGCAGATCTACAAGACCGGCTCCGACAGCAACTTCCCCAAGGCCAGTGACCCGGCGGTCGACGCCGCGATCGACGCGGCCGTGGCCGAGACCGACCCGGCCAAGGCCATCGAGCTCGCCAACGCCGCCGACAAGCTGATCTGGGACATGGTGCACACCATCCCGCTGTACCAGCGGCCCAACATCCAGGCGACGAAGAAGACGCTCGCCAACTGGGGCGCGCGCGGCTACAAGTACCTCGACTACACCGAGGTCGGCTTCACCGGCTGATCCCCTGAGGTGACGAACCCCCGGCCGTACCCCCGGCCGGGGGTTCTCTCATGCACCGGTGAATTCCCGTAGCGTCAGCGGCGCTCTGCCGCCGTAACGTTCGATGCTCTCGGTGACCCGGTAGAGCGGGTGGTCGCCGGAGCCGATGAAGCGGAAGAGCGCCCACAGGTGGGTCAGATGCTCGACCGTGTACGGATCGCCGTACACCTCCATCGCCCACCCCTCCCATTCCTGCGGCGGCACGTCCTCGTACGGCACCCCGAACGCCCGCGCAGCCTCGCCGGCCGTCGCCATCTGCCCGGTCACCAGGCACACCGGGTCGGCCGGCGCGGGGTCGAGCAGCAGCCCGGCGCCCACCCTCGCCACATCCTCGCCCGCGACCAGCGGGATCCAGGTGTCCGCCGGGCCGAGCGGCAGGGCCAGCCGGCCCGCCGCCGCGACCACGACGGCCAGGTTCTCGAAGAACACCGCCGCCCGCAGGTGCACCGCGCCCACCCCGGCCCGGTCGAAGACCTGCTCGGCCACCCAGTGCCGGCGCATGCGCGGCGTGCCCGCCACGGGGGAGGCGTCGAGCTGCGACACCTCGACGACGCGGGTCACTCCTTCCTCGCGGGCCGCCGCCGCGAACGCGGCCGCGGCGTCCAGCAGGCCCGCCGTCACCGGATAGGTGAAGAACGCCCGCCGCACGCCCCGCATCGCCGGGCGCACGTCGGCTATCTCGCGCAGGTCGCCGACGACCACCTCGGCGCCGAGCTTGCGCAGCTCCTCCGCGCGGTGGTCGTCGGTGCGCACGAACGCCCGCACCTGCTCGCCGCGCGCCGGCAGCAGGCCGGCGACGTGCCGGCCGGTCGATCCCTGCGGCCCGCCGGCCGCTCCCGTGACGAGGATCATCGGTCCTCCGGAAGGGCGAGGGTGAACAGGCCGAGCCGTTCCAGGTCGCGCAGGAAGGCTTCGGCGGGGAACGCCTCGGCCGGGCCGTACACGCCGGGGCCGGGCCCGCCGCCGTCGGCCAGGCGGACGGCGGCCTCGACGGAGGCCACGGCGCTCATGCGCCACAGGTCGCGCCCGCTCGCCTGCCCCGCCCGGCCGCCGTCCCCGGTGATCACCTGGACGGCGACCGTGAAGTCCGAGTCCGCCCGGGTGGCCGCGTCCACGTGCTCGCTGGTGAACGCCTGCTCCTCCTCGAACGTGTGCGCCGTCAGCTGCGCCTCCACCCGCCGCGCGGCCACGTGCCGCGGCACCGTGACGACCTCGGAGAACGGCACCGGCGCGATCATCGTGCGCGGCCCGAGCGGCGGCGGGAACGGGAAGACGGCGTTGCGCGGCTCGACGTAGCCGACGTGCCGGGCGCCGTCGGTGTACGTGATGCGCCGCGTGTCGGCGAACAGCAGCTCGGCCGTCCTCCTGGCCCCCGTGGTGAGCCGCCAGCCGCTGACCGCGTACGCGGTGACGACCCGCTCGATGTCCGTCATGCCGGCGGCCACGGTGCCCGCGAGCAGGTCGCCGAGGCCGCCGTAGAAGCTCATCGCGGTGACCATGGTGATCCCTTGCCGCCGTGCGGGCTCGGCCATGGCGTCGAACATCCAGGCCGTGTGATGCTGCTCCAGCGCGTGGTCGACGTAGTGGCAACCGCCCCCGGCCGCCGCCTCGGCGACGGGCCGGCCGGTGTGCGTGAACGGCCCCGCGCAGTGGATCACCACGGACGCCCGTGCGGCCAGCTCGCGCAGCGCGTCCTGATCGTCGAGGGCCGCCTGGTGGACCGGGGCGCCGCCCAGCTCGTCGGCCAGCGCCTTGAGGGCGCCGGCGTCCCGGCCGGCCAGGATCACGTCCCGGCCGCGGTCGCGTAACCCGGTCGCGACCAGGCGCCCGGTGTGGCCCGTGGCGCCGTAGACGGCGATGTGCGGTGGAGACATGACCCACCTCCATGATTCATACTGTCGGTACGTAACTAGGCTCGAAGTTACGTACCGCGAGTATGCAAGTCAATGGGGAGCACGATGATCCGCCGTACCCAGGCAGAGCGTTCGGACGAGACGACGGCGCGGCTGGTGCGCGCCGCGCGTGATCTGTTCGGCGCCGACGGCTACGCGGCCACGACGATCGACGCCGTCGCCGCCGCGGCCGGGATGACCAAGGGCGCCGCGTACCACCACTTCGCCGGCAAGGCGGAGCTGTTCCGGGCGGCCTTCACCGCCGAGCTGGCCGACGTGGCCGCCCGGCTGGAGCGGGCCGCCGCCGAGGAACGCGACCCGTGGGCGGCGCTCAGCCGCGGCGCCCGCGCGTTCCTGGAGCACTGCCTCGACCCCCGCTTCCGCCGCATCGTCCTCCTGGACGCCCCCTCGGTCCTGGGCTGGGAGACCGTCCGAGAGATCGAGTACGCCCACACCCTGCGCGTCCTCCTCACCGGCCTCCGCCAGGCCACGACCGCGAACACGAACGGGCCCACGGACGGGAGGTCGAACGGGTCCACGGGCGGGTCCACGTCCGCGGGCGGGGCCGCGGACGGCGACGTGGGCGGGGCCGCGGACGGGCGGCTGCCCGCCCGCGCGCAGCTGCTGTTCGGGGCGCTGTGCGAGGCCGGTATGCTCCTGGCC
>NZ_POUD01000289.1 GCF_003236395.1 Nonomuraea aridisoli | reverse complement strand
GAGCATGGCGTGTCGGGTGATCGTCCCGGGTGGGAGGGGTTGTCGTCAGCAGGGTCGCGGCGCTGAGGAATCCGCGGTTCCGCGTGCTGCTGGCCAGTCAGACGGCGGCGGTCATGGGAGAGCAGATGCTCGCCGTGGCGATCACCGTCGCCGTCGTGGACGCCGGCGGTGACGCGGTCGCGCTCGGGCTGGTGCTCGCCGTTCGCGGGATCACGCTGGTCGCCTTTCTCCCCGCCGGCGGTGTGTGGGCGGACCGGCTTCAGCGCCGGCGGCTGATGACCGGCGCGTACGCCGCCCAGGGGCTGGTGGCCGGGACGCTGGCGGTGCCGGCGGTGCTGCCGGTCGGTGCCGCGGCGGCGGCGGTGTTCGTGCTGGGGATCGCCGAGGCGTTCGTGCGGCCGGCGTTCAACGGGCTGCTGCGCGGCGTGCTCGCCGACGAGGAGCGCGTGTCGGGGAGGTCCCTGGTCAGCGTGTCCATCCGTACGGGGATCATGGTGGGGCCGGTGGTGTGCGTGGCGGTGATCGCCGCGTTCGGCACGCAGGCCGCGTACGTGATCACTCTGGTGGTGTTCGCGGCGGCGGCGCTCGCGTTCTGGCGGGTGGCGGAGCCGCGGCGGGAGCCGGCGCCACGGGCGTCGTTCGCGGCGGACATCCGCGCCGGCGTCGCCGAGGCGGGCAGCCGTCCATGGGTGCGGGCGATCCTGGTGTTCTCGGCGGTGAACCTCATGTTCGTGCTGGCGCCGACGCAGGTCCTGTTGCCGATCGTCAGCACCGCCGAGTTCGGCTCCCCCGCCGTGTACGGCGTCGCGCTGACCTGCTACGGCGTCGGCGGCCTGGTCGGTGGGCTGCTCACGATGGCGTGGCGGCCGCGTTGGCCGGGCGCCGTCGCGCTGGCCGCGATGGCCCTCTACGCGGCGGCCCCGGCCTCACTGATCCTGTCGACGGAGGCGTGGCCGGTGTTCGTGGCGTACGCGGTCGCCGGGGCGGGCGTGGAGATCTACGCGATCCACTGGGAGGTCGCCCTGCAGCGTGAGATCCCCGACCACCTGATCGGCCGGATCAGCTCGTTCGCCTGGTTGTGCAGTTTCGGGTTGTCGCCGTTCGGTCAGGCGCTGACCGGGCCGCTGGCGGAGCTGACGAGCCCGGCGACGGTGCTCGGCGCCGCGGCGGCCCTCATCCTCGTCCTGCCGCCAGCGTTATTGCTGGTCAAGGGGATGCCGTACTTCCGCACCCAGGCTTGACGCGCGCCCCGCCACCGTCGCGGGCCCCAGGTACGAGTACGGTCCGCTCGGGGTGTGACCTCGGTCATGAACAATTCGTACACATTGACGTTACGCCTCCTGTGCGAAGGCCGGACAACGGAACCAGCCGCGATCAACGATCTGGCCGACGGCATCGGGCAACGTGTCTGTTACGGGGGCAACATCGAATGAACCACATCCACGGCGGCAGTTTCGTACTGGGCGACCTGGAGATGACGCACGGCCTGCTGATGCAACTGGCTCTCGACCTGGAGGCGGTCATCGTCGCCGTCGACTACCGGCTGGCGCCGGAGAATCCGTTCCCGGCCGGTCTCGAAGACTGCTACGCGAGCCTGACCTGGATGGCGGAGAACGCGGCCGACATCGACATCGACCCCGACCGGATCGCCATCGGCGGCGACAGCTCCGGCGGCACGTTGAGCGCCGGGCTCGCCCTGCTCACGCGGGACCGTGGCGGCCCCCGCATCCGCTTCCAGTACCTGGGCGTCCCGGTGCTGGACGATCGGCTGGAAAGCGACTCGATCCGCCGGCTCGTCGACGTGCCCATACTCGACCGGGAGATCCTCGAACTCTCCTGGCGGCATTACCTCAGCGGATCCTCCACCGTCGACGGCAAGGACGGGATGGGATACGCGGCGCCCGCCCGTGCCGAGGACCTCTCCGCGCTGCCTCCCGCCTTCATCGCCGTGAGTGAACTCGATCCGCTGCGGGACGAGGCACTCGACCATGCGCAGCGCCTGATGAAGGCCGGCGTCAGCGTCGAGCTGCATCTGTACGCCGGCACCGTGCACGGCACGTACCTGCTGGCGCACACCAAGGCGGCTCAGCGCATGCGCGCCGACCTGGATCAGGTTCTGCGGAGGGTGCTCTCGGCCGAAGCCTGAGAGCGTGACTCCATCGGTCGTCGAACGCGCCGTCTCCCGGCTCCCGCCGTTCACCGGTTCTGTCGGTGCCGCCGTGCAGGATCTCCCCGTACGGCGAGGACAGGAGACCCCCGATGGCGCTGACGAACCGGCAGGCGGCCGGCCACCCCTTTCTCCAGGGCATGTACGACGACGGCTGGTTCCCCGACCACCTGGTCGACAAGGGGAAGGCGATCCTGCTGCGGTTGTGCGCCCGGATCGAGGCCGAGCGGCCCGCCGATCTGGCCGCCCTCTACGCGCTCACGGACGCCGCGACGGAGGAGCTCAACGCGTTGGAGGAGGAGTTCGACGCGGCCGGCAGCGAGATCGAGACCGTCGCGCGAGAGCTGATCGGCGCCGACTTCGCGTTCGTGGCGGCCGCCTACGGATTCCCCGACGCCGACAGGGAGACGCTGATCGGGGCGCGCAACTGGTGAGCGGGCGCCGCCGCAGCGGGTAGGGGCCGTGCTGGAACGAAAGGGGGCATAGTTGTGCAAACCAGACAGTTGGCCTTGGTCACAGGAGCCTCGTCGGGCATCGGCGCCGAATACGCCCGTCGTCTGGCCGCCCGCGGATGGCACACCGTCCTGGTCGCCCGCCGGGGGGCACGACTCGACGAGCTTGCCCGCAGGTTGCGCAAGGAGGCCGGCACGACGGTCGAGACGATGGTCGCCGATCTTTCCGCGCCCGGCGACCTGACCCGGGTGAGCGAGCGGGCGGCGGCCGGTGACATCGCGTTCCTGGTCAACAGTGCGGGCATCAACGGCTACGGCCCCTTCGCCGACCTGGAGCCCGGCCTCATGACCAAGGTCATCGACGTCAACGTGACCGCGCTCACCACCCTGACGCGGGCCGCCGTGCCGGGAATGCTCGCGCACGGGCACGGCACGATCGTCAACGTGGCCTCACAGATCGCCTTCGCCGGGTCGTTGCCGCCACACCCGCTCCCTCACCGCGCGGTCTACGCCGGCACCAAGGGCTTCGTGCTGACGTTCACCCGCACGCTGGCCAGCGAGCTGGCCGGCACGCCGCTGCGCGTGCAGGCGCTGGCCCCGGGGCTGGTCGACACCGAGTTCCACCTGTCACGGGGCCTGGAGCCGGTGCGCGAGCACGACACGCCGGCGCGTCCCGTGGGCGGCATCCCCGCGACCCGGGTCGTGGAGGCGTCGCTGGCCGCGCTCGACGCCGGCGAGGTGATCTGCGTGCCCGGCCTCCCCGGTCACGACCCGATCGACCGGCTGGTCGAGGCGGAGGTGGCCATCAGGAGGGCCTCGCGCGCCACGGGCGGAGGCGTCCCGGCGCAAGGGGTCAGGGGCCGTCAGGCGTAGTGGCGGTAGATCGCGCGGGCGACGCAGGCCGGTTTGGGCGAGCCGTCGACCTCGACGGTGAGGTCCACGGCCATCTGCACGCCGTCGCCTGGCACGTCCTCCACCGACACGACCGTGGCGGCCAGCCGGATCTTCGCGCCGACCTTGACGGGGCTGGGGAAGCGGACCCGGTCCAGGCCGTAGTTGACCCCCATCGAGATGCCCCGGACGTCGAGCAGCTCGCCGAAGAGCGGGATGACCAGCGACAGGGTGAGGTAGCCGTGGGCGATCGTGCCCCCGAACGGCCCGTCCTTGGCCCGCTCGGGGTCGACGTGGATCCACTGGTGGTCGCCGGTGGCGTCGGCGAAGGTGTTCACCCGGCCCTGGCCGACCTCCAGCCAGGAGCTGTGGCCGAGGTCGCGGCCGGCGAGCTCCTTGAGCCCGGCGAGGCCGTGCGCGGTGACGGTCATGGCTGTTTTCCTTCGTCGAGGCCGAGGAGGCGTACGGCGTTGTCCTTGAGGATCATGGGGCGGACTTCCGGCTTGATGTCGAGCCGGTCGAAGTCGGCCAGCCACCGGTCCGGCGAGATCACCGGGTAGTCGGAGCCGAACAGCACCTTCTCCTTCAGCAGGCTGTTGGCATACCGGACGAGCTGCGGCGGGAAGTACTTCGGCGACCAGCCCGACAGGTCGATGTGCACGGTCGGCTTGTGCACGGCCACCGCGAGGGCCTCGTCCTGCCACGGGAACGACGGGTGCGCCAGGATGATCTTCAGGTCGGGGAAATCGGCGGCGACGTCGTCCACCAGCATCGGGTCGGAGTGCTTCAGCCGGATCCCGGCCCCGCCGGGGACACCCGCGCCGATGCCGGTCTGGCCGGTGTGGAAGAGGGCGATGGCGCCCGACTCCTCGATGGCCTCGTACAGCGGGTAGGCCATCCGGTCGTCCGGGGAGAAGCCCTGGATGCTGGGGTGGAACTTGAAGCCGCGCACGCCGTACTCGCTCACCAGCCGCACGGCCTCGCGGACGCCCGCCCGCCCCTTCCACGGGTCCACGCTCGCGAACGGGATCAGCACGTCGGCGTGCTCGGCGCAGCTCTCGGCGATCTCCTCGTTGGAGATGCGCGGGTGGCCGGTGGCGTGCTCGGCGTCCACGGTGAAGACCACCGCGGCCATCCGGCGCCGCCGGTAGTACGCGGCCGTCTCGGCGACGGTCGGGCGCTCGTGCGAGCCGAAGTACTCCTCCGACGCGCCGAACAGCCGGGGGCTGAGCGATCCGTGACCGTCCTTGGAGATCTCGGCATGGGTGTGGACGTCGACGGCGACCAGGTCATCGACGTTCATGGAACCCGGGCTGCCCGACAGATCCATGCACGCCACCTCTTCGCGAGATATAGGGCAAATTTCAGACCTGCGTCACAGTTTTGCCGAGTAATCGTGATCCGTCCACACCCCGCCGGCGCCCCGGGCGTAGGTTCGCCCGTATGGAGAGCTCGCGTCTCGGCGAGGAGTGGAGCAGCACCGGCCCGCCGTCTTCGGCGCCGCGTACCGGCTGCTGGGCAGTGTCGCGGAGGCCGAGGACGTCGTCCAGGACGTCTGGCTGCGCGCGGCGCCGGCCGACCTGTCGCAGGTGGCGGACCTGCGGGCGTGGCTGGTGACGGTGGCGGCGCGGAGTGCGTACAACGTGCTGAACTCCGCGCGGGTGCGCCGGGACGCCTACGTCGGCCCGTGGTTGCCCGAGCCGCTGCTGACCGGCCCCGACGCCGGTCAACGGGTGCTGGTCGACGAGTCCGTCAGCACGGCGATGCTGCTGGTGATGGAGGAGCTGCCGCCGCCCGAGCGGGTGGCGTTCGTGCTGCACGACGTCTTCGAGGTGCCGTTCGGCGAGATCGCGGGCGTGCTCGGCCGGTCGCCGGTGGCCTGCCGCAAGCTCGCCTCCCGGGCGCGCGCCCGCGTCGCGCGGGTGCGGCGGCGCCCGTCCGCGAGCCGCGCCGAACGGGAACGGGTGCTCGACGCCTTCCGCGCCGCCTCCGAGAAGGGGGACTTCGCCCGGCTGGTGGAGCTGCTGGATCCCGACGTCGTCTACGTGGCCGACGGCGGGGGCAGGGCGACCGCCGCCCGCACGCCGGTGCGGGGCCGAGAGCCCGTGGCACGGCTGCTGGCGGCGCTGGGGGTCCGCCGTCCCGGCACCACGACGCGGGTGGTCGAGGTCGGCGGCGAGCCGGGGCTCGCGACCTGCCGGGACGGGGCGCTCATCTGGGTCGACACCGTCGAGATCTCCGGCGGACGCATCACGTCGTTCCGCCGGGTGGCCAACCCCGACAAGTTGCGGCACACCGGTCACGTTCGCGTCTCCTGACTTGTCTCCCTCGCGGCATGACGTTCCGAAGGAGATGAGGACATGTCACACGTTGTGATCGTCGGCGGCGGGTTCGCCGGGGTCTGGGCCGCCGTCGCGGCCGCCCGCGTGAGCGAGGACCTGCGCATCAGCCTGATCGCGCCGGGCGACGACATGGTGTTGCGGCCCCGGCTGTACGAGCCCGACCCGGAGCAGGCCGCGCTCCCCCTGCGCGCGGTGCTCGGCCCGATCGGCGTCCGGCACCTGCGCGCCGCCGTGGAGACGATCGACGTCGAGGCCCGTGTGGTGCGCGCCGGCGGGGCCGCCGTCGGCTACGACCGCCTGGTGCTGGCGGCCGGCAGCCGGCTCGTCCGCCCCGAGTTGCCGGGCGCGGAGCGGTTGTTCGACGTCGACACGATCGAGGGGGCACGGCGGCTCGCCGCGCATCTGGAGGACCGCCGCGACGTGACGTCCGTGGTGTTCCGCCGGTGGACGACGTCGCCGGCTCGTCGCCCTGGCGGGGCAGGTGAACCTGCCGGTGCCGTTCTGACCTGATCGTCAGGCCGCCACCAGCTCGGCGAAGCGGCCGACGTCGATGTTGCCGCCGGAGATGACGACGCCGATCCGGCGCGGGACCTCGGGCAGCCGTCCGGCGAGCAGCGCGGCCAGCGGGACGGCGCCGCTCGGCTCGACGACGATCTTCATGCGTTCGAACGCCAGCCGCATGGCCGCCCGGATCTCGTCGTCGCTGACCACGACGACGTCGTCCACCAGGCGGTTGTTGATGGAGAACGTCAGCTCGCCGGGGATCTCGGAGGCCAGCCCGTCGGCGATCGTCCGCGGGACCGGGACGGCCACCCGCTCCCCCGCCTCCAGCGACCGCTTGGTGTCGTCGCCCGCCTCCGGCTCGACGCCGACCACGGTGATCTCCGGCAGCAGCCCCTTGGCCGCGGTGGCGCTGCCCGCGATCAGGCCCCCACCGCCGACCGGCACCACCAGCGCGTCGAGCTCGCCGGTCTCCTCGATCAGCTCCAGCGCGGCGGTGCCCTGCCCGGCGATGACGTGCGGGTGCTCGTACGGGGGGATCAGAGCGAGGCCGCGTTCGGCGGCCAGCGCCTGGCCGATGGCCACGCGGTCGCCGGTGTAGCGGTCGTAGGTGACGATCTCGGCGCCGTACCCGGCGGTGGCCTCGCGCTTGAGGCGCGGGGTGTCCTCGGGCATGACGATCACCGCGCTGCTGCCCAGCTCGCGCGCGGCCAGCGCTACGGCCTGGGCGTGGTTGCCGGACGAGTACGCCGCGATGCCCTTGGCCAGCTGCGCCGGCGACAGCCGGGAGACGGCGTTGTACGCACCCCGGAACTTGAACGCGCCGACGCGCTGGAAGTTCTCGCACTTGACGAAGACCTCGGCGCCCACCAGGGCGTCCAGGGTGCGCGAGCGCAGAACGGGCGTGCGGTGGGCGACGCCCTTGAGCCGGGCGGCGGCGTCGTGGACGTCGTCAAGGGTGACCGGCAGTGCGTTCGTCATGTTGTGCGGCTCCTTCGCTAGGTGTCTCGCAGGAAGTCAATCAGGCCAGGAACGCGGCGACGGCGGCGAGCCAGCGGCCCGGCTGGTCCACGTGGGCCATGTGCCCGGCCTCGTCGAGCACGACCGCGCGGGCGGACGGGATCAGCTCGGCGCCCTGTTCGGCCAGCATGGCGGGGAACGTCATGTCCTGCCTGCCGTGCAGCAGCAGGATCGGCAGGCCGAGCGGGGCCAGCCGTTCGGCGGCGCGGTCGGGACGGGCGGGCGGCAGGACGCCCGCCTGCCAGGGCCGGGCCCACTCGGCCGAGAAGCGCACGCGGGAGAGCCGTTCGCGGTAGGCGCCGAGGGCCTCGGGGCGCCAGACGTCCGCCTCGGCGCCGGCCAAGGCGGCGGCGCGGGTGAGGTCGGGGCCGGAGAGCCGCGGGTCGGACCAGATCGTGGCCTCGGCGGCGCGGCGCCGGTCACGCTCGGCCCAGCCGTCGTAGGCGTCCGGGGGCACGGGGAGCACGACGCTGGAGGCGATCACGAGCCGCCGCACACGGCCGGGGGCGGCCAGGGCCAGGCGTTGGGCGAGGAGCCCGCCGTAGGAGAAGCCGAGCACGTCGGCCTGGCGTACGCCGAGCGCGTCGAGCAGCGCGACCAGGTCGTCCGTCGCGGCGGCGGGCGTGTAGCTGTCGTCGGGGAGCCCTCGGGTGGACCGCCCACATCCGCGCAAGTCCGGAAATATCAGGTTGTGACGGTCGGCGAGCTCCATCAGAGGATCCCGCAGATAGGTGTGGTCCCAGTCGGGCCCGCCATGGATCACCAGCAAGGGGCAGGAACCAGCCGCTTCACCGGTGTACGCGACGAACAGCTCTATCGCCGGAGACACTCGGATGAACTTCTCCGCGACCATGACCATCCTCCCGACCGAGCCGCCACAGGTATGAGGTGTCATGGAGCCCGACGTACCTCCCGGAATCGATCCCACCACACCGAGCATCGCCCGCGTGTACGACTAATTCCTCGGCGGGGCGCACAACCACGAGGTGGACCGCAAGGTCGCCGAAGAGGCGCTCACGATCGCCCCCGAGGCGCGCGAGGCCGGCCTGTCCAACCGGGCCTTCATCCGCCTGGTCGTCCACCGCATGGCCGCCGAGGCGGGCATCCGCCAGTTCCTCGATCTCGGCTCCGGGCTGCCCACCCAGGGCAACGTGCACGAGATCGCCCGGTCGGTGGATCCCGGTCTGGTCCCGCCGGCCGACTGGCGCCCCGAGCCGGAAGACGTCATCCCCAGGGCCTGACCCGCATCAGCTCACGAAGAGCGTGACCGTAAGGTAAGCGCCGAGAACGGCAACCGCGACAAGCCAGCCCGCGAAGAAATACCTGTGACCGGTCTTGACCATCGCGACCACTCCTGCAACCGCAGAAAGAGCGCTGCCCAACGAAACGCCTACATGAATGCCAAGAAGAAAGCTCATGAATACGAGAAACAGCAGCGAGCCAAGGGCGGCCGCAAAAAGCCCCAGATAAAATTCCATGACCTTCGCAGGCGTCACTTTTTCCCCTGATCCCTCCGGACGTCCTCATCGAGCAGTCCGACGGCCTCCGGGAACGTCTTCAGGAACTCGCGGAACCCAGGCTCGGCCTCCGACTCCGCCCTCTCATGAATCAGCGCGACCAACGTCAACCGATCCTCTGACGGCAACAGGCCGAGCCTGTGGCTCATCGACTCCAACTGCTTCACCGCGTCGTCAGGATGGACAGCCGAGTCGTCCGCCGATTCCAGGAACCACGCGACATCCGTCAACAGCTCGGCCAGCGTGCGAACCAGCGTCTGTTCTCCAGGCATGAGGTGATCATGCCCGAGAGCAGGTTGTCGGACAATACGCCTCCGGCGGAGGCGTTTCCGCTTCGGATGAGGGCCGCATTCCTGGCCGAGGCAGCTGAGGTGAAAGGTAGGGGGGCCGTACGGCGCGGCTCGGTGTGGTGCGGACCTTGTGGTGCGTGCGGTCGGCGCGCCGCTGCGGAGCCTAGCTTCGTCCCGATCTCCGGTGGAGCCCGACGGCAACGGCGAGCACTGCCGCGGTCGCGGCGAGGCAGCCGGCGCCCGCGTTCGTGAGCCAGGTGGTGAGCGCGGACTGGGCGGACGTGACCGCGCCCACGATCGGGTCGTCGGCGGCGGCCCCCGCCAGCACGCGGAGCTCGTACCAGCCGTAGTAGGCGACGTACAGGCCGGCCAGGACGAGCAGGACGCCGCCGGCTCGGGAGACGTACGGCAGCAGCCGCCGCAGCCGGGCCACCGCGGCGGCGCGGGCGAGGCCCACCGCCAGCGACAGGACCGTGACGACCAGGCCCATGCCGAGCGCGTACGCCAGGAAGGCCGCCGCCCCACCGGCCGGCCCGGCGCCGGACAACGCGGCCGAGGTGACCGCCAGGAACGGCCCGACCGTGCAGGACAGGGAGGCGACCGCGTAGGAGAGGCCGTACCCGTACAGGGAGAGCGGCGCGGTCGTGGGGCGGCCGGTGGCGAGCCCCGGGACGCGCACGATCAGCTCTCGCCCGGACACCAGCCAGACGCCGAGCCCGAGCAGCAGCAGCCCGATGACGATCGTCGCCCACGGCAGGTACGCCCCCACCGACACGGCCAGCACGCTCACCGCCAGCCCGAACAGCCCGAAGACGGTGACGAAGCCGGCCGTCATCGCGCCGGAGAGCACCAGCGCCCGCACGACCGGCCGCCCGCCGCCCTCGTCGTTGACCAGCAACGTCAGGTACGCGGGCAACATCGCGAAGCCGCACGGGTTGAAGGCGGCCACGGCGCCGGCGGTCACCGCGAGGGCGAGCGGCAGCTCCATCACCGGGAGAGCAGGGTGCGCAGGTGCTCGTCCAGCTTGTCGCGGGTGAGCGGACCTCATGCCTTCAGGGTGGATCCGTCCGGCTTCATGAACACGAACGTGGACTGTGCGCTGACGCCCAGCTTCGTCCAGACAGCTCCCTCGGTGTCGGACAAGTGGGTGATGTCCCCGGTGCCGGTGCTCTGGACGAAGTCCTTCATCGCCGGCTCGGTGTCCAGGCCGGCCACGCCGACGAACGCCACGTCACCGTACTCAGCGGCGGCGGCCTTGACGGCGGGGGCCTCGGAGCGGCACTTCGGACACCACGGCGCCCAGAACCAGAAGGCCACCGGCTTGCCGGCCAGGCTCGTGCCGTCGAAGGCCCGCCCGTCCAGCGTCTTCGCGGAGAACCGCAGCGCGTCGGGCACACCGGCGGCGGACGAGGACGCCGGCGGGGAGAACGTCGTCTCGGCCGGCGCCGCGCCGCCGCACGCGGTCGCCAGCAGGATCGCGGATAACGCGGCCGTCGTTCGCATCGCCCTCATGGCGCCGAGCGTAGAGCGGCGCGGGCAGGCCGGATCTTACGTCCCGATGACGCCTGCGCCACGGCCGTCAGGAGGGCTCCGGTGGGAGGAGGCCGGCCTGGCGGTAGACGGCGCGCAGGTAGCGCAGCATCTCGGCGGTGTCGGGCGGGCCGGGCTGGAGCGCGCGGTACATGACCGCGCCCACCATCATGTCGATCAGCACGTCGGCGTCGGCGTCCGGGGCCAGCAGGCCCTCCTGCCGGGCCCGTTCGATCAGGTACGCGGCCAGCCTCCGGCGCGGCAGGATGTACCGCTCCCAGGTCACCGCCATCAGCGACGGGTGGCTCACGGCGGAGCCCAGGATACGGGCGATCAACGCCCGGTACGCGGGGCTCGCGGCCAGCTCGGCCGCCGCAGGAAGCGCCCGCTCGGTGATCTCGTACGGCGACAGGGCGTCGAGGTCGTCGAGCGAGAACGTCAGCTCCTCGCCCACGATGGTCTGGATCGCCTGGGAGACGAGCTCCTCCTTGGTGGCCCAGCGGCGGTAGACGGTGAGCTTGCCGACCCCGGCCCGTTTGGCGACCTGCTCGATGCTCAACCCCTCGATGCCCCGCTCGACGAACACCTCCAGCGCCGCCCGCAGGATGGCGGCGTCGGTCTCCGGATCACGCGGACGCCCACGCCCCCGCGCGGGCGCCGTCACCGCCC
>NZ_POUD01000288.1 GCF_003236395.1 Nonomuraea aridisoli | reverse complement strand
GGGGGTCGGCGACGGGCGGGCGGCGGCCGGGATCGGGACGCGGTAGACCGGGCTGCGCGCCCCCTCCGAGCCGGTCAGCAGCGCCGCCCCGTCACGCGTGTACGTGATCGACTCGGCCTGGTCCAGCTCCGGCATCGTCACCCTGGTGATCTGCTCCCCGGAGGGCCGGAAGAGGGTCGCCGAGAAGTAGGTGCGGACGACGTACGACGAGCCGTCGGGAGCATAGGCGGCGTCCGTGGCCATGAGCGGCGCGTTGGCCACCTTGCGCAGCACGTTGACCCGGTCGGCCCGCAGCCGCTTCGGCGCGGCGTACACCGACCCGGCGAACTCCTTGGACACCACGTAGAGCCGCCCGGTCCTCGGGTTCACCATGACGCCCTCCGCGTTACGAGCCCCGTCCGCGTACCGGAACCGGTATCGGGTGGCGGGCAGCGTGGCGTCGCCGAGCGTACGCGGCTCCATCACCTTGTAGACGGAGATGTCGGGCCAGGCGCCGTCGAGGTTGTCGCCGATGTCGGCGAACCAGAGCACCCCACGCCCGCTCGCCGGGTCGCGGGTGGCGGCCATGGCCTCCCAGTCGCGCGCCTCGGCCCCGCGCACCTGGAACGTGGCCAGCGTCCGCCCTTCACCGTCGACGGCGTAGAACGTCGGCGTGGCGGCGCTGTCGTTGTGGGTGTAGTAGACGTCATCGCGCGTCGGCGACACGGCGAGCCCGCTCGACTCGGTGATCTGCGGATCCTTGAACGTGAACACCCGCCGCGGCTGCTCGTCGTCGGGCGCCGCCCAGGCCGGGGCGGCGGGCAGCAGGCAGAGCGCCGCCACGACGGCGAGCATCCGGATCACGACTTCCCCCACGCCGCCATCATGCCCCACCGGTCAGCCCGCGACGTGATCCCCCGCGCCGACCCGGGCGCTGTGGCGGTGGAAGCCGGCGCCCTGGAGCACGAGCAGGAGCCCGTTGGCCACCGCCATGGCCGTCCACAACCCGGTGATCCCCCACGTACGGGCCACGGGAACGGCGGCCACGACGAGCAGCCCGTACCCGATGGCGAAGAACAGCAGGCTGGCCGACGAGCGCTTGAGCGCGGTGAGACCGAAACCCCGCACGGCCTGGGCCGCGTCGAGCACCGAGGCGAGCAACATCAGCGGCAGCAACCCGAGCACGCGCGACAGCACCGCCGGGTCGGCGGTGAACAGCCCCACCAGCGGCTGCCCGAAGGCGAGCAGCAGGCCGGCCACGACGAGCGTCCCCATGACGGCGAGCAGCGCCGCGGTGCGGCCGGCCCGGCGCGCCCCGGCCGGGTCGGTGGCGCGGGCGACCTCGGGCACCGAGACCTGCGCGACGGAGAGCCCGACCATCATGACGAGGCCGGTGAGCGTGGTGAGCACGGCGTGCGCGGCCGTGTCGCGTGCCCCGGTGGAGCCGGCCGCGAAGGTGACGACCGCCAGCACCCCGAACTTGATCAGCACCGTCCCCGCCAGCGGGACGCTGACCCTGGCCAGCGTGGCGATCTCCCGCACCCGGGGCCGCGCCTGCCCGACGGGCCGTCCGAGCGCGCGTCGCAGGAGGCCGGCGGCCACGGCCGCGGCCACCACGCCCGAGACCGCCCAGGCGATGCCGACCCCCGTCAGCCCGAGCGACGGCACCAGCAGGGCGGACAGCCCGCCCAGCCCGACGGCGTAGACGAGGGTCGGCCACAGCACGTTACGCGGCCGCCCGAGCGCGACCAGGATGGTGCTCGTGCCTCCGGTGGAGGCGAAGACCAGCAGGTAGACCGCGAGGAACCAGGGCAGCGCGCCCATCTCGCGGACGACCTCGCCGGGCACTCCGGTGGCGCCCGCGAGCAGCGGCACGCTCAGCACCGCGAGCGCGCCGAACGTCCCGGCGACCATGCTGAGCCAGCGCGCGTCGCGGACGACCGGCACGGCCGCCCCTGGATCGTCGCGGTACGGGGCCACGAACGGCCCGAGCCCGCGCAGCGCGCCCTGGACGGCGGCGCTCGCCGGGTTCAGCACGGCCGTGACCAGCGCGAAGGCGGCGAGCGTCACGGTGTCGTGGTGGCCGAGCACCGAGGTGACGACCAGCGAGCCGACCGTCCCGGCGATCATCGCCAGGAAGAGGGGGACGGCGGCGCGAAGGAGATCGATCACGAAACTGAATAGTTCGAAATCATGAACCAACGCTATAGCCTGGAGCGCACTCCAGCTTCTTATCGTGAGTCACATGGACTACGTGAACCTCGGACGCAGCGGTCTGCTGGTCAGCCCGCTCTGCCTCGGCACCATGAACTTCGGCCCCCGCACCTCGGAAGAGGACTCCTTCGCGATCATGGACCGGGCTCACGAGCTGGGCCTCAACTTCTTCGACACGGCCAACACCTACGGCGGCAAGAGAGGCGAGGGAGTCACGGAGCGCATCATCGGCCGGTGGTTCGCCCAGGGCGGCGGCCGCCGCGAGAGGACGGTCATCGCGACCAAGCTCTACGGCGACATGGGCGACTGGCCCAACGAGCGGCGGCTGTCGGCCCTCAACATCCGGCGGGCCTGCGACGCGTCGCTCAAGCGGCTGCAGACCGACTACATCGACGTCTACCAGGCCCACCACGTCGACAGGAACACGCCGTTCGAGGAGTTCTGGGAGGCCATGGAGGTCCTGCGACAGCAGGGCAAGATCCTGTACGTGGGCTCGTCCAACTTCGCCGGCTGGCATCTCGCCAAGGCGCAGGAGAGCGCGGCCCGGCGGCGGTTCATGGGCCTGGTGAGCGAGCAGTCCCACTACAACCTGCTCACCCGCGCGGTCGAGATGGAGGTGCTGCCGGCGTGCGAGGACTACGGGATCGGCGTGATCCCGTGGAGCCCGCTGGCGGGCGGCCTGCTCGGCGGCGTGCTGCGCAAGCTGGACAAGGGACGCTCGGGCGCCGACCACATGCTCCAGCAGCTGGACAAGCACCGAGACAAGATCGAGCAGTACGAGAAGCTCTGCGACGAGCTGGGCGAGCACCCGGCGAACGTGGCCCTGGCCTGGCTGCTGAAGCAGCGGGCGGTCACGGCGCCGATCATCGGCCCGCGCACGATGGAGCAGCTGCAGGAGAGCCTGCGTGCCCTGGAGATCGACCTGGACGACGCCGCCCTGGCCCGTCTCGACGAGATCTTCCCGGGCCACCGCACGGCGCCGGAGGACTACGCCTGGTGACGCTCAGGTGAGCAGGGCGCCCACCACGACGATGAGCAGCAGCAGGCCGAGCACGATCGGCAGCAACCAGGGGCGAGGACGATCCACGACCTGGAGCCTAGCCGCGCTCGGAGGGTGCCAGCGCCCATTCGGCGAGTGACTCGTACCTCACCTGGGGTCCTGTGTGGCTGCGTACGAGACGGACGCGCTCCGCCCGCCACGGCGAGCCGCTGAACCCTTCCAGCGACTCCACCAGCGGGCGGAGGTCCGTCTCGGTCTTGGCGCGGGCCAGCGTGAGGTGAGGGTGGAACCGCTTCTCGTCGGTCTGCGCGGCCCCGGCCCGCCGGGCGCCCGCCTTGACCGAGTCGGCCAGGCGCACCATGGAGTCGCCGGTGACGCCCACCCAGAAGACCCGCGCCCGGCGCGCCGAGGAGAAGGCGCCGAAGTGGTCGAAGGCCAGGTGGGCGACCGGATGGCGGTGTACGGCGCGGGCCAGCCGCTCCTCCAGCTCGGGCAGCACCGGCTCGGGCACCTCGCCGAAGAAGCCCAGCGTGATGTGCCAGGTGGCCCGGTCGGGCCAGCGCAGGCCGGGCACCTGCCCGACGTGGGGGGCGATCGCGCGCGCGATCTCGTCCAGCACCTCGTCGGGCGGCACCACGGCCGCGAACAACCTCATGTTCCCCGATTGTGCCGTCGTCCCCGGCCGGTCGGCGCACCGGCCCGCCGGGGACATGACTCATGCGACGGCGAGGGCTGGCTTGCGCACCCGCGAGCCGATCAGGCGTGTCATGACCACCGCGAGGCCGGTGCCCACGAGCACCAGCGCGCCGGACAGGATCACGCCGACCCGGGGCCCGCCCAGGTCGGACAGCCAGCCGACCAGCGGCGCGCCCAGCGGCGCCCCACCGGTGAACACCAGGAAGTAGATCCCCATGACGCGTCCGCGCATCTCGGGGGACGTGGCCATCTGCACGCTCGCGTTCGCCGCCGTGTTGATCGTGATCAGCGCGATCCCGGCGGGCACGAGCAGCACCAGGTAGGCGGGGTAGAACGGGGCCAGCCCGGTCGCGATCTGGAACAGCCCGAAGCCGAGCGCCCCCGCGAACAACACCTTCCTGGTCGGCTGGGCCCGGCGCGCGGCGAGCAGCGCCCCGCCGAGCGCACCCACGGCGAACATGCTGGAGGCCAGCCCGAACGACGACGCGTCGGCGCCGAACACCTCGCGGGCCATCAGCGCGATCGACATGGAGAACGACTGCGAGAACATCGAGACGAACCCGATGAGCAGCACCGGCATGAGCAGTTCCTCGCGCCGCAGCACGTAGCGCAGGCCCTCGCGGAGTTGTCCCTTGGCCCTGGGCACGGGCTCGGCCGGGTTCAGCTCGGACGAGCGCATGAAGACCAGGCTGGCGATCACGGCGAGGAAGCTCAGTGCGTTCAGCACGAAGAGCGGCCCGGGACCGCCGAGCAGGTGCATCAGCACGCCGGCCAGCGCCGGACCGGCCACGCGGGCCAGGTTGAAGATGGAGCTGTTGAGCGCGATCGCGTTGGGCAGGTCGCCCCGTCCGACCATCTCGACCACGAACGCCTGCCGCGTCGGCACCTCCACACAGGAGATCATGCCGAGCAGGAACGCCATCAGGTTCACGTGCCAGACCTGGGCGGAGCCCGTCAGCGTCAGCGCGCCGAGGGTGAGGGCCAGCAGGCCCATGAGGGTCTGGGCCGTGACGAGGATGGGCCGCTTGGGGTAGCGGTCGGCGATCACGCCGCCGAACATCCCGAACAGCAGCATCGGCAGGAACTGCAGTGCGGTGGCCGTGCCGAGCGCCGATGCGCTGCCGTTGGTCAGGTCGAGCACCAGCCAGTCCTGGGCGGTGCGCTGCAGCCAGGTGCCCGTGTTGGTGACGATGCTCCCGGCCGCGTACATGCGGTAGTTGGGAATCTTGAGCGACCGGAACATCCCGGTCTTGGGTTCTTCGGGCTCTAGATCTTGCTGAGCTTCTCCAGGATCGGCGCCGCCTGCCTGAGTATCGACCTCTCCTCCGGCGACAGCTCCTTCAGCCGCTGTGTCAGCCACGCCTCCTTGCGCCGCCGCTCCTCCTTCAGCAGCTTCTCGGCGGCCTCGGTCACCGACACGCTCACCTGGCGCCGGTCGGTCGGATGCGGGGTGCGGGCGACCAGGCCGCGCTCCTCGAGGGCCGCGATCACGCGCGTCATCGAGGGCGGCTGCACTTTCTCGAGCTCGGCCAATTCGCCGGGGGTTATCCCGGAATGCCGATCCACCGCGGCGAGCGTCGCGAACTGCGTGGGCGTCAGCGAGTGCGCCGCCGCCTGGCGCCGCAGACGCCTGTTGAGCCTTGCCAGCGAAACGCGCAAGGCCGAAGCGAGACCCGCGTCGCTGCGCAGGTCCGTCTTGGATGGGGTTCTGGTTAGCATGAGTCATTACCTTTGCTAACTATAGGGGAACTCAAGATATTTCCCAACGTTAAACGTCTCACCCTTTGATACCCGAAGCCGCCCCATGCGTGCGCATGAGGCGGCTTCGGGTGTGACGGATTCCGGGCGATCATCGCCGGAGCGCTGCTAGGAGAGCCCGAAGAGGATCTTGATCGGGCCGATGGCGAAGTACAGGAGGAACAGCGCCGTGACACCCCACAGCAGCGGGTGGATCTCCCGCGCCCGCCCTCTCACGAGCTTGATCAGCACGTACGTGATGAAGCCGACGCCGATGCCGTTCGAGATCGAGTAGGTGAACGGCATGACGACGATCGCGAGGAACGCGGGGATCGCGATCTCGTAGTCGTTCCAGTCGATGTCGCGGATCGACGTCATCATGAGGAAGCCGACGACCACGAGAGCGGGGGCGGCGGCCTCGTACGGCACCATCGTCACGAGCGGCGCGAAGAAGATCGCGATGAGGAAGAGCAGGCCGGTGACCACGCTCGCCAGGCCGGTCCGTGCGCCCTCGCCGACGCCGGCGGCCGACTCGATGTAGGTGGTGTTGGAGGAGACCGAGCCCGCGCCGCCCGCCGCCGCGCCGATCGAGTCGACGAGCAGGATCTGCTTGGTACGCGGCAGCGCGCCGTCCTCGCCGACCAGGCCCGCCTGGCGGCCGACGCCCACGACCGTGCCCATGGTGTCGAAGAAGTCCGTGATCAGCAGCGTGAACACGAACAGCCCGGCCAGCAGCAGGTCCACCCGGACGAACCCGCCGAACGGGTCGAACTCGGTGAACAGCGTGAGCGGGTTGTGGAAGGCGAAGGGCTCGCTGGGCAGGACCGGACGGTTCAGCTGCCAGCCACCCGGGTTCTCCGGCGAGGCGCTGCCCGCCCTGGCGATCGCCTCGACGATGATCGCCAGGACGGTCGTGCCCACGATGCCGATGAGGATGGCGCCCTTGACCTTGCGCGCCACCATCGCCGCCGTGGCCAGCAGGCCGAGGACGAAGACGAGGATCGGCCACGAGGTGAGGTTGCCGGCGATGCCCATCTCCAGCGGCGTGCCCTCGGCCCTGCGCACGAAGCCGGCGTCCACGAACCCGATCAGCGCGATGAACAGGCCGATGCCCACGCTGATGGCGGTCTTGAGCTGGGCCGGGATGGCGTGGAAGATCGCCGTGCGCAGGCCGGTCAGCACCAGCAGGGCGATGATGATCCCCTCCAGGAAGACCAGGCCCATGGCCTCTTCCCAGGTCATGACGCTGGCGATGTTGAAGGTGACGAAGGCGTTGAGCCCGAGCCCGGCCGCCATCGCGAACGGCACGCGGCCGACGACGCCCATGAGGATCGTCATCACGCCCGCGACGAACGCCGTGCCGGCCGCGACGAGCGCCACGTTGGGGGCGGTCCCGTCGCCGATGAACTGGCCTTCCACGTCCTGTCCGTTGGCGATGATGAGGGGGTTCAGCACCACGATGTAGGCCATCGTGAAGAAGGTGGCGAGGCCGCCCCGGATCTCACGGGAGAAGGTCGAACCTCGTGCGGAGATTGAGAAGTATCGGTCGATTGCGCTACGTGTGTCGCTCACGCGGCGAAGAGTGACAGTTGCGGTGACCTGCGAAAAGAGTCAGTAATGGGATCGAGACCCGATTGGAAGCTAGTCTGGACACGTGAAGCAGCAGTGGCATCCCGACCCGGAGCCGATCAAGACCAACGACACCGTCGCCGTCGCCGCCGGGACCGCCGTGTGGGCCGCCGCCCTGATCTTCCTGCTGCTCTTCCGCCCCGCCCCGGAGAACACGTGGTGGATCTGGACGTGCGTGACAGGGATCGCCTTCGGCTTCTTCGGTCTGTGGCTGGTCCGCCGCCGCCGCTGACGCCACCGGGCCGCCCCTGACAGGGCGACCCGTCACACAGCGGTTCGCCGGCTCAGGACAGGTCCGCCTCGGCCAGCAGCAGCGGCACCGCGGCCGGGTCGCGCAGCAGCGCCGCCACCGCGAGCCGGTCGTTCCACTGCCCGGTGGCCCAGGCCAGGCCGCGCGCCAGCCCGTCGACGCCCGTGCAGTGCACCGCGCCCTCGAAGTAGCGCCACGCGCACGCCACCCCGTCGACCAGCAGCTTGTCGTGCTCGACGTACGTCTCGGGCGCGGTGGGCAGCAGCGACCGCACCTCGGGCGGCACCGGCCGCACCACCCCCTCGGAGGTGACCTCGCCCGGCGTGAGCTCACCGGCCAGCGGCAGGTCGAGCAGCTCCGACAACGCCTCGGCCAGGTCGTACGGGGCCAGCACCAGCGGCCGGTCGGTGACGAGCTGCAGCAGGTCGGGCGCCTCCACCACGACCGCGTCGTCGGCCGGGGCCACCACGATCGAGCCGCCCAGCACCGCCCGCACCCGCGACGGCGGCGCCACCCGCGACGGGTCGACGGCGGCCAGCGCGATCCACAACGCGCGCAACTGGGCCCGGTCGACCTCGATCGACTCCTCGGCCATCAGGTCGAGCAGCTCCTCCGGCCCGCCGTGGGAGGCCAGCAGCTCGGCCAGCGTCGTACGGACGCCGAGCATCGCCAGCGCCGCCTCGTCGAGACCCGCGGGCGCGTCGGCGTAGAGGCCCTGCAGCACCGGGTCGGCCCCGGGCAGCCGCAGCTCCAGCGGCCTGCGCCCGCCGAGCACGGGGTGGTGGGCCAGCCACCACGCGGTGTAGGACGGCACCTCCACGCCCTCGACCCGCAGCGGGTGGAGGGCGGCGCGCAGCGGCGGCCTGGTCAGCAGCTCCAGCGCGGCCGGCCAGTCGGCCACCAGCTCCAGGTCGCGCACGGCGGTGAACTCGGGCACCAGCGGCGGCACGTCGAGGTCGGGCAGCAGGTCGAGCACGTGGTCGAGCCACTCGGCCTCGCCGTCGAGGTCGTGGTCGCACTCGTCGGGGTCGAGCAGCACGTCGGACTCGTGCACCATCGCGAACCCGTCGAGCACCCCGGCCGCCGCCAGCACCCGCGCGCCGTAGGTCTCCTCCAGCTCGGACGCCGCCACCCCGAGATGGGTGTCGGCCTCCAGCAGCCCGGCCAGCGCGCCGTCGGCCAGCATGAGCTCGCCCGCCGGGTAGAGCTCGCCGTCGGCGCCGGGCAGCGCCAGCTCGGCCAGCCAGGGCGCCTCGCCGGGAGCCAGCCCCGCCGCGCCGACCAGCGACAACACCGCCCGCGCCACCGGCCCGGGGTCGGGGCTGTCGAGCGACTGCGCGACGGCCGCCTTGGTCAGCGGGTCGTCGAGGATCGTACGCGGCGTGGCCTCGGCCGCGCCGAGCCGCAGCAGCGCCGGGTGGGCCGCCTCCGGATGCACGATGCGCAGCCCGAGCGGCGTCAGGTCGAGGTCGGCGCCCCCGTCGGTGAGGATCAGCGTGCCGCGCGGCCCGCGGACGAGCCGCCCGTCGGTCAGCGGCACCGGCAGCGCGCCGAGCGACTCGGGGTCGTCGGCGGGCAGCACGTCGTAGAGAGAGCGCCACCACGACGGCTCGCGCGCCTCGACGGCCTCCCCCGACAGCAGGTCGACCACGTCGGCCAGCTCGACCCTGCGCACGCCGAGCGCGGCCATGGCGGGGTGGCGGGCGGGCCAGCCCGCGGGCAGCAGCCCGGGGACGAAGTCGGCGACCGTCTCCAGCAGCTCCGCCGTCGCGGACGGCACCACGGCCGCCTCCCGGCCCGCGACCACCCAGCCGTCGCCCTCGGGCTCGCGCGCCGGATGCTCCACCAGCCACTCGGCGTCGGGCTCGTAGACCGGCACCTCGGCGAACGACGGCGTCTGCACGGCCGGCGCGGGCGCCGACAGCGCGGGCAGCAGCGGCGTGGCCGGCAGCCGCGCGAGCACGGCGCGGCGGATGCGGGCGTCGAGCTCGCCCTTGCCCAGCATGGAGGGCACGAGGTCGAGCAGCTTCGGCGTGCGCGGCAGCTCGCGCAGCAGCCGGACGTAGGCGTCGGCCACCCGCTCCACCAGGAAGTCGGCGAGCGGCCCCTTGGCGACGTGGCGCCGGTCGGTGGCCATCGGGAACGACGCGATCAGCAGCGCGGGCAGGTCGAGCGGCTCGTCGCTGGGCGTGGGCGCGTGGACCACGGGCGGCACGGTCTCGGGCAGCGGCCCCGGCTCGCCCGTGCCGGTGACGGGCACCGCCCAGCGCAGCGACCAGAAGGGGCGCGCCCGCTCCTCGGTGGGCCGGTCGGCGAAGAGCCGGCTCACCTCCTCGGGGGTGAACTCGCCCGAGTCGGACACGACGTGCCAGCCGTCGCCGACCACCTCGCGCCTCTCGCCCTCGACGTCGATCTCGATGACCTCGAGCGCGGGCATGCCGATCAGCAGCGCCGGGCTGGTCTCGGCCAGCATGCGCCGCACCGCCTCGACGCAGGCCCGGTCGCGCAGCGGCAGCCGGACGATCGTGTCGAACCCCTCGGGAACGTCGATGGGCGGCGGCTCGTCGAACGGCAGCCGCAGCAGCGGCACGTGGCCGCCCCGCCCGGCCAGCTCGCCCGCGAGCTCGGTGATCTCGGCGACCAGCGCCGCCGTCTCCGTACGGGACCAGCGCACGGCTCCGACGCCGCGCGAGCCGATGGAGGGCGCGTCGCAGACGGAGACCACCGCCGCGAAGCCGACGCCGAACCGGCCCGCCGCGCCGCTCTCGTCACGCTTGCCGGAGGCCCGCAGCGTGGACAGGCTCTCCACGCCGGTGGCGTCGAGCGGGGCGCCGGTGTTGGCGGCGGTCAGCATGTCGCCCCGCAGCGTCAGCCGCAGCACTCCCGGCACGCCCGCCCGCAGGGCCGCGTCGGCGGCGTTCTGGGCCAGCTCGACGATCAGCCGGTCGCGGTAACCGCCGAGCGCGAAGTCCTCCTCCGCGTTGGCGTCTTCGCGGAACCTGGCGGGCGAGGCCGTCCACGCGGCGAGGACGGCCGCTCGCATCCGGTCAGTGCCGTAGGTGTCGCTCATCTATCACGATCCTGGTTGTGGGTCTGGGGCCACCGTAGGGTAGCGGCCTTCACCGACACTCAGATCACGAATGCCCGAGCTCCTCCGAGGCGGACTCGTCGACCGATCCGGCCTCCTCCTCCATGAGGTCGTAGCCGAGGTCGTCGAGGATGGGGATGGCCTGCTCCACGGGCGGCGGCAGCACCGCGGCCTCGGAGTGGGCGCCGCAGCCGTGGTCGGCGGCCACCACCTTGCCGTCGTCGGGGGCGTACTCGTTAGTGCAGACTCCGAACATCTGCCGCAAGCTGCCCGCGAGCTGCCAGTAGAAGCCGCAGGTGGAGCACTGCGCGGGAGCGGCGTGTGCGATCGGTGTATGCGGCCCGTGCTCGCCCGAGTGCCAGCGCCTGGCCGCCCGGTCCTTGCCGATGGCCGAGAGCACACGTGCTCGGCCCAGGCCGTACTCGAAAACCGTCTGATGCTCGGCGTCGTCGGCGGTGTCGGTGAAACCGGGGACGAGCCGGTCGTCGTCCTCGGGGGTGGGCAGCAGGTCGCCCACGCCGAGGTCGCCGGGGCGCAGCCGCTCGCTCCACGGCAGCCACTCGGGCGCCAGCAGCGCGCCGGTGCCGGGCAGCAGGACGGCCTCGCTGACCGTCACCTTCTTCGCGCGCGAGGCGCGCGTGACGGTGACGGCCCAGCGCCAGCCGCGGTAGGCCCGGTCGAGGCAGGCGAAGTAGTGGGTGACGATCCGGTCGCCTTCGCTCTCGTAACCGAGGTGCTCACCGGGCTCACCCGGGCGCGCGAGCTCCTCGGCCGCGGCACGCGCCAGATCGACCGCGGCGACACAGGCCTGGTCGGGAGCGGAGACGCGGGCCCTGGTGCGACTCATCGGGCAGCCTCCGCCGAAAGGTGCTGTTCGCTCACACTTCATTCTCACCCATCCTGGGACCTGCGGGTGCCGACAACCGCGGATCTCCCCCAGAGAAGCCCCCCGAATCAGACC
>NZ_POUD01000287.1 GCF_003236395.1 Nonomuraea aridisoli | reverse complement strand
CCCTCCCACCGGCCACCACCCGCCCAGGCCGTTGTTCGCGGCCGATGAACGCCGTTCGCCACCGACGAACTCACCACCCGCAAGTCAGCAGAAGCAGACGGGCCAGTGGCTCTCCTGAACCAACCTTCAGATGAGACAAGCGAAGCACCCTCACCCGAACAAGAGCCACACTCGCGTCAGCCGGACTCCCGCCACCCGTCGTACCGCTCCACCAGCTCGTCCACCTTGCTCAGCCGGCTCTCGTCCACCCCTTCGACGACGACCAGCCACTGGGCGTCCTCGGCGTCGTCCTCCCCGGCCAGCGTCTCCCGCACCACCCGCGGCTCACCCAGCTCGGGAAACCACTCCCCCAGCGTCTCGGCGACCTCTTCGGCGTCATCCCGCTCACCGAACACCAGCAACTGCCTCATGGGACCGCCCTCTTCACCTAATCGACGGAAGCTTGGTGTTCGCGGGCCCCAAGCCTCCTCCCACATGCGGGTCGTCTCGCACCCCGAAGCCGAAGTGCGACGCGCGACACCTGCGGATCTACGAGTACGCAGGGACATGAGCGTCATCCTCGCCAAGGACCAACGTCCGGAGCCCGACCTCTGCGTGATCCACGCCGAAGCCGGCAAGCGCGCCCACCAGACCTTCTACGCGGAAGCGGCGATCCCTCACTTCTGGCGCGTCAAGAACCACTCCGACAAACCCATCGTCCACGTCTACGAGCTCGACCCGGTCACCCGTGGCTACGCCCTCACCGGCCGCCACCACGCCCGGCTCAAGTTCGCGGTCCCGTTCGACCTCGACATCGACCTGACCGGGATCGACGACATCTGACCGCGAGCGCCGGAGCGGTCTCACGACCGCCCCGGCGCCCCGTCGTCGATCAGGTGCGGAGCTGGGCGCCCACGCGGTCGGCCGCCAGCGCCACCGCCGCGTCCCGCGCCGCCGTCGTCTCCTCGACCGTCAGCGTACGGTCGCCCGCCCGGAACCGCATGGTGTAGGCGAGCGACTTGTTCCCCTCGCCCACCTGCTCCCCGGTGTACACGTCGAACAGCCGGATCGACTCCAGCAGCTCACCGGCCCCGTCGCGCAGCGCGGCCTCCACGTCGGCCACCGGCGTGAAGTCGGGCACGACCAGCGCGACGTCCTGCGTGGCCACCGGGTAGGCCGACACCGCGGGGGTCTCGACCGGCCCGGGCATGACCGCCTCCAGCCGCGACAGCTCCAGCTCCATCGCGGCCGTACGCGGCGGCAGCCCGTACGCCTCGATGACCCGCGGGTGCAGCTCACCGGCGTGCCCCACCAGCGTGTCGCCCACGTAGAGCGCGGCGCACCGGCCGGGATGCCAGGGCTCGTGCTGGTCGGCGCTGACGGACAGCTCCACCCGGGCCTCGCCCGCGACCAGGCGCGCGGCCTGCACCGCGTCGGCCCACGAGGCCGCGCGGCCCGCGCCCCACCAGCCGGACCGTTCGAACTCCCCGGCCAGCACCGCCGCGACCCGCAGCGGCTGGTCGGGCAGCGCCGCCTCGATCGAGGCCAGCTCCTCGGCGCTCGGCCGGCGCTCGACGCCGAGCACCGGCGCCACCTCGGGCGCGCCCTCGCGCGGCCGGTAGACCGGCCCCATCTCGAACAGCGCCACGTCGGAGAAGCCACGCCCGACGTTGCGCACCAGGGTCTTGAGCAGCCCCGGCAGCAGCGTCGTGCGCATCAGCGGCTCGTCTTCCGACAGCGGGTTGGCCAGCCGCATGGCCACGCGCCGCGCGTCCGCGGCGGGCAGCAGCAGCCGGTCGAGGTCGGCGGGGCTGATGAACGGGTAGCTCAGCACCTCGACGTAGCCGCCCTCGGCCAGCGCCCGGCCGACCCGGCGGCGCAGCCGCTGCCCCTCGGTGAGCCCGGCGCCCGCGGGGGCGGAGGGCAGCACCGACGGCAGGTTCTCGTAGCCCTCCAGCCGGATGACCTCTTCGGCCAGGTCGTTGGGGTCGGTGAGGTCGGGCCGCCACGACGGCGGCGTCACCGTGATCATGTCGTCGCCGGTGACGGCCAGCTTGGCGGCCAGCGCGCCGCCGGTCACCACGCCGGTCGGGTCGACGCCGCCCTGCCGCACGGCCGGGTCGGCGCCGTCGGTGACGACGCACCCGATGTGCTCCAGCCGCGCCACCACGGTCGCCTTCGAGTACGGCACGCCCGCCACGGCTCCCGGGTAGCCGGCCGGGATCGCGATGCGCGCGGGCGACACCTCGACCTCGGCGTGGGTGACCCCCGGGTGCACGGTCGCGCCGCCCAGCTCGGCCAGCATCCGCACGGCCTTGTAGGAGGCGACGAGCGGCAGCTCACGGTCGACGCCCCGCTCGAACCGCTTGGACGCCTCGGACACCAGCCCGTGCCGGCGCGACTCGCGGGAGATGCCGGTCGCGGAGAAGTGGGCCGCCTCGATGACGATGTCGGTCGAGGAGCCGGAGATCTCGGTCTCCAGGCCGCCCATCGTGCCGGCCAGCGAGATCGGCCCCGACTGGTCGGTGATGAGGATGTCGTCGGGGTCGAGCTCGCGCACCACGTGGTCGAGCGTCTCCAGCCGCTCACCGGCCGCGGCCCGCCGTACGACGATCTCGCCGGTGAGCTTCTCCCGGTCGAACGCGTGCAGCGGCTGCCCCAGCTCCAGCATCAGGTAGTTGGTGACGTCGACGGCCAGCGACACGGGACGCATGCCGGCCCGCGTGAGGCGTACGCGCATCCACAGCGGGGTCTGGGCGGCCGGGTCGAACCCGGTCACCTCACGCAGCACGAACCGGTCGCACGCCGTCGGGTCGCCGATGGAGGCCGGCCAGGCCGGCTCGGCCGCGGTGGGCAGCTCGACGTCGGCGGGGTCGCGGAAGGCCACCCCGAACGCCGTCGCCGCCTCGCGCGCCACACCCCTGATCGACAGGGCGTAACCGATGTCGGGCGTGATCTCCAGCTCGATCACGTCCTCGCGCAGCTGCAGCAGCTCGACCACGTCGGTGCCGATGGGCGTGCCGGCGGGCAGCACCATGATGCCGTTGTGGTCGTCGCCCAGCCCGAGCTCGCGCTCGGAGCAGATCATGCCCTCGGACATGCGCCCGTACGTCTTGCGCGCCCCGACCGCGAACCCGCCGGGCAGCACGCCGCCGGGCAGCACGACGGGCACCCGGTCGCCGACGGCGAAGTTCGTGGCACCGCAGACGATCATCCGCGGCTCGGCCTCGCCGGTCTCGACCTTGCAGTGCCGGATCGGCTTCTTGAAGCCGGTCAGCTCCTCGATCTCGAGGACCTCGCCGACGACGACGTTCTTGACGTCATGGCCGTGCGAGGTGATCGACTCGAGCTTGAGCCCGGCCGCGGTGAGCTTGTCGGCCACCTCGTGGGCGGTGACCGCCGGGAGATCGGCGTACTCCCGCAGCCAGGAAAGCGGGACCTTCATCAGATCTCCATTCCGAACGGGAGGGTGAAGCGCACATCGCCCTCGACCATGTCACGCATGTCCTCGGCGTTGTGGCGGAACATCAGCGTCCGCTCGATGCCCATGCCGAACGCGAAGCCGGAGTAGCGCGCCGGGTCGACGCCGCACGCGATCAGCACGCGCGGGTTGACCATGCCGCAGCCGCCCCACTCGATCCAGCCCTCCGACTTGCACGTACGGCAAGGCGGGTTGCCGGGGATCGCCGAGGCGCCGCGGCAGACGAAGCACTTCAGGTCCATCTCGGCGGACGGCTCGGTGAACGGGAAGTAGTTGGGCCGGAACCGGGTCGTGATGCCCTTGCCGAACATCACCTCCGCGAACCGGTCGAGCGTGCCCTTGAGGTGGGCCATCGTCAGGCCCTCGTCGACGGCCAGCCCCTCGGTCTGGTGGAAGACCGGGGTGTGGGTGGCGTCGAGCTCGTCGGTGCGGAAGGTCTTGCCCGGCGAGATCACGTAGACCGGGAGCTCACGCTGCAGCAGCGCCCGCACCTGCACCGGCGACGTCTGGGTGCGCAGCACCATGCCGGAGTCGGTGGACCCCACGAAGAACGTGTCGTGCTCGCTGCGGGCCGGGTGGTCCTTGGCGATGTTGAGCGCGTCGAAGTTGAACCACTCGCCTTCGAGGTCGGGCCCCTCGGCCACCTCGTACCCCATGGCGACGAACGCGTCGGCGATGCGCTCCTGCAGCGTGGTCAGCGGGTGGCGGGCGCCGCGCGGGCGGCGGTCCCACGGCAGGGTGACGTCGACGGTCTCCTCGACGAGCACCCGGGCGTCGCGCTCGGCCTCCAGCTCGGACTGGCGGGCGGCCAGCGCCTCGTTGATCGCCTTGCGGGCGGTGCCGACGCGCTTGCCGGCCTCGGCGCGGGCGGCCGGCGGCAGCGCGCCGATCTCGCGGTTGGCCAGGGCGATGGGCGAACGGTCACCCGCGTGCGCCAGCCTGGCCTGCTTGAGTGCGTCGAGGTCGGCGGCGGCCTTGATCGCCGCGATGGCGTCGGCCTCCATGCGGGACACCTCGTCGGCATGCAACGGTGTCACCTCGACGGGGTCGTAGTCAGACAAGAGTGAGCTCCGTATCCAGGGCTTGAGCGGAAAAGAGTCTAGTGGGGCCCGCCCACCGGGGCCGACTCGCGCGCTACGGCGTCGCGAAGTCGGGCGTGCCGGTGGGCACGGTAAATCGGAACTCCGCCCCGCCCTCGGGCGCGCGCTGCACGATGATCGTGCCGCCGTGCGCTTCGACCAGGCCCTTCACGATGAACAGGCCGAGCCCGGTGCCGCCGCGGCGGCGGCTGTTGCCACCCCGCCAGAACTGCCTGAAGACGCGCGGGGCCAGCTCGGGCTCGATGCCCTCGCCCTCATCGCGCACCGACACGGCAACTCCCCATCCGACGGACTCGATTTCGATTGTCACGGTGCCGCGCCCGTGGCGCACCGCGTTTTCCACCAGGTTACCCAGGATCTGGTCGATCTTGTCCTGGTCAAGCCACGTTTCGGGGAGATCGTCGCCGACGACGAGGCGAAAACGCTCCTCCGGCTCGCCGGCCGCCACGCGCCCCGCGATGAGCCGGCGCGCCCGCGCGGGCAGGTCGACGACCTGGCGGCGCACCTCCAGCCGGCCGGACTCGATGCGGGAGACGTCGAGCAGCTCGGTGATGAGCCGGGTGACGCGGTCGGCGTCGTTGTTGACGGTCTCGAGCATGACGAGCTTCTGCTCTTCGGTGAAGCGCGACCACTTGGCCAGCAGGGTCGCGGTGAACCCCTTGACGCTGGTGAGAGGCGAGCGCAGCTCGTGGGCCACGGTGGAGACCAGGTCGGCGCGGCTGCGCTCCAGCCGGGCGCGGGCGCCGCCGTCGCGCAGGGTGATCGTCACGCGCTCGACCTCGCCGCCGCGCTCGGGCTCGCGCAGGAGCCGGGCCGCGACGTAGAGCTCCTGCCCGCCCGGCAGGTGCAGCGGCCGCTCGGGCACCCGCACGCGGGTGCGCAGCCCGCCCTCGGGGTCGAGCGCCTTCCACCAGTCGCGCCCGTCGTGGTCGCGGAACGGGAAGACGTCGCTCATGTGCCTGCCGAGCGCGCGCTCCATCGTGACGCCGGTGAGGCGGGCGGCGGCGCGGTTGACGGCCAGCACGCAGCCGTAACGGTCGGCCACGACGAGGCCGTCGGGGAGGTCGTCGATGGCTATCGTGCACGAGGCGGCCACCAGCCGCTCCTCGCCGTCTGCGCCGTGCACGACCTCGCCTCCTCCGCCTACAACGCCGACAATAGCGGGTTTCCGGCCCCCTAGGGCACTCGCTGCGCCCTGGCCGAGGAGTAAAGGCATACCGCCGCGGCGGTGGCCAGGTTCAGGCTTTCGGCCTGTCCGTAGATGGGCACGCGCACCACATCGTCCGCCTCGGCGAGTATCTCCTCCGGAAGCCCCCAGGCCTCGTTGCCGAAGATCCACGCGGTCGGTCCCGAAAGATCGACATCGTCGAGCGTGTGCTTGCCCGCGCCGTCGGCCGCCAGCACGCGCATGCCCCGCTCCCTGAGTTGACGCACGGCGGCCCCGACAGGTGCACCGATGACGACGGGCAGATGGAAAAGACTTCCTGCGCTCGCGCGCACGCACTTGCCGTTGTACGGGTCGACGGAGGCGTCGGTGAAGACGACCGAGTCGGCGCCGGCGGCGTCGGCCGCCCGCAGCACCGTGCCGGCGTTGCCGGGGTCGCGCACGTGCGCGAGCATCGCGACCAGCCGCGGCTCCCCCCGCAGGCCCTCCTCCAGCGGCACGTGGACGAGCCGGCAGACGGCCACCAGCCCTTGCGGGGTCACGGTCTGCGACAGCTCCGACATGACCTCGCCGCTGGCGCGGTGGACGGGAACGCCCTGGAGCGTGGCCTCGGTGATGAGCTCGGGGTGACGCAGCTCGGCCTCGGCCGTGCTGAACAGCTCCAGCGTCACGCCGTCGAGCTTGAGCGCCTCACGCACCGCCTGCGGCCCCTCGGCCAGGAACCGGCGGTCCTGCTCGCGGAAGGCACGCTTCGTGAGCCGCCGGGCCGCCTTGACCCGCGGCGATCTCACGTTGGTCAGCTCGGACCCGGCCATCAGATCAACTCCCCGTCTCCCCCGTCGTGCAGACAGCAAAGGGCCCACCGGCATCGGTGGGCCCCTCGGTTAAGGCAATGCGCTTCAGCTCGCGGCCGGAGCGTTCACGTTCGCCGGCAGCGCCTTCTTGGCGGCCTCGACGAGCGTGGCGAAGGTCTGGCTGTCGTTGACCGCGAGGTCGGCAAGGATCTTACGGTCGACCTCGATGTTGGCCAGGCGCAGACCCTGGATGAGACGGTTGTACGTCATGCCGTTCTGCCTGGCGGCGGCATTGATGCGCTGAATCCACAGACGACGGAAGGCGCCCTTGCGGTCCTTGCGGTCCCGGTAGGCGTACGTCATCGAGTGGAGCATCTGCTCCTTGGCCTTGCGGTAGAGCCGCGACCGCTGACCACGGTAACCCGCGGCCCGTTCGAGAACGACCTTGCGCTTCTTCTTGGCGTTGAGCGCCCGCTTCACGCGTGCCATGTTTCTTCTCCCCGGGGGTTCGCGCTACTTGGCGAGCAGCTTCTTGATCTTCTTGGAATCGGCGTCGGAAAGGACGACTTCGTTCTTGAGACGGCGCGTCAGCGTGGACGACTTCCACTCGTTGTAGTGCGCGCGGTTGGCACGGCGACGCTTGATCTTGCCGGTGCCGGTGAGCCGGAACCGCTTCTTCGCACCGCTGTGCGTCTTCATCTTCGGCATGTCGCCGTCTCTCCTCGTTTGGTCGTGCCGGTGGCCGGGCCGGTGGTGGCCGACCCGGTCGCGGCGTCCTTCGTCTGCCGGTGGCTGCTGGGGTTTGTTGTCAAGGCTAACCCCAACTGCGGGTCACGCTTCCCGTGGGGAAGGCTCCTCGTCGCCACGCTGCGCCTTGGCTGCGGCCTTTTCGGCCTTGGCCTCGGCCTTCTTCTTGTGCGGACCGATCACCATGATCATGTTACGGCCGTCCTGCTTGGCGTGGGACTCCACGAAGCCGAGCTCCTGGACGTCCTCCGCCAGCCGCTGCAGCAGCCGGAAGCCGAGCTCCGGCCGGGACTGCTCGCGTCCGCGGAACATGATCGTGACTTTGACCTTGTCTCCCGCCTTGAGGAACCGCACCACGTGACCCTTCTTGGTCTCGTAGTCGTGCGGGTCGATCTTCGGCCGGAGCTTGATCTCCTTGATGATCGTGTGCGCCTGGTTCTTGCGCGCCTCGCGCGCCTTCATCGCGGACTCGTACTTGAACTTGCCGTAGTCCATGAGCTTGCACACGGGCGGTCGAGCCGTGGCCGCGACCTCGACGAGGTCGAGGTCGGCCTCCTGGGCGAGCTTGAGGGCATCGTGAATCGAGACGATGCCGACCTGCTCGCCGTTCGGGCCCACGAGGCGAACCTCGGGAACTCGGATACGCTCGTTGATGCGGGGCTCAGTGCTGATGGGGCCTCCTAGGTTTGCGATCCCTACGTGCTCGTCGTACTGGGGCTTTACGCGTTCCCTTCGAATGCGAAAAGCCCCGCACGTCGCGCATGCGGGGCCACTGAGCTCTGTGGCTTCGTGGCCTCGAGCTCCCCGGAGTAGTCCGGCGTGATCCTGGACCCGGCCACCTTTCGGCGACCCGGGTGGGAGGGAGACCTCCGCTTGCGCGTCCAGCAAACATGCCGGACCGATCAGAGAGCTACACTACCACAACCACCGGGGACCTTCGAATCATCCCGCGTGGGGCCACATCTGGGACAGGGCCCCGCAAAGGGTTCGTCAGCTCTCACGACAGGGCCGTACGGCGGCGCAACTCGGCCTCTCCGGCCTCCCGCATGGCCTCCACCGGAACGCCCGACAGCCCGGTCATCAGCTCCACCTGCCGCACCGCCTGGTGCAGCAGCATCTCGAACCCCCCGATCACCGTGCCGCCCGCGGCCCGCACGGCCGCCGCCGCTCGGGTCGGCCACGGCGCGTAGACCACGTCGAACAGCGCCGGCACGCGCGCCAGCCGGTCGGCGAAGGCGTCGGCCGCCCCGGCCGGCAGCGTCGAGACCACGAGGTCGACCCCCGTGAACGCGTCGAGCTTGTCGAACGTCTCCACCGCCAGCGCCACGCCGAGCCGCTCGGCCACCTGCGCGGTCTCCCCCGCCCGCGCGGGCTCGCGTACGAGCAGCGTCGCGGAGTAGAGGCCGAGGTTGCGCAGCGCCGCCAGCGCGGAGGCCGCCGTGGCGCCGCCGCCCAGCACGGCCGCGGAGCGCGGCGCCGGCACCCCGGCCTCGGCCAGGGCGCGCTCGATGCCGTGGACGTCGGTGTTGTCGCCGTGGCGCCGTCCGTCGCGGAAGACCACGGTGTTGGCCCCGCCGACCTCGACGGCCGGCTCGGAGACCGTGTCGAGCAGCGGCAGCACGGCCCGCTTGAGCGGCATGGTGAGCGACAGCCCGGCCCACGCGTCGTCGCCGGGCTCACCCCTGACGGGGCTCAGCCGCTCCAGCATGCCCGGCAGGCCCGCCTCGTCGCACTCGAACGCCTCGTAGCTCCAGCCGTCGAGACCCATCGCGCGGTAGGCGGCCCTGTGCAGGCAGGGCGAGAGCGAATGGCCGATGGGCGACCCCATCACCGCAGCGCGCATCCCCACTCCTTCCGAACAGGACGACCTTATCGCCGTCCGCCCAGCGCACGTGGACGGACGGCGGTTCCGGCCGGGAGAGCGGTCAGCCGCCGCAGCCGCCGTTGCTCCTGCACTTGGCCACCAGGGCCGACTGCTCGGCCTCGGTGGTCGCGAACTCCGTGACGTTGCTCTTGGGGTCGGTGGCCACGAAGTACAGCCAGGAGCCGTCCGCCGGGTTGAGCGCCGCCTCGATGGCATGGTCACCCGGGTTGGTGATCGGGCCGGGCGGCAGCCCCTGGTTCCGGTAGGTGTTGTACGGGGACTTGGTCTCCAGCTCGGCACTGGTCGCGTAGGTGCGGAACTTGCCGAGCGCGTACATCACCGTGCTGTCCATCGACAGGGTCATCGGCGGGTCGCGGTCGAGCCGGTTGTAGATGACGCGGGCGATCTTCGGCATGTCCTCGGCGCGCCCGGCCTCGGCCTGGATGATGCTGGCGATGGTGACGATCTCGTGCGGGGTGTGCCCGAGCGCCCTGGCGCCCTCCTCGAGATCCACGCTCTTCGCGGTCTGCCGGAACCGCTCGACCATCGCCGCGAGCATCTGCTTCGGGGTGGTCTTCGGCTGGAACTCGTACGTGGCGGGGAAGGCGTAGCCCTCGAGCTTGCCCTTGGCGTACGACGGGAGGTCGAGGTCCTCGGCGTCCTTGGCCGCGGCCTGGAACTCCTTGACCGGCTTGCCGGTCTTCTCCGCCAGCTTGGGCAACATCTGGGACAGCCGCAGACCTTCCGCGATCGTCACGGTGGCGAGCAGGCGGTTGTCGGGGTTGAGCAGGCCCACCGCGGCGGCGGCCGACATCCGCTTGCGCATCTTGTACTCGCCGGGCTGCAGCTTGTCGCTCATGTTGGCGTTGCCGACGGCGTTGGTGAACGCCCTCGCGCTGGCCACGACACCCTGCCGCTCGAGCTCCAGTGCCACGTCGGAGGCGCTCTGGCCGTCCTTGATCTCGATGACGACCTCGCCGGCGCCCTGGCCGGAGAAGTCGTCGGGCACGAGAGCGTCGTTGATCCACCGGTAGCCGTAGTATCCGCCGCTGCCGATGATCCCGGCCAGCACGACGAACGCGAGCAGCGGCGCCAGGAACCGGCCCCTGCTGCGGCGCCGGCGCCGTCTGCGGGATGCGCGTCTACCGCCCCGGGCGCCGGACCGGGTGGACCCGTCGTCCTCGGCGCCGAGCAACGTGTTGAGGTCGAGATCGTTCATAGGTGCGCTGGCCAATCTCCCGGTACCGCCTGCCGGACGTCAAGCGGAACTGCCGAACCGGCTGGGGTCACCGAGCGGAACTGGGGGGTCCGCCGGGCATGCTCCCACGACCAGCGGAGATCACTCTGGGTAGCCATGCTAGGGGACGAAAAGAGGACGTATGCCCCTTTTGCGGGCTCTCGTACCGGAACGAGGGGAAGGTTAGCGAACATCAGTTCGTCCCGAGGTTCTTGTTCAGCTCTTCCCGGTATCTCACGAACTCGCTCTCTTTGTCGGTGAATTTGGTGATTCTATGCGCAGGATCCGTCGTTACAAACCAATACCAATCACCTTTGGCAGGCTTCAGGGCGGCTATCAGGGCCTTCTCTCCGGGATTCGCGATGGGTCCCGGAGGTAGCCCTTTGTGGCGATACGTGTTGTAAGGAGAGTTCACCTTGGTGTCGCTCTCCGTCACCTTCAGCGTGCGGCGGTTCTGCGCGTACAGGACGGTGCTGTCGATCTCCAGCGGGGCGTCCTTGGCCAGGCGGTTGTAGATCACCCTGGAGATCTTCGGGTAGTCCTCGTCGGTGCCGCCCTCGGCCTGGATGAGGCTGGCCACCGTCACCACCTCGAGCGGGGACAGCTTCACCTGCTGCGCCCGCTCCTCCAGGCGCACGTGGCGCGCCGCCTGGGCGAAGCGCTCCACCATCGCCGCCAGCACGTCCACCGCCGTGTTCCCGGGCTCGATCTCGTACGTGGCCGGGAACAGGAAGCCCTCCAGGCCCCGGGCGTACTCCGGCAGCCCGACCAGCTCCTTGTCGACGCTCTGGAGCTCTTTCAGCGGGATGCCGGACTGCTTGGCGATGCGGGGCAGCGTCTCGGAGACCCGTAGCCCCTCGGGCACCGTCACCCGCTTCACGACGCGGGAGGACGGCGCGAGCAGCAGGTCCAGCGCCGCCGTGGCCGCCATGCCCTTACGCAGCCGGTAGTGGCCCGGCCGCAGCCGATCGCTCACCCTGCGATCTTCCGTAGCCTGGACGAACGACTCCACGCTCGCCACGACCCCCGCCTCCTCCAGCGTGGAGCCGATGGCCGCGGCACTGGACCCGGGCGCGATGCGCACCGTCACGGCGCCGCTGCCCGTCCCCTCGAAGTCGTCAGCGCTCATGAGCGGCTTCAGCAACGCCACCGCCCCCGCGCCGATCACCAGCACCCCGGCGACCAGCCCGGCGGACAACAAC
>NZ_POUD01000286.1 GCF_003236395.1 Nonomuraea aridisoli | reverse complement strand
GGGTGGGAGGGGTTCCTGCCGCTGCTCGTCGTGATCGTGCTGCTGGTGCCCTTCCAGGCGGCGGCCGAGGAGTACGTCTTCCGCGGGTGGGTGCTGCAGACGGTCGGTACGCACGTGCGCAACCCGGTCTGGGCGATCGTCATCGGCTCGGTGTTGTTCGCGTCGCTGCACGGCTACTCGTCGGCGGGGCTCGTGGACGTGTTCGCGTTCGGCGCCCTCATGGCGTGGTTGTCGGTGCGGACGGGCGGCCTGGAGGCGGCGATCGCGCTGCACGTGATGAACAACCTCGTGGCGTTCGGGGTGAGCGCCGCGTCGGGGACGCTCGACGACGCGCTCGATCAGGGTCGTACGCCGGTGCCGTGGGAGGCGTTGACGGGAACCGTGGTGCAACTCGGGGTGTATGCGTTTGGTGTGATGTACCTAGCTAAAAAGCGGTCAATTCGCACTATTTCGGGATAAAGCTGGTTCGTTGCTCGGGAATCTCGCTAGAGAGGTCTCGCCATTCTGGCCCAAGCATGCTGGTCTGGATGGCGAAGGATCCCCGATGACAGGCTGGAACGGTCCGTCTCGAACGGGACCGGCATGCACCTGTACGACGAGTTCGACGAGGAGGTACGGCGCGTGGCCTCCGGCCCCAGCGACCCGCCACGGCGACCGCCGGGTGACGACGACGCGCGTTCCGAGGGCGCGTCCGGACCGCACTCCTCTTCGGAGCGGTCCTCTTTTGAGGAGCCCGAAGAGCCCGAAGAGCCCAGGATCAGCCATTCGCCGCCCGGTCCCACGGACGACCGGGCGCGGGGCTTACCCCTGGCCTCTCCCTGGGGCATGCCGCCGTTCGCGGCCCCCATACCCGACGAGCCGCAGGAACCGCCGCGAGGGCGCATGCCGTACAGCTCGCCGACGGCCGAGCCGGACGTAGAGCCGCGCCGCCGCCCTCGCCGCATCGTCAACCGCCCCGACAAGCTCGTCGCCGGCGGCCCCCTCTCCGACGACCGGCCCGATGACCGGCCTGACGACCGGGCCGGCGACCTGTCCGACCATCGGCCCGACCACCGGGCTGCCGACCGGGCTGCCGACCGGGCTGCCGACCGGGCTTCCGACCGTGTTTCCGACTGGGCTCCCGATGAGGTCGCGTCCGGGGAGGGGCCGTCCGAGCGGACCGCGTCCGAGGGCCGGACGCCGCCGTACCGGCGGGTCTTCCCTCTGGAAGAGCGCCCGGAGGAGACGCCCGAGGGCGAGCCGGAGGTGCGGCGGGTCGGGCGACCGCCGGCGGGCCGGCCCACCCGGCCGGACCTGCTCGTCGCCACCGGGCCGCCGCGCCCGCAGGGCGGCCGGCACGAGCGCGGCCCCGCCCCCGCCGCCGTCCGCAGGTCCAGTCCGGTACGCCGGGGCAGCAGGGCCGTCCCCGTGGTGCTCACCGTGGCCGCGGCCGTCCTGGTGGGCACCGGCGTGCTCGTGTGGCAGTGGACCGGCGACGACGGCCCCTCGGTGCGCCTGGCGGCGGGCACCGGCCGGTCGGGCGACGAACTGTTCACCGTGCCGGCCGCGGGCGACGGCGCCGACCAGAAGCTCAATGACATGACCTCGGTGGGCCGCACGGTCGTGGCGGTCGGCAGCGACACGACCAGCCCGACCCCGCGCCCCCTCTTCCTGTTCTCCCCCGACGGGGGCGAGACCTGGCGGCTCGGCCAGGTGAACGGCGCCTCGACCCCCACGGTCCAGCGCGTGGTGGGCGGCGACGGGCGCTGGCTGGCCAGCGGCGGCGACGGCACGTCCGGCGGGCGCGGCCTGTGGACCAGCACCGACGGCCGCACCTGGACGGCCGTGGAGGCGTCCGGCCTGGCCGTGTTCCGGGCGGGCGACCAGATCCACGACATCGCGCGCACGGCGTCCGGATTCGTCGCGGTGGGGCGCGCGACCGGCGAGGACGGCGGCTCGTTGCCGGCCGCCTGGCGCTCGGGCGACGGCCGGACCTGGGAGCGCGCCGAGACCAGGGAGCTGGAAGCACGGGAGCTCAAGGCAGTGGTGGCCAGGGGCGACACGGTCGTGGCCATCGGGGTACCCGCGGTCGGCGAGGGATCGCGGGTGCTGCGCTCGGCGGACGGCGGGCGTACCTGGCAGGCGACCGGCTTCCAGCTCCCCGAGGCGGAGCCGCGCGCGGGCACGGTGGCCGTGCTGCCGAAGCGGTTCGTGCTGGTGCCGGCCCGGCGGCGCACGGCCGAGGGCGACGTGCGCGTCTACTGCTCCTCGACGGGGGCGGAGTGGTCGCAGTGCGGCTCCATCGGCGGGCTCGGCGGCGAGAGTGTCGGCGTGGAGTCGCTGATCTCCCACCAGTCCGGCGTCGCGGCGATCGCGCAGACCGGCCTCGGCCGCTACTCCGTGCTGACCAGCACCGACGGCAGCTCGTGGGACAGGCGGGCCGACCTCGGCGACCTGCCGGGGGCCACGCTGCGCGGGTTCACGATCGCGGCCGGCGGCACCCTGCTGGCCGGCGGCGACCAGGCCGCCTCCGACGTGGACAACCAGCTCGTCCTGCTGGCCGCGCCGGCGCGCGGCAAGACGGAGCGCGTGCCGCTCGGCGAGGTCGAGGGACTGACCAGGGTCGCCCGCGAGACGAACGCCCTGGCGACCTCCGGCGGCCGGTACGTCGCCGTCGGCTCCGCCTCGGGTGACGCCGGCCTGTGGACGATCAGGAACTGGCAGAGCTGGAAGTCCATGAGCCTGGGCGGCCCCGGCAGGCAGACGCTGGAGGACGTGGCGTACGGCCGCCGGGGCTGGCTCGCCGTCGGCGGCACCGCGACGAACGTCTCCTTCACCGACCCCCTCCTCGTCACCTCCGCGGACGGCGAGAAATGGCGGAAGGTGGACGTCAAGGGCGACCTGGCGCGCGCGGCGGACCTGCCCTATCTGCGGACCGACGTGGTCACGGCGGGGGAGGACGGCTACGTGGTCGCGGGCGAGTCCAGGGACCAGGCGGGCGCGTCCTCGGCCGAGGTGTGGTTCACGCGCGACACGCGCACGTACACCCGTTCCGAACGGCTGCCGCAGCGCGGCGCGGGCGTGCGCATCCACGACGCCGTCGCCGTCCCCGGCGGGTACGTCGCGGTGGGCGGTTCGGGCGGCGCCGACCGGGAGACCAGCGTCGTGTGGCACTCGGAGGACGGCCTGAACTGGAGCGCGCGCCCGCGGGTGACCCCGCCGGACGCGACGTCGGCCGGCCTACGACGGATTACGATTTATCAGGACAAATTGGTGGCGATCGGTACGGCCATGACCGGCGGGGCGCGGCGCGCGTTCGCCGCGGTCTCCGACGACGAGGGCGAGAGCTGGCAGACGGCCTGGCTGCCCGCGGAGCAGGCCGCGGCCGTGCACGACCTGGCGGCGGCCGGTGAGGGCCTGGTCGCCGTCGGCTGGCACGGCGTGTCCGGTGAGGGCGACAGCGCGGCCTGGACGTCTCCTGACGGCCTGTCGTGGAACCGCATGGCGCTCACCCAGGACCGCCTGGCGGGCCAGGGCTCGCAGTGGTTGTCGGCGGTGGCGGTGAACGGCACGGAGGTCGTGGCGCTCGGCCGGTCCACGACCTACAGCGCCGACCACCTGATCCTGTGGACGTCCAGCCTGTCGTCCAGTAGATAGACCCGGTGTGTGGGGCGTGCGGCGCCGCGAGCGACCGTCACCCGTACGGTCGGCCGAGGCCGGGCGGGCGGCGCCGCGAACCCCACGCCCATCCGGGCGGGAGCCTGCGGTGGCGCCGTGAACGCCCGCCCATCCGGGCGGGAGCACGCGGTGGCGTGGCGAACACCCGCCTATCCGGGCGGGAGCACGCCCCAGCCGGTCAGCGACTCCAGCAGCCCCTCCGACAGCGGGAGGCGTGTCAGGTCGGCCACGGTGCACCAGCGCACGTCGGCGGCGTCGTCCCCGGCCGTGGGCGTGCCGCCGGAGACGGTGGCGAGGTAGTCGCGGATCACGTACGTCACCCCGCCCGGCCCCGGACGGTCGACCGTGCCGGCCAGGCGGCCCACCTCCACCCGCAGCCCGGTCTCCTCCAGGACCTCGCGGCGCACGCCGGCCTCGTCGCTCTCGCCCTGCTCCAGGCGCCCGCCGGGAAGGGACCACAGCCCCATGCCGGGCGGATGGCCGCGCTTGATCAGCAGAAGCCGACCTGCCGCGTCGAAGACGATCGCGCCCACACAATTTACCCGCACCTGACCAAGATTACGGCGGGATAACGCGGAGCGCCCTTGACGGGGCCGCGCCGGAGCACGCACCGTGGGTAGTTGTGAGAGCGGCTCCAACCTGCCCACGGTGTTTTGGCCCGCTTCACGGGCCGAGCGCCTGGTCGAGTGCGTTTCGTTGTGGCACGCACGGAGATGTCCTGCCCTATCAGCCCCCGTGGCCCCCGTCCAGCACGGCGCTCGAGGCGATCCGCAAGAGCTCGGTCGTGCCGGTCTGGCTGCCGTGGCCGCTGCCCGTCGGCTGGCTGGTGACCGGGTTCGGCGAGGTGGGCGACAAACGTACCGGATCCCGTGCCAGCCTGGTCGCGTTGAGCGGGCCTTCCCTCACGGAGGGGCCCGCCGACCTGATCATCATCGCCGAGGAGCCGGGCATCGGGCTGGGCGCGGCCTTCGCCGGGCTCGGCGGCCCCGATCCCGGCGAGGGCTTCGACGCGGGCCCGCCCAACGCGAAGATCGACGTGCTGGGCCATCCCACGGCCCTGTGGTGCGTCGACGGCCAGCCCGACCGCGCGGTCTACGCCGGTGAGGCGCTCGGCAACTGGCTGTGGGCCATCGCCTGGCCGGCCGACGCGGGCTGTGTGATCGCGCTGGCCGAGCTGTCCCTGCTGGACGTGCGCGACCACGAGCTGGACGTGCCGTTCGGGGCGTTCTCCCCGAGGCTCGAAGAGCAGGTCACCGACCGCTGATCGGGATGCCGGGGAAGCGTCCGAGCAGCATCAGGTCGACGTCGGCCGTCTTGACCTCCCCGGGCACGCCGAAGATCGCGTGGAACGTGTGGCTCTCCCCGGCGGGCACGCTGGTCAGTCGCCCTTGCGCTCCAGGGAGAGGATCCTGACGTGCACCGGCACGCTGGTGTCGTACGCGTTGGTGACGAAAGTGTCGCTTTCGGCGAGGGCCTTGCCGTCTCCGGCGGGCCGTGCCGGCTGCTCGCCGGTCGGTGAAGGGGCGGCCGTCGCCGGGGGAGCGGTGGTGACGGTCGCGGTGACGGTGGTCGTCGTGCTCGTGCGCGGTCGCGCCGTCGTGGGGCGGTCCCAGGGCCGCCAGGCCGCCAGCGTGCCGGCCGTGACCAGCAACGCGAGCGCCACCGCGACCACCGGCGCCACGCGCAGCCGGCGGGCCGGGGGAGCCTCCCGGGCGGGCATGAGCGGCGTCCAGGAGTCGCTCACCATCCGCGTGGCCAGCGCCGGCGTGGCCGACTCGCGTCCGAGCAGCCGGTCCAGGAGCTGCTGGGCGGTCGGCCGGCGGGCCGGGTCCTTGTCCAGCGCCTGCTCCACCAGGGGGCGCAGTTGTTCGTCGAGGCCGTCGAGCCGGGGCACATGGTGCACCACCCGGTACAGCACCTGCGGCGCGGGCCCGGTGCCGAACGGCGGCCGCCCCACTCCCGCGTACGCCATCACGCCGCCCCAGGCGAACACGTCGCTCGCCGCCGTGGCGGGCCGGCCGTCGGCCTGCTCCGGCGCCATGTACGGCGGCGTGCCCATGACGACGGCCGACTGCGTCGTGTCGGTGGCTCCGGCCAGGCGGGCGATGCCGAAGTCGATGACCCGCGGCCCCACCGCGCTCAACAGGATGTTGGACGGTTTCAGGTCGCCGTGCACCACCCCCGCCTGATGGATGGCCGCCAGCGCCGTGGCCACGCCCACCGCCAGCGCCTCCAAATTGGCGCCGTTCATCGGGCCCTGCGCGCCGATCACCGACGCCAGATCCGGCCCGTCCACGTATTCCGTGACGAGATAGGCGATATCCCCGTCGAGGCCCGCCTCCAGAACCGGCGCCGTGCAGAAGCGCGCCACCCGGCCCGCGGCCTCCGCCTCCCTGGTGAAACGTCTGCGGAAGTCGGCGTCCGCGGCCAGCTCAGGACGTAACACCTTCAACGCCACCAGCCGGAGATCCGCGTCGTGAGCCAGGTGGACGATCCCCATGCCGCCTTGACCGAGCCGGCGTACGAGCCGATACGGACCAATTTGCTGGTGTTGATCGGTCACGGAAAGCAATTGTCATGACCTGGCCTGAATTGTGCTAGCGGAATGCTTGATCACGGCGGATGCGATTCGCGCTCTCAGGTAGAGGAGCTAGAGTTCGGAGGCGTGACAGCGCGTATCGAGCGAGTGGTGACCGAGGGCGTCGTCGACATCGACGGCACCGATCAGAAGGTCGAGAACAACACCTGGATCGTGGGCGACGACGACGAGGTGATCGTCATCGACGCGGCGCGAGACGCCGAGAAGATCCTGGAGCAGGTGGGCGAGCGGGAGGTGCTGGCCGTCATCTGCACGGCGGGCCTGCCCGACCACGTCTCGGCGGCCATCGAGGTGGCCAGCAGGGACGAGGCCGTGATCGCCCTGCACCCCAAGGACAAGCCGCTGTGGCGGGAGACCTGGCGGGAGACCTGGCCCGACATCGACATGGAGGACGACGGCATCTTCGAGGTCGCCGACGTCCAGCTCGACGTCATGGAGACGCCCGGGGTCACGCCCGGCGGCGTGTCGCTCTACTGCGAGGCGCTCAAGGTGGTCTTCACCGGCAAGGCCCTGCAGGCCGACGGCCCCGGCAAGCTGGGCGGCGAATACCCGCGCCTGGCCGACCAACTGACCTCGATCGGCGGGCGGCTGTTCACGCTGCCCGGCGAGACGAGGGTGCTGCCGGCCCACGGCGAAGAGGTGACGGTCGGCGACCTGGAGCCCCACTTCGACGACTGGGTGTCCGGTTCGCTGACCCGTACGGCCGACGACGATCCCGAGGGCCCGCTGACCGACGGCACCAAGATCTCCGGCATCAAGCTCGGCGACGACTAGGTGAGACCCCGGAGCGCGAGGCGGCGGCACCCCGCCTTACTGTGCGAGGCCCGATGAATCCCACCCAGTTGCCCCTGGAGGGGATGCCGCGGCGGCTCTATTCCTGCACGCCGTCGCGGTTGAACGCCTGGCTCGACTGCCGCCGCCGCTACCGGTTCACCTACCTCGACCGGCCGCAGCCGGCCAAGGGCCCGGCGTGGGCGCACAACAGCGTCGGCGCGAGCGTGCACAACGCGCTGGCGGGCTGGTGGCGCGAGCCGTACGAACGCCGCACCCCGCTCACGGCGTCCATCCTGCTCACCAACGGGTGGATCACCGAGGGGTTCAAGGACGCCGAGCAGTCGGGCCGGTGGCTGGCCCGCGCCCGCGACCTCGTGTCCGGATATGTCGCGACTTTAGATCCTTCGGACGACCCGGTCGGCGTCGAACGCACCGTCGCCACCCGTACCAAGGTCATCGCCGTGTCGGGCCGCATCGACCGGCTCGACCGGCGCGGCGACGAGCTGGTCGTGGTCGACTACAAGACCGGCCGCCGCCCGCTGACGCAGGACGACGCCCGCTCCTCGCTCGCCCTGGCCGTCTACGCCGTGGCGGCGTCCGCGGTGATGCGCGCCCCCTGCCGTACGGTCGAGCTGCACCACCTGCCCACCGGCGAGGTCGTCGAGTGGCGGCACACCGACGAGTCCCTCGAACGCCACCTGCGCCGCGCCGAGGACGTCGCCACCGAGGCCGCGGCGGCCGACGAGCGCTACCGCGAGGTCGTGGCGCCCGCGCCCGGCCGCTCGTCCCGTGAGAGGCCGCCCGCCGGGCCCGCGCCGGTGCCCGCCGAGATCGACGAGCTGTTCCCGCCCAGCCCGGGGCCGCTCTGCTCCTGGTGCGACTTCCGCCGTCACTGCGCCGAGGGCCAGGCCGCCGGGCCCGAGCGCCTTCCCTGGGACGGCCTGGCCGAGTGAGTCACCGCCGTGCCTCCGGCCCCTAGGGGGCGCACGACGGCACGGCGGTGGGGAGGCTCTGATCCGTTTCCTGGCGATATGAGGGGTTATGGATCGCATGTGAGAGACCGATTACCGGCGGCGGTGGCGCTGGGCTCCCTGTTCAACCCGCTCAACTCGTCCATGATCGCGGTCGCGCTGGCGGACATCGAGGCCGAGTTCGACGTCGGGATCGCGGCCGTGACCTGGCTCGCCGCCGGGTTCTATCTGACCGGCATCCTGGCCCCGCCGGTGATGGGTACGCTGGCCGACCGGTTCGGGCCGCGGCTGGTGTTCTGCGGCGGGCTCGTGACGATGGCGGTGACCGGCGTGCTGGCCGCGCTGGCGCCGACGTACCCGATGCTGGTCGTGGTGCGGTTGTTGCAGGCGTTCGGGAGCTGCGCGACGATGCCCGCCGGGATGGCGATCGTGCAGGCCGCGATGCCCGGCGAGGACGGCCGGCCGCCGCCGCGCGTGATCGCCACGATCTCGATGGTGCTCACCGCGAGCGCCACCCTCGGCCCCGTGCTCGGCGGGGTGCTGATCGGGCTGTGGGGGTGGCGGGCGATCTTCCTGGTGAACGTGCCGCTAGCGGTGGTCGCGTTCGCCGCCGCGCTGCGCTGGCTGCCCCGCGTGCGCGCCGACGGGGCCGCCCGTCAGGTGCTGCCCCGGCTGCGGCCACGCCTGCTGGCCACGTGCGTCCAGTTCGCCCTCACCAACGTGGTCTTCTACGTCGCGTTCTTCGCGGTGCCGTTGTGGGCTCAGCGCTCGGCGGGCGTGCCGGCGCACGTCGCGGGCCTGCTCGTGCTGCCGCTGGCCGGGCTCGGCATCGTCATGACGCCCGTCGCGGTGGCCCTGGCCAGACGCGCGGGCCTGCGGACCGTGCTGGTGACGGGCGCCGCGCTGCTGCTCGGCGGCTCGTGCCTGCTCGCCGTGTCCGCCTCCGTGGCGCCGGTGCTGGCCGCCGCCTCGGTGCTCGGCGCGGCGGCGGCCTTCGGCCAGTACGCGCTCAACTCGCTCGTCTTCGTGCACGCCGACCGCCGCGACACCGGCGCCGCCGTCGGCTTCTTCCAGGCCTCCAGGTACGTCGGCGCCGCCACCGCGTCGTCCCTGCTCGGCGTGCTGACCGGCACGGGGGGCCTGGAGGCGAGCGCGTGGACGATGGCCGCGGTGTCGGTGGCCGTGCTGGCGGGGACCGCCGTGCTGCCCGTCACACGGCGGCCCGCGGCCTGCGACGAGGATCGGTCAGGCCCCTGAGCCCCCTGCTGACGTCGTAGCCGGCCGCGCCGAGACGCTGCCTTGCGGCGTGCAGCATCTGCCGGGTGGCGGGCATGAAGGCGCGCTCGTGGACGGGCTCGGGCAGCGCGTTCACACTCAGCCGGAACGCCTTCAGCGCGGCGGTGACCGCCGCCGCGGGCACCTCGGGCAGCGCGCCGTACAGGCGCCGGGCCCAGTCGGGGAGCGTGTAGTAGCAGAGCGCCCCGAACGGGAACCAGACGGGCTTGACCGGCGCCAGCATCCTGAGGTGACGCGGCAGCCGCGGCCACATGAGGAACCGCACGGTCGAGGCCGCCTCCGGCGTCACGCGCAACAGGGGGCGCATCCGCTTGAAGTAGGCCTCCATCTCCGCGCACGTGCCGGGCACGTCCTCGGGGTGCAGGCCCACGTACGCGGCGCTCCTGCGCTGCTCGGCGAGGTACCGGTCGGCCTCGCGCTCGGTGAGCCGCACGCCGCCCCGCCTGGCCACCTCCAGGTACGACGACACCTCCGCGCAGTGCACCCACAGCAGCAGCTCCGGGTCGTCGACCCGATGCGCCCGGCCGGTCTCGGGATCGCGGATGCGCATGGACCGATGGACGGCGCGGACCCGCCGGCCGATCTCCTCGGCCTCCTCCGGACTGCCGAACGTCACCCGCTCCACGAAGTCGGCCGTGCGCTGCAGACGCCCGAGCGGATCCTCCTGGAACGTGGAGTTCTGCCAGACGCCCAGCATGGCCCGCGGATGGAGAGCCTGCAGCATGAGCCCGCGTACCCCGCCGACCCACATCGAACGGTCGAGATGGACCAGCCAGGTCGCGCTCTGCGGAGGCTGGGCGACGAGCTCATCGGTCATGGTGGACAGATGATTACATAGCGCTCGATCTAACGTCCAAGTAGTGCTTCTCGGCCGCGTTCCAGAAGGTGACCAGGGCCGCCGCGGTCGTCTCCGGCGCCTCCACGGCGGGGGAGTGCACCGCGCCGGGCACGACCACACTCTCCGCGCCGAGCCGCGCGGCCATCTCCGACTGCGTCTCGGGCGGCCAGCCGTCGTCGTGCTCGCCGAACAGCACCAGCGTCGGCAGCTCGATCTGGCGCAGCTCGTCGGTGCGGTCGCGCATGCTCAGCACCTGCTCGGCCATGCTGGTCAGGCCGGTCGCGGAGTTGCTGAGCAGCCGCCTGCGCAGGAACTGCCTGATCTCGTCGCTCACGTCGTTGGCCAGCGCCTCGGGCTCGAACTTGGTCTGCCACACGTGCTCGAGGCCGAGCACGGGCACCTCTTCGAGGATCTTCCTGCCGTTGCTGGCCCGCCGGCCCTCGATGGCCGCGGGGCCCGAGCTCATCAGCGTGAACGAGGCGAACTTCGTGCGTCCGTCGATGACCGCCTCCCGGGCCACCAGCCCGCCGAAGGAGTGGCCCACCAGGTGGACGGGGTCGCCGCCGCCGATGACCTGGGCGAGCACGTCGACGTCCGCGCCGAGCGCGGCGCAGGTGTAGGCGGCCGGGTCGTCGGGGCCCGCGGTCTCGTACTGCCCGCGCAGGTCGACGGCCACCACGCGCCGCCCCGACTGGGCCAGGGTCATCAGGACGGCGATGAAGTCCTCCTTGCTGCCCGTGAGCCCGGGGACCAGGAGCGCGGGCCAGCGCTCCACCACGCCGCTGACCGGGAGCGCCTCCAGAGCCGCGAACGTGCCCTGTGGCGTCTCGATCTTCTGCGGCGCAACACCGGGAGGCAGGTCGAGGAATCGGGGCGTACTCACGTGGGGCAACAATACCCCGAGGTCAGCGGCTCGACACCGTCATGGTGATTACACCGGTGCGACTTCTGGGAAGTTGTAGAGGTATGCGCGATCTCGACGTCCGGCCCGCCACCTCGTGGAACGACGTGGAGACGGTCTTCGGGCCGCACGGGGCCTGCTCGGACTGCTGGTGCATGTGGTTCCGCGTCCCCGGGCCGCGCTTCCGCGCCATGCCGCCGCAGGAGCGCAAGGAACGCCTCCAGAGCCTCGTGACGGGCGCTGAGCGGCCTCCTGGGGTGCTGGCGTACCTGGAGGGTGCCCCGGTGGGGTGGTGCGCCGTGGCGCCCCGTGAGGAGCACGTACGGCTCGTGCGCTCCCACGTCACCCGTCCCGCCGACCCGGACGAGACCGGGGTGTGGTCGGTGACGTGCTTCTACGTCACCCGCGCCGGACGAGGCCACGGCGTCCCCGCCGCCCTCCTGCGCGGCGCCACGGCCTTCGCCGCCGCGCACGGCGCCCGCGCCCTGGAGGCGTACCCGAAGGACACCGGCACCCGCCTCCCGGCCGCGGACCTCTACCACGGCTGGCCCGCCCTCTTCGAGGAGGCCGGCTTCACCGAACTGACGCGCCGCACCCCCACC
>NZ_POUD01000285.1 GCF_003236395.1 Nonomuraea aridisoli | reverse complement strand
GGATAGGGGAACGGCTGCGTGTGCGGCGGAGGCGGAGGCGGAGCGGTGCCGAGCTGCTGGGCGAAGCGGGCCTCCTCCCGGCGGCGGCGCTCGGCCAGGACGGCGCTCAGGTACGCGTGCGGCGGCACCCCGGCCGGGGCGGCGGGCGAGACGTACCCCGCCACCTGGTTCGCGATGCGCACCCCCATCTCGTGCTGGACCATCGGCGACAGGTCGTGCCAGCGCGACAGGTACTGCCGGGCGGCCCGCGCCACCTCGGCGGGCAACTGGGAGAGCTCCAGCGTGGCCGCCCACCCCGCGAGCAGCGGCGGCATCACGACGGGCGTGGACGAGTCGCGCGGCGCCCGGTCGGAGATCACGATGGTGCCGGCGAAGACGTCGCCGACCCGCTTGCCGCGCTGCGAGACCAGCGACGCGATCAGCGCCGGCGCCCCGAACAGCACCCAGAACTCCACCACCCCGGCGACCCCGCGGAACAACGCCTGCCGGAACCGCTCGGGGCTGCCGTCGTCGGCGACCACGCGCAGGCCGAGCGCCAGCTTGCCGAGGCTGCGGCCCCTGCTCAGGGACTCGAAGACGACTGGGTAGCCGAGCATCACCAGCACGACCAGGATCACCATGACCGTGCCGAACATGGCCGCGTCCGTGACCGGCGCGAACGCGCCCAGCAGGGCGTACGCACCCACCATCACGCCGAACTGGACGACAAGGTCGATGATGATCGCCAGCGCGCGCGAGGGCATCTGCGCCACCCGCACCTCGACGACCACCGCGTCGCCCGTCACAACCTCTGACATATGTGGAGCCTAACGGCTAACCGTGGGTCTTCGAGCGGCCAGAATGTTCAGGTGGACATCGATGCATTCGTCACGGCACACCGCCCTGTGTGGGACCGCCTCGACCATCTCGTCAAGCACCGCTCGTCACTGACGGGCACCGAGGTGGACGAGCTGGTGGAGCTCTACCAGCGGGTGTCCACGCATCTGTCCATCGTGCGCTCGTCCTCTTCCGACCCCATGCTGGTCGGACGGCTGTCGGCGCTGGTGGCCCGGGCCCGCTCGGCGGTGACGGGCGCGCACGCGCCGGCCTGGCGCGAGCTGGTGCGCTTCTTCACGGTGTCGTTCCCCGTGGTCGCCTACCGGGCGCGCTGGTGGTGGCTGGCCAGCTCGCTGGCGTTCGTGGCGGTCAGCTGGGTGATCGGGGCGTGGGTGGCGGCCAACCCCGACGTGCAGGCGTCGATCGCCAGCCCCGAGCAGATCACCCAGCTCGTCGAAGAGGACTTCGCCGACTACTACTCCGAGCACCCGGCCGCCTCCTTCGCCGGGCGCGTGTGGACCAACAACGCCTGGCTGGCGGTCCAGACGATCGGCTACGCGGTGGTGCTGGGCGTGCCCATCCCGTACGTGCTCTACGTCAACGCCGAGAACGTCGCCGTCTCCGCCGGGCTCATGGCCTCCCGCGACAAGCTCGACATCTTCTTCGGCCTGATCCTGCCGCACGGGCTGCTGGAGCTGACCGCCGTGTTCCTGGCGGCGGCCGTCGGCATGCGGCTCGGCTGGACGGTCATCGACCCGGGCCCGCGCAGGCGGGTCGAGGTGCTGGCCGAGCAGGGCCGGGCCGTGATGAGCGTGGCGCTGGGGCTGGTCGTCGTGCTGTTCCTGTCGGGGCTGATCGAGGCGTTCGTGACGCCCTCCGGGCTGCCGACGTGGGCGCGCGTCGGCATCGGGGTGCTCGCCGAGGTCGCCTTCCTCGCGTACGTGATCGTCTTCGGCCGCCGCGCGGTGGCCAGGAACGAGACCGGCGACCTCGAACGCGCCCCCGACGTCGCCCCCAGCGCCTGATACGGCACCCGCCTCAGAGCCGGCCGGCGGCCTTCAGCGCGAGGTAGGCGTCCGCGAGCGCGGGCGCGATGTCGTCCGGCGGCGCGTCCACGACCTCCACACCGTGCCGCCGCAGCCTGGCGGTGATGCGCCTGCGCCCGAGCTGGGCCTGCTCGGCCGCCGCCGCGTCGTACACCTCCTCGGCCGTGCCCCGGCGGCCCGCCATGGCGGCCACGCGCGGGTCGGACACCCCGGCCACCAGCACCAGGTGCCGCGAGGAGAGCTGCGGCAGGACCGGCATGAGCCCCTCGTCGAGGGCCGCCGCGTTGAGGTCGGTCAGCAGCACGACCAGGCAGCGCCGCTTGGCCCGCGACAGGACGGCGGCCACCATCGCCTGCGCGTCGGCTTCGACCAGCTCCGCCTCGATCGGCGCCATCGCGCTGACCAGCGACGACAGCAGCTCGGTGCGGGAGGCGCCGCTCACCCAGGCGCGTACGGCCCGGTCGTGGGCGAGGAAGTCGACCCGGTCGCCGGCCCGGGCGGCCAGCGCGGCCAGCAGCAGCGCGGCGTCCATCGACCAGTCGAGCCGCGGCCAGCCCGGCGTGGGCAGCGCGTCCGGCCCGGTCGGCAGGCCGCCGCCCGTGGGGGCGGCTCCGGCCATGGGGATCGGCGCCTCACCCACCCGGCCCGCGGACGTGCGGCCGGTGTCGAGCACGATCAGCACCCGGCGGTCTCGCTCGGGCCGCCACGTGCGCACCACCACGTCGTTGCGGCGCGCGGTGGCCCGCCAGTCGATGGAGCGCACGTCGTCGCCGACCACGTACTCGCGCAGGGAGTCGAACTCGGTGCCCTGGCCGCGCACCAGAGCGGGGTGGCGGCCGTCCAGCTCGCGCAGCCGCGCCAGGCGGGAGGGCAGGTGCTTGCGCGACAGGAACGGCGGCAGCACGCGCACCGTCCACGGCGCCTGGTGGCTGCCCTGGCGGGCGGCCAGCCCCAGCGGCCCGACCGAGCGCACGGTGACCGCCGCGGACGAGCGGTCGCCGCGCCGCGTGGGGGCGAGCGTCACGACGATCCTGCGGCGCTCCCCGGCGGGCACGTCGATCTCGGCCGTCCGCGGGGTCGCGCCCGCCGAGGGCGGCCAGGCGTCGCGCAGCAGGCCGCGGACGCGCCTGCCGCCCGGGTTCTCCACCACCAGCTCCACCGTGGCCCGCTGGCCGAGGCGTACCAGGGTTTCGCCGGAGCGGTGGAAGCGCAGCGGGCGCACCGCGCCGGCGAACGCCAGGTCCACGAGGACCCCGGCGGCCAGCAGCAGGCAGACCCCGGCCAGCGCGGCCCCGGGCCGCGGCGCGAACAGCACCACCGCGATCCCGAGCGCCGCGAGCAGCCCCGCACGTCCCGTCAAAGCCATCAGCGCGGGACCGGGACCGAGGCCAGGATGCCGTCGAGCAGGCCGTCGGCGGTCGCGCCCTCCAGCTCGGCCTCCGGCCGCAGCTGGATCCGGTGCCGCAGCGCGGGCCTGGCCACCGCCTTCACGTCGTCAGGCGTGACGTACGGCCGCCCGGACAACCACGCCCACGCCCGCGAGGCCGCGAGCAGCGCCGTGGCCCCGCGCGGCGAGACGCCGAGCTGCAGCGACGGGGAGTTCCTGGTGGCGCGGGCCACGTCGACGATGTAGCCGAGCACCTCGGGCGCGACGTGCACCATGGCCGCCGCCTCCCGGGCCGCCGCCAGGTCACGCGCCGACGCCACGGCCTTGACCTGCGACAGGTCGCGCGGGTCGAAGCCGCGGGCGTGCCGGTCGAGCACCGCGATCTCGTGCTCGCGCGGCGGCAGCGGCACGGTCAGCTTGAGCAGGAACCGGTCGAGCTGGGCCTCGGGCAGCTGGTAGGTGCCCTCGTACTCGACGGGGTTCTGTGTCGCGCACACCACGAACGGGTCGGGCAGCGGCCGGGCCGAGCCCTCCACGCTGACCTGCCGCTCCTCCATCGCCTCCAGCAGCGCCGCCTGCGTCTTCGGCGGGGTGCGGTTGATCTCGTCGGCCAGCAGCAGGTTCGTGAACACGGGTCCCTCGCGGAACTCGAACTCCGCCGTCTTCGCGTCGTAGATCAGCGACCCGGTCACGTCGCCCGGCATCAGGTCGGGGGTGAACTGCACGCGCTTGAAGTCGAGCGACAGCGCCGCCGAGAGCGTGCGCACCATCAGCGTCTTGGCCACGCCGGGCACGCCCTCCAGCAGCACGTGCCCCTTGCACAGCAGCGCGATGACCAGCCCCGTCACCACGGCGTCCTGGCCGACCACGGCCTTGGACACCTCGGCGCGCAGCGCGGCCAGGGCCTCCCTCGCCGAGTCGGCCGGGACCGTCGCGTGGTACGTCTCCTCAGGGTTCAATGACCTGCCTTTCGATCGCGTCCAAGTGTCCGGCCAGCGCGACGAGCCCCGGGTCGTCAGCCGGCGGCGGCCCGTAGAGCAGGGCGCCGAGCTGCTGGGGGTCCTGGCCCGTACGGGCCGCGAGCGCGGCGACGACCTCGTGCCGCCCGGCGCCCGAGGCGAGCCCGAGCCGGGGGACGAGCCGGTCGACCGTGCCCTCGCGCAGCGCGTCGGCCGCGCGTTCCCTGGCGCGCCTGGCCCGGTAGAGGCGGCCGCGCCCCTCGACCGTCTCGGCCGCCCTGACGATGACGGGCAGCCGCTCCGCCACCACGGGCCCGAGCCGCCTGCCCCGCCAGAACGCGGTGACGGCCAGGGCGATGATCGCCATGTAGACGGCCCACCGGATGCTGCCGGGCATCAGGTCGTGCATCGACCGGCCCTCCTCGCCAGGCAGGTCGACGGCCGGGGGCTCGTCGGGGCGCACCAGCCAGGTGACGGGCTTGCCGGTGCCGATGAGGTTGAGCGCCAGGGCCGCGTTGCCGTCTTCGGCCAGCCGCTGGTTGGTCATGAAGCCGCCGTCGGCGACGACCGTGGTGACGCCGCCGCCGTAGGGGAACCTGACCAGCAGGTGACCGTCGCCGGCCGGGTAACAGGCGGTCGCGCCCCCGGGCCCGTTCATGACCGGCCCGCCGAGGTACGCGCTCCCGGCGGCCGTCGCGGCCGGCAGCCCGCACTCGGGCTCGCGGGAGCGCGCACGCGCGTAGTCGGGCTCCATGCGGATGCCAGGGGCGAGGACCGGCAGCCCCACCAGGTCGCCGACGATCACGCGGTCGCCGGGGATCCTGGTCAGGGCGAACTCGTCGTGGTAGGCGGTGTCGGTGATCAGCAGCACGCGGTCGCCGGTGGCGGCCTTGGCGGCGGCGGCCGGCACCGAGTCGACCCGATCGACCGTGACGCCGCGGTCGCGCAGCAGCTCGGCCAGCGCCTTGGAGCCCGAGAGCGAGGCGTCGCCGGGATCGAGCGGGCGCGCCGGCCCCCGGTCGGGGCTGATCAGCAGCCCGATGACCGCGGCGAGCACGACCAGGACGCCCACCAGCGCGATGCCGCGCCCGGAGCGCCAGACCGAGCGCACGGTGGGGGAGGTCGCGGACGACTCCACGGCCTGCGGCGCAGGCGTCTGCACGCTCACCGCGCACCTCCGCCGTACCCCGCCGCCTCCACGGCCGCCAGGGCCGGCCTGGCCTGCTGGAGACGGGTGTCGAGCGAGGTCATCGCGTCGTACGCCTCCCGGCTGCCCGCCACCCCGCCGTAGGTCACGTCGTCGAACGACCGCGCCCCGGCCGACAACTCCGCCGCGAACGCCGGCAGCGACACCGCCGCCTCCGCCGCGAGCTCGGTGGCCGTGCGCCCCGGCATGCCGCTGACCAGCGCGCGTTCCTCCATGTCGCGGGCGATGGCGCGGAAGCGTTCGCGCACCGCCTCCGCCCAGCGGCCCTCCGCGGCGAGGCCCTCGGCGGCCCGCCGGTGCTCGGCCGCGGTCATCGCCTGCTCGCCGAACACCCCGCCGGTCACGAGCGCCTTCGTGCGGCTGGTCCTGCGCAGCTGCCAGCCGACCAGGATGATCACGCTGAGCAGGATGAGAACGATCACCGCGGCGGCGATGACGCCGCCGGCCGTGCCGCCGCCGGTGGCCGCGTCGATCAGGTCGCCCATGAACTGCATGACTCGCCGGTAGATCAGGTCGACCAGCGACTCCTTCTCGTACTGCGGGTCGAGGAGCTCGGTCGCGGCCCGCTGGGCGGCCTCGTCCCTGCCGATGGGGCTCACGGCCTGGCGGAGTTGGACGGGTGCCACAGGTCGTCGGCCGAGGAGTGCACCCAGCCCTGGCGCTGCTGTTCGATGGCGGCCGTCTGGAGCACGAGGTCGAACGCCTCGGCGCGCATGCGCCGGTCGGCGTAGAGCAGGCCGGCGACGCCCGCCTCGAACGGGTAGGTGAGCATCGAGCCGATCGTGTACCCGATGGTGAGCAGCAGCGTCGAGACGACGGCGGTGGCGGCCGTGCCCGCGCCCATCGCGCTGAACATCGTGCCGGCGAGCGAGAACGGGAAGGCGAGGACGGTCGAGACGATGCCCACGAGGATCCAGGTGAGCAGCAGGATGCCGAGCACCCGCCAGAAGTCGCCGGTCACCAGCTGCCACGAGCGTCGCATGGCGTCGATCGGCCCTCTGCCCTCCAGCACCACGGCGGCCGGGGCGAAGGCGAAGCGCGTCTTGAAGAACAGGTAGTAGGCGAAGTAGGCGATGACGAACAGCAGCGTCGCGCCGATCACCAGGCCGATCTCCCCGGTCGCGCCGAGCGCCACGATGAGCAGCACGAAGACGACCAACGGCACGACCATGATGACGGCCATCAGCGCCACCACGCCGAACAGCGCCCCGATCCGGCCCTTGGCCAGGTGCCAGGCCTCGCCCGTCGTCACCGTGCCGCCGAAGACGGCCCGGCCGAGGATGCGGGTCAGCACGCCGGTCAGCAGTGTGACGACGACGAACTGCACGGCGAGCGAGATCAGGCTGCTGCCGTACTGGACGGCGAGGCTGCCGTACAGGTCGCCGGTGGTCACGTTAGCCGGGTCGGAGGCGATGAGCTGCGCGGAGTCGAACACGAACGCCTGCCCCAGCGCGATCGGCACGGAGACCACCAGCGCGGCCGCGGCCGACAGGCCCAGCACCGACTTGGGGTTGGAGCGGATCAGCTTGATCGTGCCGTCGAGGACGTCGCCGAGGCGCAGCGGGCGCAGGGGGATGATGCCGGGCCGCAACGCCGGCGGGGGCGGCATGTAGCCGTGTCCGGGCCCCTGGCCCGGATAGGGGGGATAAGGTGTTCCTGGCCCGGGGCCGGTGGGCGCCTGCTGATAGGGCGGCTGCCCGTACGGCTGCCCATACGGCTGGCCGTAGGGCACCTGCTGCTGCGAGCCGGGCGCGGTCCACGGGGAGGCCGGCGGGGCGCTGTAGGGCGGGGGCTGTTCGGCCGACCAGCCTGATGGCGTCTCGGGCATGGGACCGTGACCGTCTGACATATCCCAATCCTGGCATGCTGGACGCGAGCTTGGTGTCACGGAGGAGATTCGTCGCCCGATCTCGCCCGCATTCTCCGGCGAATCCGGGCGCCGTTCACCTCCAGGGATGGCCGGAAGCCGCTCTGTTGCCGCAGACTGGGAGACAGGCCGCGGGGGTGGGCGTCTCGTTCGCCTCTCGTCAGGTTCATGTGTCGCACATGGGCCTACCAAGGGTAACCTTCAGTGATCGTGCGGGTATGTCCCACAATGCGTAGAAACGAATGAGGGGCCATGAAAGGTCGCGTGCTGGTCGTTGACGACGACGCCGCTCTCGCCGAGATGCTCGGGATCGTGCTGCGGGGAGAGGGCTTCGAGCCGTCATTTGTCTCCGACGGCGACAAGGCCCTCGACGCGTTCCGGGATACACGCCCGGACCTGGTCCTGCTCGACCTGATGCTGCCGGGAGCCGACGGCATCGACGTCGCCCGCAGGATCAGGGCTGAGTCGGGGGTTCCCATCGTCATGCTCACCGCCAAGAGCGACACGATCGACGTGGTGCTGGGGCTGGAGTCGGGCGCCGACGACTACATCGTCAAGCCGTTCAAGCCGAAGGAGCTCGTGGCGCGGGTGCGGGCGCGGCTGCGCCGTACCGACGAGCCGACCCCCGAGATCCTCCAGATCGGCGACATCACCATCGACGTGGCCGGCCACTCGGTCAAGCGCGGCGACGAGACGATCAACCTGACGCCGCTGGAGTTCGACCTGCTGGTGGCGCTGGCCCGCAAGCCGCGCCAGGTCTTCACCCGCGAGGTCCTGCTCGAGCAGGTGTGGGGCTACCGCCACGCCGCCGACACGCGGCTGGTCAACGTGCACGTGCAGCGGCTCCGGGCCAAGATCGAGAAGGACCCCGAGCACCCTGAGATCGTCGTCACGGTCCGCGGCGTGGGCTACAAAGCCGGCCCCGCCTGAGCCTCCGCGGCCCAGCCATGCCCCCGACGAACAAGCCGCGCTCCCGACGGACGTTCCGCCAGATTCTCGGCGGCGTCCGCCGGCGGGTGCGTCGTGCGGCGGGCAAGGCGCGCAGCACCTGGCGGCGCTCGCTCCAGCTCCAGGTGGTCACCAGCACGATGGTGATCTCGGTCATCGTCGTGGTGGTGCTCGGCACGTTCCTGTTCGGGCAGATCAGCAAGTCGGTCGTCGACAGCACCCAGGAGTCCTCGGCCAGTGAGGCGTTCGCCGACCGGCTGCAGATCGCCGACGCGCTCGCCCCCGAGGCCGACGACCAGGCCAAGACCACCGACAGCGGCAAGCAGGGCGCGGCCAACCCGCTCGACGAGGTGATGGACACCATCACGGGCTCCGGCGAGGGCGGCACCGAGAAGCGCTACGACGTGCTGGTGCTCAACCGGCGGCTCGCCGCCGCCTCGCGCGGGTCGGGGACGGTCGTGCCCGGCGACGTGCCGGCCACCCTCCAGCTGAGCCTGCAGCGCAACATCCGTGAGCAGCAGTACGACGAGCCCATGGCGATCACCGGGAAGATCCGGTTCGCCGCCGAGGGCCAACCGCGGCTCACGTACGTCATCGGCGGCGTCGTCCACGTGCCGACCAGCGGCGAGAACTACGAGGTCTACCACTTCTTCCCGCTCGACGAGGAAGAGCAGCTGCTGGTCAACGTCCGGCTCGCCCTCGTCGTGGTGAGCCTCGGGCTCGTGCTGCTGCTGGCCGCCATCGCCTACCTCGTCACCCGCCAGGTCGTCAGTCCCGTACGCCTGGCCCGCCAGGCCGCCGAGCGGCTGGCCGCGGGCAAGCTCGACGAACGGCTCAAGGTGCGCGGCGAGGACGACCTGGCGCGGCTGGCCAACTCGTTCAACGAGATGGCCGCCAACCTCGCGCTCAAGATCCACCAGCTGGAGGAGTTGTCGCAGGTCCAGCGGCAGTTCGTCTCCGACGTCTCGCACGAGCTGCGCACCCCGCTGACCACCGTCCGCATGGCCGCCGACCTGCTGTACGACGCCCGCGAGGACTTCGACCCGATGGCCGCCCGCTCGGCCGAGCTCATGCAGGCGCAGTTGGAGCGGTTCGAGTCGATGCTGGCCGACCTGCTGGAGATCAGCCGCTACGACGCCGGCGCCGCCACGCTCGACCTCGAACCCGTCGACGTGCGCGACGTGGTGCTGCGCGCCATCGCCGACTCCGAGGCGCTGGCCGAGCGCCACTCCACCCGCTTCGAGCTGCGGCTGCCCAACGAGCCCTGCATGGCCGAGATCGACAACCGGCGGGTCGAGCGCATCCTGCGCAACCTGCTGTTCAACGCCATCGAGCACGGCGAGGGCCGCGACGTCGTGGTCACCGTGGGCGCCGACCGCGACGCCGTGGCGGTCGCCGTACGCGACCACGGCATCGGCCTCAAGGCCGGCGAGGACACCCTGGTCTTCGACCGCTTCTGGCGGGCCGACCCGTCGCGGGCGCGCACCATCGGCGGCACCGGGCTCGGCCTCGCGATCTCCCGCGAGGACGCCACCCTCCACGGCGGCTGGCTGCAGGCGTGGGGCCAGCCCGGCGAGGGCTCCCAGTTCCGGCTGACGCTGCCGCGCGCGGCGGGGGCCGACCTGAAGGGCTCGCCGCTGCCGCTGGTGCCGCCCGAGATCGAGATGCGGCGCACCTGGCGTACGTCGATGACGCCGGTCCTGTTGCCGGCGGTGGGCGACGGGGGCGGCCATGACGAGGACTAGACGGCTCGCCGCGGTGACGGCGATCATGGCCGCCGTGACGTGCGCGGGCTCCGGCTGCACCGTCATACCGCTGAGCGGCCCCATTGCGGTGAACGACGTCGGCGCGGGCGACCCGCTGGGCAGACCGTTCCAGCGCATGATCGCCATCGGGCCGCAGCGCGAGTGGGGCCCCGAGGAGACGATCAAGGGCCTGCAGGCCGCCATGGCGACCTACCCCGACGACCCTTCCGTCCTGCAGCAGTACCTGACGCCCGCGGCCAAGGCCAAGTGGAACGCCTCCGGGCCGGTGACGGTGATCGACGACGCGTACGAGATCATCGCGGCCCCGCCGGGCGACGGCACCGAGACCGTGCAGACCGTCACGCTCAAGGGCCGCCTGGTGGCCTCCATCAAGGAGGACGACTCGTACGTGCCCACGGGCGGAGCCTGGGAGCCCGCGTTCGAGCTGGTCAAGGCCCAGGGCGGCGGCTACCGCGTCAACGCGCTGCCCCCCCGGGCTGCTGCTCACCGCCTCCGACGTCGACCGGGCCTACCGGCCGACGAACCTCTACTACCTCAACCGCAGCACGCAGGACCGGCTGGTCGTCGACCGCGTACGCCTGCGGATGAAGACCACCGAGCGCTTCGCGCAGACCGTGCTCGAACGCCTGCTGCAGCCGCCGACCGCCGCCCTGCAGGGCGCGGTGGCCACCAGCTTCCCGGCGGGCACCGCGATCGAGTCGGTCCGGTCGGGAGAGGAACGCGTGGTCATCGACCTCGCCAGCCCGATCGACCCGCTCGACCTGAGCGTCGAGGACGCCCTCAGGGCGCAGATCCGCTACACCCTGAACAACAACGACGTGGCCAAGGGCCGCATCATCGAGATCCAGGTGAACGGCGAGCCGTACGCCGTCGACCGGCCCAACTCCGACGAGCACTGGCTCGACGACAGCGGCGACTACGCCTACTTCGTCAGCCGGGGCGCCGTCCGCTACCTCGGCAAGGACGGCCCCGACGGGGTCGTGCCGGGGGCGGCCGGCGAGCCGCGCGAGGGGTACTCCGACTTCGCGATGTCCCTGGCCAAGGACGGCCCGCCGCTGGTCGCGGCGCTGACCACGACCGGCGTCTCGGTGGCCCCGCTGACGCAGGAGGGCGGCTGGCAGGAGGTCATCCACGGCGAGTCCCTGACGCCGCCGACCTGGCATCGCGACGGGTCCCTGTGGACGTACGACCGCGACAACGCCGTCCTGCTGCGTTACGACCCGGCCCGCGGGCAGGCGCCGGAACGCGTGTCGGCGCCCGCGCTGGAGAAGCTCGACGTGACCCGGCTGCGGATCGCCAGGGACGGCGTCCGGGTGGCGGTGACGACCGGGAAGAACACCGTCCAGATCGGCGCACTCACCGGCGAGGGCGGCGGCACGATGCTGGGCAACCTGCAGCTGCTGACCACCACCGAGACGGGCTCCGAGATCACCGGCGTGGCGTGGGGCGACGACGAGCACCTGCTCGTGCTCGTGCAGACGAAGGCGGGCCAGATCCTCAACGAGATCAACGTCGGCGACGGGGAGACGACGGGGGTGCCGCTGAAGGACCGCCTCGACTCGGTGGCGGCCCTGGACGACCGCATCCTCGCCCAGGCCGAAACCGAAAAGGGCGCCAAACTCGTCGAGCTCAACCAGGACCGCCAGACCTGGACCGCCAAGGTCGAGACCGACGCGGGCGCCCCCCTCTTCCCCCTCGGCTGACCC
>NZ_POUD01000284.1 GCF_003236395.1 Nonomuraea aridisoli | reverse complement strand
CCGTGGCTCCCCAGATATCACCCCGCCCGCAAACCCTCGAACCAGGCATGCCGCGACAGGGCTTCCGTTCGGTACACGCCGAGCACGGGCCTGTTCACGCCTATGGCACGGCGTCAGCGATGAGGTGGGTAGGCAAGCGCCGTTCACCACGACGTGCATTCCCGGCGCGAAGGGGGCTGGGGCATTCATGTTGGGTGATGGCCGGGTTGAGCGGGCGACTCGGCCACAAAGTAGGCCCCCACACCCGGCAACAGGACACCCAACCGAAGCGGGTCAGCCCAAAGATCGCATTGGCGAGCGGTGACCGCGCGGAAGCCGAGGTTGGGCGGGTGGCTTGGTCGCAGGTGGGCGTTCCGTAGGGGTGTACAGGGTCGGCCGGGGTGGTCAGTCTAGGAGGCCGCGTTGGCGGGCGGTGGCGGCGGCATGGGTGCGGGTGGAGACGGCGAGTTTGCCGAGGATGTTGGACACGTGGACGCTCACCGTCTTCTGCGCGATGAACAGCCGCTCCGCGATCTCCCGGTTGGTCAGCCCCTCGGCGACCAGCCGGAGCACCTCAACCTCACGCGCCGTCAGCCCACCGTCGGCAGGCGCCGCCGGACCGCCGCCGAACCGGGCCCGCCGCCCGAACTCCAGCAGCGCGTTCTCCAAGGGCACGGCCCGCAGCTTGCCCGCCACCTCCCGGGCGAGATCCCACTCGGCCTGCGCGGCCTCCCGATCACCGGCCGCGAGCAGCGCCTCGGCCAGCCGCCACCGGGCCCGCGCCGTCTCGTAGACGAACCCGAAGTCGAACGCCTCGACCACGCGCCGCCACAGCTCCACGTCGAGCCGCCCGTGCACGCGATGCCACTCGGCCTCCACCCGCAGCCCCCACGCCTGCCCCTCGGGGCCGACGTGGCCGCCCTCTCCGGTGAGCCCGACGTCGAGCGCGAAGCGGGCGCGCTCGCGCAGCTCGTCGGCGCCCTCGGTGGTGCCGAGCTCGGCCAGCGCCCACAGCCCGGTGGCGACCAGCCGGATGTTGGTGGCCTCGCCAGGGTTGAGCCGCGCCAGGACGGCGCGCACGTGGTCGAGCGCCGTCGCCGGGTCGCCGTGCCACAGGGCGTGCTCGGCGGCCAGCCCCCGCGACATGTACGCGATCAGCTCGTCGTCCCAGAAGGGCCGCAGCCACCCCAGCCTGCTCTCGACCGCCGGCAGGTCGCGCCCCACCTCGACGAACAGCGCGAACGACGACAGCAGCGCCTCCGGCGGCGTGCCGACCCGGGCGCCGAACATGGCGGCCACGGTCTCGGCCTGGTCCCACTCGCCGGCCGCGTAGTGGACGAGGAAGCGCAGGAACCGCAGGTCGGTGCCGTACGTGCTCCACTTGAGGCCGCTCTCGGACGCCATCTGGATGCCCTCGTCGGCCGCCTCGGCGGCGTAGACGAGCAGGCCCTGGTCGTAGTGGATGCGGGCGTGGTGGAACCGGGCGCGCAGATTCATCGCGAGGTCGCTGCTGCCCTCGGCGCAGGCCGCGTCGACCAGCTCGTGCGCCCTGCCGAGGTCGCCACGGTGCTCGGTGAACGTGGCCAGCGTGAGCAGCGCGCCCACCTCGGCGTCACGGGCTCCGGCCGCGCGGGCGGTCTCGAGGGCGCGCAGGCAGTGGGTCTCCACCTCCTGGTGGCGCGGGCTCCACAGGAGGGTGCGGGCGTAGGTGGCCTGGGCGCGGGCCAGCTCGGACGGGCTGCCCGCGCTCCGCACGGCGTGCTCGGCCGCCGCCACCGCGCCGGCGCTGTCGTCGAGCTCGTAGAGGTAGTAGGCCAGCCGCTCGCTCACCTCGGACGTCTGCGGCAGCGCGCGCAGCTGGGTGACGGCCCGGTGGGTGTCGCCGCTGTCGGAGGCCATGACGGCGCTGCGGAACGCCAGCCGCTCGCGGCTCTCGCCCGCCAGTCGCGCGGCGTCGTCGACGCGGTCCCACAGGCCGAGGGCGCGGTCGTAGTGGCGGTGGGCCTCGGCGGGCGCGCCTACGCGCTCGGCCGCCCGCCCGGCCTCGACGGAGGCCGCCAGCGCCCCGGCCAGGTCGTGACCGGCGAGGTGGTGGTGGGCCAGCTCGGCCGGCGAGGTGAGCAGCCGGGCGAACGCGGCGTGCAGGCGGGTGCGCTCGCCGGGCAGCAGGTCGGTGTAGACGGCCTCCTGCAGCAGCGCGTGGCGGAAGATGTAGCCGGGGCCGTCGATCCTGAGCAGCCCGCGCGAGACGATCTCCCTGACCGCCTGCTCGAACTCCGCCAGCGGCAGCCCGGACACCTCGCGCAGCAGGTCGTCCTCGACCCGGCGGCCGGCCACGGCGGCGGCGCGCAGCACGCGCTGCCCGGCCTCGGACAGCACCTCGACCCGCGACAGCAGCAGGCTGGCCAGCCCGTCGGGCAGGCTGTCGCCCTCGGCCACGGCGGCGAACAGCTCCTCGGCGTAGAACGGGTTGCCCTCGGCGCGGGTGACGATGAGACCGAGCCCGTGGGCGTCGAGGTGGCCGAGGCTCGCGACGTAGTCGGACAGGGCGCCGGGGTCGAGCGGGCCCAGCTCCAGGCTCATCACCGTGGGCAGCCGCTTCAGCTCGGCCAGCACGGACCTGAGCGGGTGGCGGCGGTGGAGGTCGTCGGTGCGGTAGGTGCCGACGACGCAGACGCGCTCGCTCTGCACCATGCGGCTGAGGAAGACCAGCAGGTCGCGGGTGGAGCGGTCGGCCCAGTGGAGGTCTTCGATCACGAACAGCACCGGCTGCACGTCGGCCAGCAGCCCGAGCAGCGAGCCGAACAGCCGCTGCTGGGTGAGCCCCGCCGAGGACGCGCTCTCCGAGCCCGGCAGGAGCTGGCCCAGCATGGGATGGGCGGCGGCGGCCTCGCGCACGGCCGGCTCCGCGCCGCGCAGCGCGTCGGCGAGCGGGAGGTACGGCAGCGCGTCGCCGAGCTCGGCGCACTGGCCGACCAGCACGTTGAACCCGCGCTCGCGGGCCTCGGCGGCGAGCTCGGCGACCAGCCGGGACTTGCCGATGCCGGCGTCTCCGCCGACGAGCGCCACTCCGGCCACGCCGTCGGCCGCGGACTGGAGCACACGCGCGAGCCCCGCCAGCTCAACAGAGCGCCCGACGAGAAGACCGTTCACGACATGAAACTATGCCATGCGCCACCGACAAGTAATTGGTCCATAAAGCAGCGCTCCCATTGGCCTTCTTGGAGATACCAAAGCCTGCCTACGCTGCTCTCGTGATCCCACCGACGACATTCGCGCTCTTCGCGGCCGCCTCGCTGGCGATGGTCCTCATCCCGGGCCCCAACCACCTCTACATCACCGCGCGCGGGCTCGCCCAGGGCCGGGCGGCCGGGCTGGCCAGCGCGTTCGGCGTCGAGGTCGGCACGCTCATGCACATCGCGGCCGCCGCGGCGGGCCTGTCGTACGTGATCGCGCAGTCCGCGACGCTCTTCGCGGTCGTGAAGTGGGCGGGCGCCGCGTACCTGATCTATCTGGGCATCCGGGCGCTCGTCGGCGGGCAGGCGACGGCGCAGGCGCCGAAACCACAGCCGCTGCGCGCGGTCTTCCTCGAAGGCGTGCTGGTCAACCTGCTCAACCCGAAGACGGTCCTGATGTTCCTGGCGTTCCTGCCGCAGTTCGTGGACCCGCGCGCCGGCTCGCCGGCGCTGCAGGTGGTGCTGCTCGGCCTCACGCTGCTGCTCCTCGGCCTGATCTCCGACATCGTGTACGCGCTCACCGCCGGCGCGCTCGCCCACCGCCTCACCCGCGCCGCCCGCACCATGCGGTACGCCAGCGGCGTCGTCTACCTCGGCCTGGGCCTCGCCACGGTGCTGACCGCGCGACAATGATCCCATGGCGCCGAGGAAGCAGCAGGAGATCTTCGACGCGACGCTGCGGCTGGTCGCGGAGAAGGGCTACGACGGGCTGACCGTCGAGGGGGTCGCCGAGCGCTCCGGCGTCAACAAGACGACGATCTACCGGTGGTGGCCGTCGAAGGCCGCGCTGCTCGGGGCCGCGCTGGTCGAGGCCGACGTGCTGGGCTTCGAGCCGCCCGACACGGGCAGCCTGCGCGGCGACCTGGTCGCGCTGGTCGACGGCGTCAGGCGGCTGCTGACCGAGCCGCCCGCCAGCGACATCGCGGTGGCCGCGCTCGCCGCCGCCGTCCGCCATCCCGAGCTCGACGCGCGGCGCTTCTTCGCCGACCGGTTCGCCAGGGAACGCGAGGTCTTCGACCGCGCGGTGCGCCGGGGCGAGCTGAAGGCGTCGGTCGACCCGATGCTCATCGTCGACCTGCTGGCCGGGGCCGTGTGGATGCGGGCGGTCCTGCGCGGCCTGCCGGTGGCCGACGACTTCCCGACCGAGGCCGTGGCCGCGCTGCTCGACGGAGTCTAACCGGCTCCGGACAACGCCTGGGGGATGCGCTCCAGCACCGGGTACGGCACCAGCCCGTAGGCGTAGAAGTCGAGCGCCGCCGCCCCTGCCGCCTTGGCCCCGCGGGCCTTGGCCACGAGCCGGTCGGCGGAGTCGCTGTCGGGGTGGCCGGGCCGCAGCACGGCCCGCACCTCGCGGTCCTTGCCCACCGACCGCAGGTAGGCGCCCACGTCGTCGGCCACCCGCGCGGCGTCCCGCGCGTACGCGAGCACCCCGAAGGCGGGCACGAGGTCGCCCAGCGCCACCAGGTCGACGCCGAGCTGCCAGGCGTCGTGCGCGGCCAGGCCCGGCGTGGGCAGCCCGTCGTCGTACCCCTTGACCGCGCCGGTGGAGTCGACGAACACCAGCTTGGAGCCCTCCGCGGCCACCGCCGAGGCCACCTCGGACACCAGGGTCGTGACGCTCTCGGAACGCGCCCGCGCGTAGGCCACGACGTCGGGCCCGGCGTACGCGGTCAGCGCGGCCCTGGTCACCTCGCCCTGCGCGGGCGGGTCGCCGTCGAGCACGCCGCCGACGATGCGCGCGCACTCCGCCCGCGCCACCTCGGCGTCGACGCCCAGGTTGGCGGCCCGGCGCATGCAGTGGTCGCAGAAGCACAGGCCGAACAGGTAGGCGTCCATCGGGCCGAGCGGCACGAACGAGCGGTGCCGCCGCAGCGGCCGGAAGTGCAGCGACTCGGCCACCACGCTGTCGACGCCGAGCCTGGCCACCGCCCTGGCGAGCGCGACGGCGTAGTCGCGCGCGTCGGGATGGGCGGGGCACAGGTCGGTCAGCGAGCCGCGGTCGCCGAAGCAGTCGCGCACGGTCACGTCCGGATGCCGCGCGCCGAGCGTGGCGTTGTGCAGGAAGACCGTCCACGCGTGCAGTTTCAGCGACCTTTTCGCACAGGCTTCGCGAAGCCCGTCGAAGACCTCCGGATCGCCCGGGACGGGAGAAAGGCGGAGCCCGGCGAACAGGTCGGGTGCCGGGGTGAAGTGGGCGCCGTCGTGGCGCACGGTCAGCCGGGACAGCCCGTGCGGGGTGACGTCGCGGGTGGCGTGGTGGACCGCGCCGACGGTGACGCCGGCCACGCCGTAGCCGCTGATCCTGTCGAGCACCCGCTCGACGCCCTCACCGCGCAGGTCCTCGGCGAAGACGTACACGGAACTGTCCACACTGGCCACGAGGCGACTTTACGCGCTCTTGCAGGCGACGAAGTCGATCTCCACCAGGATGTCCAACAGCTCGGACCCGACGGTCGTGCGCACGGGGTAGGGCGCGTTGAAGTACGACTTGTAGACCTCGTTGTAGGCGGCGAAGTCGCGCTTGAGGTGCTGCAGGTGGACGGTGGCCTTGACCACGTCGTCGAAGCCGAGGCCGTGGGCGGCGAGGATGGCGCCGAGGTTGCGCATGACCTGGTGGGTCTGGGCGGCGACGTCGTCGCCGACGACCTCGCCGGTGTGGGGGTCGAGCGGGCCCATGCCGGAGGTGTAGACGAAGTCGCCCACGACGAGCCCTTGGGAGTACGCGCCGATGGGGGCGGCGCCCTCCGTCGTCCTAAGCTCCTTTTTCACGAAATCTCCCTAGAAGTAGGTGTGTATCGCGCCAACGACACGGTAGTCCCGATCCACCAGCGGCAGCACGCGCCACTTGTCGAACGCCGTACACGGATGGGAGATGCCGAACGCCAGCAGGTCGCCCGGCTTGAGCCCTTCGGCGCGCACGACGGTGTGCTGGTCCTGCATCTTCACGATCGTGACGCCGCCGCGCCGCGGGATCGGCAGCCCCTCGTCGTACGGGGCGTCACGCTTGCCCATGCCGACGATCGCGATGCCGGGCTCGGGCGTGGACAACACATGGGCCCACACCTCCAGCGCGGGGCGCAGCTCACCGCCGATCCGGTTGAACGGCGTGCGCTCGCGGTAGAAGCCGTCGTCGTGGGTGACGTACGCGCCGCTGCGCAGCAGGATCCTGGCCCGGGCGCCGGCGAGCTCGCGCCCGATCACGTCGAACCACTGGCTGCCGCCCACCGACAGGATGGGGGTGCGGACGCGGACGTGCTCCACGGCTTCCTGCAACGAGTCGAGATATTTCCGGACTTCTGCGGCGGTCGCCAGCCCGCCCTCGTACCCCGCCACCCCGGCCAGCTCCACGCCCGGCGTCGCCTGCGCGTACGCGACCACCTCCAGCAGCTCCTCCAGCGTCCGGCAGCCGGCCCGCCCGCCCTCGTGGCCCAGCTCGGCCAGCACCCGGAACGGCCGCGCCCCGGCGTGCCGGGCGAGGATGTCGATGCCCGCCGTGGAGTCGGCGAAGCTCAGGAACTCGAACGCGGGGTCGCGCTCCAGCTCGGCCGCGGCCCAGGCGAGCCCGGCGGGGTCGACGACCTGGTTGGCCACCATGACGCGGCCCACGCCGAAGCCCCTGACCGTCTCGGCCTGCCGCGGCGTCGCCACCGTCAGCCCCCAGGCGCCGGCCGCGAGCTGCCGCTCGGCGATCTCGGGCGACAGGTGGGTCTTGGCGTGGGGCGCCAGCTCCAGGCCGTGGTCGCGGGCGAAGCCCGCCATCGTCGCCACGTTGTGCTCCAGGGCGTCGCGGTGCACGACCATCGCGGGAAAGCCGAGAGCGCCGTCGAAGATCGACCGATCGAGCACAATACCGCTCACTGAATCTCAGCGATTCTCAGTGATTCACCCATTGCTGGGTGAAGGTCCCCGTCTTGCCCGGTCGCCCGGCGCGGGATTGACGCTTCACGGCCACCAGCCCCGCCTGGCGGGGTCTCACGGTCGGCTCCACGTCCGTTTTGTGTCTCCGAGCCACTCCCGGCGACGTGCTGCACGAGGGATGCGAGGTTGAGTGCGGCGTTGCGGTCCCGGTCGAGCGTCAGCCCGCACGCCTCACACCTGAACGTCCGTGCCGACAGGGGCAGCTTGGCTCTCGCCACCCCACACGCCGAACACATTTTGGAGGAGGGAAACCAGCGGTCGGCCACCACCAGCCGGCCACCATTCCACACCGTCTTGTAACCGAGCTGGCGACGGATCTCGCCGAACCCGGCATCGGAGATCGCCCGGGCCAGGCGGCGATTCTTCACCATGGCGGCCACGTGGAGATCCTCCACCACGATCGTGCCGTAGGTGCGGGCCAGATCGGTGGTGAGCCGGTGGATCGCATCCCGGCGCAGCGCCGCCACCCGGTGATGCGCCCGGTTACGCGCGGCATTGGCGCGCAACCAGCGGCGCGACGGCCGCCGCCCGCTCCGCCGGTCCGGGCCGATACGGCGGGAGACCGTGCGCGACAGGCGGCGCAACCGCTTGGCGGCGCCCGCCAGATGATGGGGGTTGGCGATCGGGGGCCGGTCGTCGGAGAACACGGCCAGCGTGGCGATGCCGAGATCCACGCCCACCACCGCGTCCGGCCGCGCCGGTGTCCGCTCGGGCCGCCGGAGGCGGACCGAGAAGGACACGAACCAGCGGCCCGCTTCCTTACGGACGGTGGCCGAGGCGATGGTCGCGGTGCCGGCCTCGATGTGGCGGGCGAGCTTGCGCGTGGACTCATGGGTCTTGATCCGGCCCAGCCGGGGCAGCACCACATGCGTGCGCCCGTGCAGCCGGATGGCTCCAGTGGTGAACCGCACCGACGGGGCGCTCCTGCGCTTGGACCGGAACGACGGAAACCCCATCCTGCGGCCCTTGCGCTTACCCTTCGTGGAGTCGCTCCAGTTCTTCAACGCCGCGGCCAGGCGTTCCAGCCCGCACGCGAACGCCTCTTTCGAGCATTCCCGCCACCACGGCGCCACGCTGTCCTTCACCTGGTTCCACGCCTTGCGCAGCGCGTACATCGACCACGGCGAAGGCGGGGTGAGCCACTCCTCGGGAATGCCGTAGGAGCGTTCGGCCGCACGCTGACCGAGATTGGCTTTGACGACCGCCAGGCCCCAGTTGAACGCGACCCGTGCCGCCCCGCAATGTGTGGCCAGCGCACTGGCTTGGGCGGGGGTGGGATCGAGTGCGAACCGGTAGGCCTGGACGACCTGCATGACCGCTCCCTTCCCATCCCCTTGGTAGCTATTGGTATGCCGAGAGCTACTGAATGTAGCATTCCTCATGTGAACATCAGTATGAATATCGAGGAAGTTCGCGGTGCTGATCGCGCAACCGCTGTGCTCGCGCTCATCCGCCAGGCTGAAGAAGAAACTGATAGCTGCTGACCAGCACTGAGCAACATCCGAGCAGTTCGACCCCCTTCGTCCTCGCCCGACTCTATCTCCTGACCATGCGTCACGGCCGTAGCGCGCGCCCGGGCGTGGCCCCGGTGAGCTCGCCGCCGGCCAGCACGGGCACCCCGGAGACGAGCACGTCGTCCACGCCGTCGGCCGGCGTGCGCGGGGCCTCGTACGTGGCGCGGTCGCCCACCGTGGCGGGGTCGAACACCACCACGTCGGCCGCGAACCCGCGCCGCAGCAGCCCGCGGTCCGCCAGCCCGAACCGGCGGGCCGGGTGGCCGGCCAGGTGGACGACGGCCTGCTCCCACGTCCAGTCGCCGAGCTCCCTGACGTGCCGGCCGAGGAACCGGGCGAACGCCCCGAATCCGCGCGGATGCGGATGGCCGCCCACGTAGATGCCGTCGGAGCCGCCGGTCTGGGCCGGGTGGCGCAACATGCGGCGTACGGACTCCTCGCCTTTCGGGCCCTCGTCGGGACGGGCGGAGACGACGCCCGCCTCGAGCCGCGTCTCCGTCAGGAGGCGGCGGCAGAACTCGGCCGGTGTCGTCCCGGCCCGCTCGGCCGCCGCGACCATGGTCAGCCCCTCGGCCCACTCCAGACCGGGCGCGTGCGAGACGGTCAGCCGGGGCCAGAGGTCGTCGAGCGTCGGCCACCAGTCGTCCAGCTCGGGCGAGGCGATCATCTCCAGGGCCCGGCCCGGCTCGGCCCCCGGCACCTCCGGCGGCAGCACGACCATGGCCAGGATCGTGTTGCCGCGCAGGTAGGGATAGGTGTCGAAGGTGAGGTCGACGTCCTGGGCGAGCGCCCGCTCGACCAGCGGCAGCAGCACGTCGGCCGGGCCGTGCAGGTGGGAGACGTGCACGGCGGCGCCGGAGCGGCGGGCGATGTCCACCACCTCGGCCATCCCGACCCCGGCGCGGGGGCCGTAGGCGCGCATGTGGGTGACGTACGGGAGCCCGCCCAAGGGGGCGCACAGGGCGGCCAGCTCGTCGGCGGAGGCGTAGCGGCCGGGCAGGTACTCGAGGCCGCTCGACAGGCCGACGGCGCCTTCCGACAGCCCGCGTTCGACGTGGCGCAACATCGCGGCCAGGTCGTCCGGGGAGGCCGCGTCGGGTGAGGGCCCCATGACGTCGTAGCGGATGGTGCCGTGCGGCAGCAGGTACGCGGTGTTCAGCGCGACCGCCCGGTCGTAGCCGCCGAGCAGCTCCGCCACCGTCAGCGGCCCTTCTGTCAGGGCGCCGTTGACGGCGGCGAAGTAGCGCGAGGCGTAGGCCACGGTCTCGGCGGAGCCCGGCGCGAAGGAGAGCCCGTCCTGCCCCAGCACGAACGTGGTCACGCCCTGCCGCAGCGCCGCCCGCTGCACGCCCGGGTCGAAGACGGCGGCCTCGCCGTGGGCGTGGCAGTCGACGAAGCCGGGCGCGACCAGCCGGCCCGTCGCGTCGATCACCGTCGCCGCCCGCGCGCCGCCGAGCCTGCCGACCGCCTCGATCCTGTCGCCCGCGATCCCCACGTCCGCCCGGTACGGCGGGGCGCCCGTGCCGTCGAGCACCCGGCCGCCGCTGATGACCACATCGAAGCTCACCCGAGGATTCAACCAGAGCCGCGCGAGAACGCCGGGGGGCAGTCGGCGGTGGCGCGGATCGGGTGCTTCGCCAGCAGGTCCCGGGCCTGGGAACGGGCCAGGTTCCAGCCGTTCCACGGGTCGGGGCGGGCGAGGCCGTTGGCCGCGACCACGTCGGCCAGCACGCAGCTGCGCTGCGGCTCCGGCAGCCGGTCGAGCGCCGGGACGGCCTCGGCGCCGAGGTCGCCCAGGTAGTCGGAGTCCAGCTTGGTGACGCCGCGCACGTCGACCTGCGACTGCGCGACCTGCAGATCGGGGTTGACGATCGCGAACGCGCCGAGGCCCAGCCCCGTGACCAGGACGACCGTACGGGGCAGCCAGCCGGAGCCGCGGCCGGTCAGCCGCGCCGCCCCCGCCACCAGCACCAGCGCGAACAGCGCGCCCAGCCACCACACCGTCGCCTCCACCGACAGGCGCAGCCGGGACAGGCCGTACGCGTCGGTGTAGAGGTTCATGCGGTGCAGCGCGGAGACCAGCACCACCATCGTCAGCCCGCACAGGACGCCGAGCAGTCCGGCCAGCACCCAGCGTTCGCGCCGCTCGACCTTGAGCAGCCCGGCGGCCACCGCCACGATGCCGAGCACGAACACGCTGACCACGACGAGCTGGAAGAACCCCTGTCTGGCGTACTCGGCGTAGGTCAGGCCCGCCGTGCGCAGCACCAGGGCGTCTCCGCCGAACAGCGCCGTGATCTGCACCGCCACGAACGCGGCGAACAGCAGGTTCACCGCCGTGAGCGGCACCAGCCAGATGCTCCTGCTGAGGCGGAACCTCGTGGCCGGCCCCACGGGGTCGGCCACCGGCCGCAGCGCCACCAGCACCACGGCGACCAGCAGCACCCCGAACAGCACGAACAGGAAGATCCGCAGGGGCGCGGACTCGGCCCAGTCCGGCGTGGTGGTCAGCCACTCCAGGTACGAGGCGAACACCGCGTCCGCCGAGGCGAACAGCAGCCCGAACACCGCCAGCAGCACCGCCGTGATGCCCAGCGCGGCCACCGTCGGCAACACGCGCCGCCGGTTCGTCAGCTTCTTCACCGGCTCCGCGAGGAACCACGGCACCGGTCCCAGCGCGAGCAACACGGACGCGCCGCCCCTGATCACGCCGAGCCAGCCGGCTCCGGCGCCCGACACCGCCAGCGCGCCCAGCCCGGCCCCCGACACGAGCAGGATGGCGACCAGCCAGTCGGCGTCGCGCACCGCCGCCATGGAGATCAGCCCGTACGCCGTGAGCCCGAACGCGACGGTCCACGGCGTCATCCGGCGCGTCACCGCGGGCAGCGCCCCCGCGCCCAGCACCATCGCGACCAGCACGAGCCCCAGCCCGGCCTGCGCGTCCGGCAACGCCACGGCCGCGAACGCCCCTGCTCCCGCCGCCGCCGGCAACAACCACCGAGGCGCGTCCGGCACCTCGGGCCGCGGCAACAGCGGCGGCGGCACGTACACGGGCGGCCCCCCGGATCCCTGCCCGGGATACGCCC
>NZ_POUD01000283.1 GCF_003236395.1 Nonomuraea aridisoli | reverse complement strand
GGCGTACCTCGTCCCGGGGAAGAAAGGCCTGATGAGCCGATGATCGGAAAGTTGATGGAGCTGGGCGGCTTCGGGGTGGAGGCTGTCGTCACGCTGACCCGCAACGGGCTGCTGCGCCCGCTGCCGCCCAGGGTGCTGGCCCGTGTGGTGGAGGCGTACCGGACCTTCGACGTGTCGCTCGCGGCGGGCGTGGCGGCGGCCGCGGCCCGCTGGCCGGAGCGGCCCGCCGTGCTGGACGAGGACGGGGCGCTGACGTTCGCCGAGCTGGACGCCCGCTCCGCGGCGCTGGCCGCCGGGCTGCGCTCCCGCTACGGCGCGGGGCCGGGCACGACGGTGGCGGTCATGTGGCCCAACCACCGCGGCTTCGTCCTGGCCGCCGCGGCCGTGTCCCGCCTCGGCGTCGACCTGCTGCTGCTCAACACCGGGCTGGCCGGGCCGCAGCTGCGGGACGTCCTGCGCCGCGAGGGCGTCCACGTGCTCGTCGCCGACCCGGGCCTGGCGCGGGTCCCGTTCGGCGGCCCGCGCGTCAGTGACCTCGACGAGCTGGTGCGGGAGGGCGGGCCGCCCGTGCCGAGGCCCCGGCGCCCGGGACGGCTGGTGCTGCTCACCTCCGGCACGACCGGCGCGCCCAAGGGCGCCCCGCGCAGGCTCTCCCTGGGGGCGGTGGCGGAGCCGTTCGTGTCGATGCTGGCCACCGTGCCGGTGCGCGGCGGGGAGCCGATGTTGATCGCGCCGCCGCTGTTCCACGGGCTCGGCATCCTCTGGTACGCGGTCGCGCTCGCGCTCGGCTGCCCGGTCGTGCTCATGCGCCGCTTCGACCCGCCGGCCGTGCTGGACGCGCTCGAACGCACCGGCGCGGGCGGCATGGTCGCCGTGCCGGTGATGTTGCAGCGGCTGCTCGCCCTCCCGCCGCGGCGGCTGCCGCACCTGCGCGTGGTGGTCTCCGGCGGCTCGGCGCTGCGGCCCGACCTCGCCACCGCCTTCATGGACGCCTACGGCGACGTGCTCCACAACCTGTACGGCTCCACGGAGACCGGCTGGGCGGCCCTGGCCACGCCCGCCGACCTGCGCGCCGCTCCCGGCACGGTGGGCCGGCCGCCGCGCGGCGCCACCGTGCGCATCGAGGGGCCCGGCGGCCGTGAGCAGCCGGTCGGCGAGGTGGGGCGGGTCATGGTCGGCGGCGGCCTGACGTTCGGGACGGCCCCGCGCGGGGAGGACGGCCTGCTGGCCGCCGGCGACCTCGGCCACCGGGACGAGCGCGGCCTGCTGTTCATCGACGGCCGCGACGACGACATGATCGTCTCCGGTGGCGAGAACGTGTTCCCGCAGGAGGTCGAGAACCTGCTCGCCCGCCGCCCCGGCGTGGCCGACGTGGCGGTGCTGGGGGTGCCGGACGAGGAGTTCGGGCAGCGGCCGGCCGCGTACGTGGTGGCCGAGGAGGGGGTCACGCTGTCGGCGGAGGAGCTGAAGCAGGCCGTCAAGGAGGAGCTGGCCGGGTTCAAGGTGCCGCGGGACGTGGTGTTCGTGCCGTCCCTGCCCAGGAACCAGACCGGCAAGGTGGACCGGTCCCGGCTCCTGGAGGACTCGCGCTCGTGACGGCGGTTACGCGGTGCCGTGCGGGTTGTCGATGACGTAACGCCAGCGGCCGTCCGCGCCGCGGCGGACGACGTCGGTGGCGGTGCCGCTCAGATCGACCGCGCTGCCGTCGCGCGCGGTGCCGCGCATCGACCAGTCGACGACGAGCAGGGCGACGTCCCCGGCCACGTACGCGTGCCGGGGGCGGGCCTCGATCGGCAGGCCGAAGCTCTGCAGGTGACGGTTGGCGGCGGCCAGCGCGGGGCCGGTGACCGGGTGGCCCGGCACGGGCACGAGGACGGCGCCGTCCTCGTAGACGTGGTCGAACGCGCCGGGATCGCCGGAGTTCATCGCGGCGACGAACCGCACGGCGGGCTCGTCGGGGTCGCCGGCGATGACCAGGGGAGGCTGGGAATCGTCATGAAGGTTCATGACGAAATGATCGTACCATATTGGATCTACAATGTAAAGGCGGCGGCGGGGGACGAAACGTCGTGACCCGGGCGATGCTTCAGGAGTCCGTCGAAGCGTGACCGCAGGGTGCCGCGGCGGCCGGGACGGCGCAGCAGGTGTCGCCGCGCCAGGCCTCGCGGCCTTCCCTGACCGCGACGGCGGCGATCGCCAGGGCCGCGATCGGGTCGGCCCAGGACCAGCCGAACAGGCTGTTCAACGCCAGCCCGGCGAGCAGCACCGCCGACAGGTACGTGCACAACAACGTCTGCCTGGAGTCGGCCACCGCGCTGGCGGAGCCGAGCTCGCGGCCGGCGCGGCGCTGCGCGTACGACAGGAACGGCATGACGGCCAGGGACAGCGCGGCCAGGACCAGGCCGGGGGTGGAGGGCTCCGCCTCGCCGGCGCCGAGCAGCGCCCGGACGGCGTCGAAGGTGACGTAGGCGGCCAGGGCGAAGAAGGAGACGGCGATGATCCGCAGCGCCGTCCGCTCGCGGCGTTCGTGGTCGGCCGCGGAGAACTGCCAGGCGACCGCGGCGGCCGAGGCCACCTCGACGATCGAATCCAGGCCGAAGCCGATCAGCGCGGCGGAGGAGGCGATGGCGCCGGCGGTGATGGCCACCACCGCCTCGATCGCGTTGTAGCCGATGGTGGCGGCGACCAGCAGCCGGACGCGGCGCCGCAGCACCGCGCGCCGGGCCGGTCCGGGAAGTGGGCTCACGTCAGTATTCATCGCCATATGGCGATGATAGTCACATCATGGCATGCGTTGACAAGAGCGGTGGCGAGGGGTCCTGCGGGTCGTTAGGGTGCAAGCGGTTCCATCAAGGTCGGCGCGCCGGCGGCGCGCCCGCACGATCGTGAGCGAGACTCCATGCCTTCGGTGCTTGTCCTCAACGGCCCCAACCTCAACCTGCTCGGCACGCGCAAGCCGGAGATCTACGGCTCGGCCACGCTGGCCGACGTCGAAAGCCTGTGCCGCGGCACGGCCGAGAGGCTGGGGCTGGACGTGGAGTTCCGCCAGTCCAACCACGAGGGCGCGTTGATCGACTGGATCCAGGAGGAGGGGCCGCGGGTCAAGGCGGGGGAGTCGATCGGCGCGGTGCTCAACGCGGGCGCGTTCACCCACACCTCGGTCGCGCTGCACGACGCGATCGAGTCCGTCGAGCTGCCGGTCATCGAGGTGCACATCTCGAACGTGCACCGGCGCGAGCCGTTCCGCCACCACTCCTACATCTCGCCCGTGGCGACCGGCATCATCGTGGGGCTCGGCATCGCCGGGTACGGCCTGGCCATCACGGCGCTGCACGAACGTGCGGCGAAGGGCTGAGGGCGGGGTCAGCGGGTCCAGGAGTCGGCGAGGCCGGCCAGCGCGTCGAGCGCGGCCTCGACGCGTTCTTCGTCGCCGGTGGTGAGGTAGCCGATCTGCAGGCCGGCGTAGGCGGCGTTGAGCAGGGTGGCGTTGCGCAGCGCCACCTCGCCGGGCACACCGTGGGCGCGCAGCACCTCGGCGACGTACTCGGCGCGCCCGCCGAGCATTCTCGGCACGTACGGCCCGGTGAGGCGGCCGGCCGCGGACAGGCCCTCGATCTCGTGCAGCAGCCGCACCATCGGCAATTCCTCGGTGATGTGCCAGGCCCAGGAGGCGCGGACGACGTCGCCCAGGCTCCCGCCGGTCGTGCCAGGCCGGGGCAGGGCGGCCAGGCGTTCCCTCTGCCGCCGGTCGAGGTGGGCGAGGACGGCGCTGATGAGCTCGTCCTTGCCGGCGAAGTGGTGGGTGAGCACGTACGTGCTGTGGCCGAGGGCCTTGGCGAGCGGGCGCAGGGAGAGGCCGGCGACGCCGTGCTCGGTGAGGTAGGCGACGATCGCGTCGAGCAGCTCTGTGCGGCGCCGCGGATCGCGGGGCCTGGCCATGTCGTCTCCCTCTCTGCCGATCTCCGAGACGGTCAGCCTAGACGGTCGGCCGATTCGCATGACGGTCGTTATGCTCGGGGTTCGCGAAAGGAGCGACCGGGTCGATGACGTTCATGACGGAGAGACACGCGACGGTCCGCGGGCTGCGCCTGGCCTGGCTGGACGCGGGCGCCGGCCGGCCGTCCGGCGACGGGGTCGTGCTGGCGCTGCACGGGCACTTCGGGCGGGCCCGCATGTTCGCGCACCTGGCCGGCGCGCTGGGCCCGCGCTACCGGGTGATCGCCCTGGAGCAGCGCGGCCACGGGCACTCGGGCCGCGACGGCGACTTCGGCCCGGACGCGTACGTGGCGGACGCCGCCGCGTTCCTGCGCGAGCTCGGGGCCGGTCCCGTGGTGGTGCTCGGCCACTCCATGGGCGGGGTGGTCGCGTTCCGGCTGGCCGCCCGGCATCCGGAGCTCGTCAGGGCGCTGGTCGTGGAGGAGGGCGGCGCGGTCAACCGGCCGCCGGACGTGCCGAACCCCGTGCTGGACGTGAGCGGCTGGCCGCGCCGCGCCCCCACCCTGGACGCCCTGCGCCGGGCCATCGAGGCGCACGGCATCCCCGAGGCCGGCTACTTCCTGGAGAGCGCCGTCGAACACCCCGACGGGTGGGGGCTGCTGTTCGACCACGACGACATGATGGCCTCGCAGCGGGCGCTCGTCGGCGACTGGTGGGCCGACTGGCTCGGCTCCGGCTGCCCGGCGCTGCTCGTCCACGGCATGGACAGCTTCGTGCTGCCCACCGCGCTGGCCCGGCGGATGGCCGCGCGCCGGCCCGGCACCGTGCTGCGCGAGTTCCCCGGCTGCGGGCACTGGGTGCACGACGACGATCCCGCCGGGTTCGCCCGTGCCGTCCGGGAGTTCCTGGACGGGTTGTGAGCTCAGCTCAGGTCGGCGACCATCTGCTGCTCCACCTCGTCCAGGTGGACGGCGGCGGCGCGCTGCGCGCCCTCGACGTCCCGGGCGGCGATGGCGTCGAGGATCTCCAGGTGGCGCCGCGTGGAGTCGGCGACGCGGCGCCGCCCGGTCGCGCCGAGCGCCCGCAGCCACAACACGAACGGCTCGGCCGAGGAGCGCGCCCTGATCAGGCGGGCGTTGCCGGTGGCGGCGACGATCTCGTTGTGCAGACGGCTGTCGCTGGCGAAGAACGGCTCGTAGTCGCCGCGATCGGCGCGCCGCAGCGCCTCGACGGCCTCGTCGCGCAGGTCGGCGATCCGGTCCTGGGGCATCGTCCGCGCCGCGATCCCGGTGGCCACCCATTCGATGCCCTTGCGCAGCTGGCAGACCTCGCGGACGTCGGTGACGCCCGGCCGGGCGACGAAGGTGCCCGACCGGGGGCGGGTGACGATGAGCTGGTCGTGTTCGAGGCGGGCGAGCGCCTCGCGGACGGGGGTGCGGGAGACGCCGAACTCCGTCGCGATCGCCTGCGGGTCGAGCCGGGAACCGGGGGCGTAGGTCCCGCCGGTGATCCGGTCGCAGAGGATCCGGTAGAGCTGGTCCGCGATCGACTCCACGACAAGGGGCGAGCTCTTCGGCAGAGGCGCCACTTCGTCTCCCTTTGCGCGATATGTGAGTTAAGCGATCAGCTTAACCGCGCGCGGCGAGGCGATCCGGTTCCGCGGCGATGATTTCCGCCCGGGGTGGAGAAGCTCGGATCAGAGGGCGAGGTCGGCCTCGATGTGGGTGACGGCCGTCATGGCGCCGTACGCGAGCAGGTGGACCGTGCAGTGGTCGCTGAGACGGCGGTCGGTGGCCCGCCAGGCGGCGACGTCGGCGTCGGAGATGGCCTCCGGGGCCAGCCCGGCCAGGATCGCCACCCGCGCCCCCTCCCGTTCACCCGCCGGCAGGGGCTGGAGGGCGTCGTCCAGGAGGGCGTCTACGGATTCGGTGCTCAGGCGCCGCCCGCGGTGGCCGGCGATCACGCGTTCCGCGGTCGCGGATGCCGCGGGGGTGAGCAGGCCGGCGCCCTGCGCGGCGGTGGCGGTCAGGGCGGCGTACGCGGTGCCGATGGGCAGCCCGGCGGCCCACGCCGGCTCCTTCCCGGTGGGCAGATCCGCCAGCAGCGGCAGCGTGGTGCCGGGCGGCAGCACGCGGCGCAGACCGTGCAGCACCGGTGCGCCTTCGAACGCGGGCTCGTCACTCGGGTCCATGGTGCCCGGCGTGAGCCCCGGGGGCAGCATGGCGGCGGCCACCCGGTCGATGAAGTGGGTGAACAGCAGCGTGCCGGCGTACTCGGCGACCGGCCCGCCCGGGAACGGCTCCGGCTCCCTGCCGGCCACACCGGTCGAGGAGGCCCAGCTCAGCAGCGCCGCCAGCCGCTCGTCGGCCGGGCGTTCCCCGCGCGCGACCGTGTCGGCGAGCTCCGTCTCGCCCAGCAGCCGCAGCACCGACAGGAACGCCTCGACGTCGTAGGCCAGCTCGTTGGCCCGCGCCGCCCCCAGGGCCACCATCGTGCGCTCGAGCACCGGCGCGTCCCCGGCGAGCTGCGCCTCGCGCATCAGCGACCAGCCCGCCGCCATGAGCTGCGGCGCCGGCGACATCATCATGACCGCCGGCCCGATGCTGCTGAACTCGGCGTCGACCTGCGCGTACACCTCGGCCAGCGCGCCGCCGGCGCGGCCGGGGGCGACGGGGGTGATGTGGCGGATGAATGACGACATGTCAGATGCCCTTTCGAAGAGGTCGCGGGACATCGACTATCTCCGCCGCCACCGTGCCGCGTCGTCGTACGGGCGGAGTCACCCGCGTTTACTCCCCCGGAAGGAGCAAGGGTGCGCCCGGTGGAGTAGTGAGGACGCGCCACTCGTGGGCGGGCACCAGCGCCGGATCGGCGTCGCCGTCCCCCGCCCAGGGGCCGTCGTCCGGCAGGGGGAAGCGGTACGGGCCGTCGTCCAGGTTGAGGAGGGTGAGCAGGGCCTGCCCGCCGGCACTGGTGTGCAGGGCGGCGGTGCGGTTGTCGAGGTGGGTGACCCGGGTGCGGGCCCTGGCCAGCCATGGGTGCCGCCGGCGCAGCGCGATCAGCCGCCGGTGCAGCTCGAACACCTCCCGCCCCGAGCCGTCGAGCTCGGCCGGGGACGCCGGGAAGGCGGGGCGGACGGCGTCGTCGCCGCCCTCGCGCTCCTCCTTCAGGCCGCGCAGGCCCAGCTCGTCGCCGTAGTAGACGCTCGGGACGCCGCCCACGGTGAACAGCACCGCGAGGGCGTGGCCGAGGTGACGCGGGTCGTCCAGGCGCGTGGCCAGGCGGGTGACGTCGTGGTTGCCGGCGAACGTCAGCGGGGCGAAGGTGGCGAGCAGGTCGTCGTGCCGGCCCAGGGCGTGCGCCAGCTCGTACAGGTTGCGGTCGTTGAGCGAGCTCCAGATGGCCTTCCACAACTCGTACTGGGTGACGGAGTCGAGACCGGAGCGGGCGACGTAGTCGGCGTAGTCGCCGTGGATGACCTCGCCGACGAACCACGCCTCGGGATGGCGGGCCCGCACGCGCGGCAGCACCGCGGCCCAGAACCCGGGCGGCACGGCGTAGGCCGCGTCGAGGCGCCAGCCGGAGGCGCCCCTGCTCAGCCAGTGGTCCATGACCGAGACGACGTGGCGCCGCACGGCCTCCTGCCCGTGGTCGAGCGTGACCAGGCGATCGTGCCCCTCGAAGGTGTCGTTCGCGCCGTCCGGCCCCTTCCTGAGCCACCGGTGGTCCCCGGCGAACGAACGGCCGACGTGGTTGAACACGCCGTCGAGCACGATCCGCAGGCCGTGCTCGCGGGCGCGGGCGACCAGGGAGTCGAAGTCGGCGTCGTCGCCCAGGCGCGGATCGACGGCGAAGTGGTCGACGGTGTCGTAGCCGTGCGTCTCGGAGGCGAAGATCGGACCCAGCATGAGGGCGGTGCAGCCGAGCTCGGCGGCGTGGCCGAGCCACGCCTCGAGGTGGCGCAGCCGATGGTGTACGGGGCCGTCCCCGGCCGCGCCGGGAGCGCCGGTGAAGCCCAGCGGGTAGACGTGCCAGAACACCGCCCGCTCAGCCCATGACGCCATGGGATTACGGTAGTCGGTCGCCTCCGGGCACTCGGGCGGGGGCCCGGCGGACCGGGCCCCCGCCGCACGTGGTCAGACGCCCGCGGCCTGCTCCAGCGCCTTGATGTCGATCTTCTGCATGCCCATCATCGCCTGGGCGGCCCGCTGGGCGGTGGCCGGGTCGGGGTGGGTCAGCAGCTCGGACAGGCGGCGCGGGATGATTTGCCACGACATGCCCCAGCGGTCCTTCAGCCAGCCGCACCGCGACTCCTCGCCGCCCTCGGTCAGCCTGGCCCACAGCTCGTCGACCTCCTCCTGCGTCTCGCAGTCGACGTGCAGGGAGACCGCCTCGGTGAACGGGAACTCGGGGCGCCCGTTGAGCGCCAGGAACCGCTGGCCGGCCAGCTCGAACGTGACCGAAACGGCCGGCTCGCCCTCGCCGCGGCGCTGGACCTCGACGACGCGGGAGTCCGGCACCAGCGAGGTGTAGAACGTGGCGGCCTCCTCGGCCTGGTTCTCGAACCAGAGGCACGTGGTGATCTTCTGCATGGTATGTCCCTCCATGGGGCGTCGCTCGTGGTGTTCTCATCGACGCGTCGAACGCCCGGACCCGGAATCGACACCGCGCCTCGAAAATTTTCCGGCTCAGCCGAGGACGGCGCCGATCGCGGTCATGATCGGGATGGACAGGCCGGTGGTCAGCAGGACCGTCCCGCGCGCCATGCGCCGGCCGGTGTCGTAGGTGACGGCGTAGACGTAGATGTTCTGGGCTGTGGGCAGGGCGGCGAACAGGGTCGCGGCCAGCAGCTGGGTGCCGTCGAGGCCGAGCAGGAAGCGGGCGGTCACGTACGCGACGGCGGGCTGGGCGAACGCCTTGAGCGCGGCGGCCAGGGCGATGTCCTTGCCGACGCCGCTCTCGTCGGTGGCGGCCGGGGCGTGGCGGGAGCCGTACAGGCTGAGGCCGTAGGCCAGCAGCGCGACGGGCACGGCCGCGCCGCCGAGCAGCTCGATCGGGCGCATGACCGTGACCGGCAGGGAGATCCCGGCGAGCGCGAACGCCAGGCCGAGCAGCGAGGCGACGGTGAGCGGGTTGCGCAGCGGCAGCAGCAGCACCGCCCGCGCCGAGCGGGAGCCCTTGTCGAGGATGAGGAAGGCCCCCGGGGTCAGCACCAGGAGCTGGAAGAGCAGGATGGGCGCGACCAGCGCGGCGTCGCCGAGCACGTACAGCGAAATGGGCACGCCCAGGTTGCCGGCGTTGACGTAGGAGGAGGCGAGCGCGCCGATGGTGGCCTGCCGGGTGCCGCGCCGCCAGGCCAGCTTCGCCACCAGCACGAACACGAGCTGGGTGCAGATCACCGCGATGACCTGGGTCAGCAGCACGGGGGAGAGCAGCGCGGCCAGGTCGGCGCGCGAGACGGTGGCGAACATCAGCGCCGGGGTGGCCACGAAGAACGCCAGCCGCGACAACACGAGTTCGTCGCCGGCCCGCAGCACCTTGACGGCGCCGATGACGTAGCCGAGCACGGCGACCGACACCAGGGCGGCGAACGCCGCGACAACCCCCGACAACCTCATACCTCCCGGACTGGACGTTTCAGGAGGTTATCGGAGCGCATCCGGAAAGGAGCATCCCGGTACGACCCGGAAACCCTGTGACAGCCAGGACTTGCGGGACAGTTGCCTGAAGCAGGGCATATCACCCGACAGTGACGGGTAGAGCACTCTGCGTAGTGGCGCTGACCTGCCAGAACACCGTCCGGGGAGGAGCGCCGGCGGCACCACAGGGGGATCTCCGGTGAGCATCGACGAATCACGCGCGGAAGAGCCGCTGACGTCCGCGGCGGCTCCGTTGCGCCGCACCGGCAAGGGCCGGATGGTGGTGAACTGGCTCACGACGACGGACCACAAGGTGATCGGGTACATGTACCTGATCGCGTCGTTCGTGTTCTTCCTGGCGGCGGGCCTCATGGCCATGATCATCCGAGGTGAGCTGCTGCATCCGGGGCTGCAACTGGTGAACGCCGAGCAGTACAACGCGCTGTTCACCATGCACGGCGCCATCATGATGTTGTTGTTCGCCACGCCGCTGTTCGCCGGGTTCGCCAACGTCATCATGCCGCTGCAGATCGGCTCGCCCGACGTGGCCTTCCCGCGGCTGAACGCAGTGTCGTTCTGGCTGTTCCTGTTCGGCGGGCTGATCACCGTCTCCGGCTTCCTGACGCCGGGAGGCGGCGCGAGCTTCGGCTGGTTCGCCTACACGCCGCTGTCGGACGCGACCTACTCGCCGAGCGTCGGCGGGGACCTGTGGATCATGGGCCTGGCGCTGGCCGGGCTCGGGACGATCCTCGGCTCGGTCAACTTCATCACCACGATCATCTGCATGCGGGCGCCCGGCCTCACCATGTTCCGCATGTCGATCTTCACCTGGAACGTCCTGCTGACCAGCGCGCTCGTGCTGATGGCGTTCCCGGTGCTGGCCGCCGCGCTGCTCGCGCTGGAGGCCGATCGCAAGCTCGGCACGCACGTCTACGATCCGGCGAACGGCGGGCCGATGCTCTGGCAGCACCTGTTCTGGTTCTTCGGCCACCCCGAGGTGTACATCATCGCGCTGCCGTTCTTCGGGATCATCACCGAGGTGATCCCCGTCTTCAGCCGCAAACCCATCTTCGGGTACGTCGGCCTGGTCGGCGCCACGATCGCCATCTCCGGCCTGTCGATGACGGTGTGGGCGCACCACATGTTCGGCACCGGGCTGGTGCTGCTGCCGTTCTTCTCCTTCTTCACCTTCCTCATCGCGGTGCCTACCGGGGTGAAGTTCTTCAATTGGACCGGCACCATGTGGCGCGGGCATCTGACGTTCCAGACGCCGATGTTGTTCGCCGTCGGGTTTCTGGTCACGTTCCTGCTGGGCGGGCTGACGGGCGTGATCCTGGGCTCGCCGCCCCTGGACTTCCACCTCACCGACACCTACTTCGTGGTGGCCCACTTCCACTACGTCGTCTTCGGCACGGTGGTGTTCGCCATGTTCTCCGGGTTCTACTTCTGGTGGCCGAAGATGACCGGCCGGATGCTGAACGAGGGCATCGGCAAGGTGCACTTCTGGATGTTGTTCATCGGCTTCCACACCACGTTCCTCGTTCAGCACTGGCTGGGCGTGGCCGGCATGCCGCGCCGCTACGCCGACTACAGCGCCGTCGACGGCTTCACCGATCTGCACATGATCTCCTCGATCGGCGCGTTCATCCTGGGCGCCTCGACGCTGCCGTTCTTCTACAACGTCTGGTACAGCGCGCGGCACGGCGAGAAGGTCACCGTGGACGACCCCTGGGGGTTCGGCAACTCGCTGGAGTGGGCCACCTCCTGCCCGCCGCCCCGGCACAACTTCACCAGCCTGCCGCGCATCCGTTCCGAACGGCCCGCCTTCGACCTGCACTACCCGCATGCCGGCGGGGCCGCGGGAACGGAGTGACGGCCGTGGGGCTGTCGCGCCAGGAGAAAGCGATCCTGGCCGCGATCGAACGGGAGCTGCGCCGCAGCGGGTCACGGCTGGCCCGCCGCCTGGAGGAGTTCACCGCCAGGGCCGAGCGCGAGGGGCCGCAACGCTTCGCGGCCCAGGCCAGCAGGCGCGAGCTGCTGGCCGTGCTGGGCGCGGTGCTCCTGACGTCGGCCGCCCTGACCCTGGTGGTGCTGCTCGCCGGAGACACCCCGACCTGACCCTTCGGCCAGATCCCCCAGTCTGACCGCGAGCCCTGCCCCCGGCC
>NZ_POUD01000282.1 GCF_003236395.1 Nonomuraea aridisoli | reverse complement strand
GTGCTGGGCGGGCGGGGGGCTTCGTACCCGGAGGCTCTGACCGCTTCGAGGACCTTGTCGCGGGTCGCGGGGGACACGTGTTTCTTGCCGCTGAGGACCTTGGAGACGGTCGGCACGGACACTCCGGCGGCCGCCGCGACGTCGGCCAGCGTGGCTCGGGCCACAGGACCTCCCGTTTGCCGCGGTGCCGCCGTCCCGGGTGGCACCGGCTTCTCATGACTTTCGGAAAATCACGTGAAACAGATAACGCGCTGACCTGGGACATCCAGCGACATATCGCCGCACGTCCCAGACGGTTGACAGGGCTACGGGCGGGAGCCTAGCGTAACCGCTCGGCAATGTCACGGTAATATTTCAGGAAATTGTCCGGAAACTTTCCGATGAACCTCCGGGCCGTTTATCGCTTTATGCGGAGGAAAAGGCGACATGACACGTATGGACGCATTCCGCCGTCGTGTGGGCGGTTTCGCCTTCGGCGGGGACTACAACCCCGAGCAGTGGGACCGTTCCGTGTGGCAGGAGGACATGCGCCTCATGCGCGAGGCCGGCGTCAACACGGTCAGCCTCGGCGTGTTCGCGTGGGCGTCGCTGGAGCCCGAGCCGGGCCGTTACGAGTTCGGCTGGCTGGACGAGATCATGGACCTCCTCCACGACAACGGCATCGGCGTCAACCTGGCCACCCCCACGGCGGCGCCGCCGGTCTGGCTCACCCACCTGCATCCCGAGGTCTTCCCGATCATGGCGGACGGGCAGCCGTTCGGCTTCGGCAACCGCCTGCACTACGACCCCTCCTCACCGATCTACCGGGAATACGCGGCCAGGATCACCACGAAGCTGGCCGAGCGCTACTCCTTCCACCCGGCGCTCGCGATGTGGCACATCAGCAACGAGTACGGCCCGACGGCCTACAACGAGGCCGCCTCGGTGAACTTCCGCCGCTGGCTCCAGCGCAGGTACGGCACCCTGGAGGCGCTGAACGACGCGTGGAGCACCCGCTTCTGGGGCCAGCTCTACACCGGCTGGGAGCAGATCGAGGTGCCGAACATCCCGCGCACCTGGATGAACCCGGCCAGGCGGCTCGACTTCAAGCGCTTCACCTCCGACGCGCTGCTGGAGTGCTTCATCGCCGAGCGCGACATCGTGCGCTCCTTCCGCGACGACATCCCGGTCATGACCAACTTCATGCGTTTTTACCGCAACGCCGACTACTGGAGGTGGGCGCCGGAGGAGGACGCCGTCGCGCTCGACATCTACCCGAACCCGGCCGAGCCCGACTCGCACGTGTCAGCCGCGTTCAACTACGACCTGTTCCGCTCGCTCAAGGGCGGCCGGCCGTGGCTGCTCATGGAGCAGGCGGCGAGCGCGGTCAGCCAGTGGAAGCTCAACGTCGTCAAGGAGCCGGGGCGGATGCGGCTCGGCTCGCTGCAGGCGGTCTCGCGGGCGGCCGACTCGGTGATGTTCTTCCAGTGGCGGGCGAGCCGCGGCGGCCACGAGCGGTTCCACTCGGCGATGTTGCCGCACTCGGGGCCGGACTCGCGCACGTTCCGGGAGGTCGCCGACCTCGGGCGGGAGTTGAGGCTGCTCGCGCCCGTGGCCGGCACGACCCAGCGCGCGCAGGTCGCGATCCTGTTCGACTGGGACGGCTGGTGGGGGCTGGAGGAGGTGGCGGGCCTGCCGCGCAACGACTTCAGCTACACCGACACCGTCATGCGGCACTACACGCCGCTGTGGGAGCGCCACCTCCCGGTGGACGTGGTCTCGGCGGCCTCGCCGCTGGACGGCTACCAGGTGCTGGTGGTGCCGAACGCGTACCTGATCGGCGACGAGGGCGTGGCGCGGATCGAGGCGTTCGCCCGCGACGGCGGGACGGTCGTCATGTCGTTCTTCTCCGGCGTCGTGGACGACTGCAACCGGGTGCGGCCCGGCGGCTACCCGGGGGCGTTCCGCCGGCTGATCGGCGCGAAGATCGACGAGTACTGGCCGGCCAGGCCGGACGAGGTGTTCGCCGTGGAGTTCGCCGACGGGCGGCGCGCGACGGCCACGTGGTGGCGCGACGACCTGCGTCTGGAGACCGGCAAGGCGCTGGCCACGTACGCCGACGGGCTTTTGGCCGGGCGCGCCGCGGTGGTGGAGAACCACTACGGCGCCGGGCGCGTGATCTACGTCGCGACCCTGCTGGAGCAGGAGGCGCTCGACGCCGTGGTGGCCGACGCGGTGGCGCGGGCCGGCGTGCGTTCCCGTTTCGAGGGCGTGCCGGCGCACGTGGAGTGCTCGGTGCGCGAGGACGACGCGCACGAGTACGTCTTCCTGCTCAACCACAGCGCGCGGGAGTCCGCGTCCGTCCCGCTGGACGGCGGGACGGATCTGCTCACCGGCGTCCCCGTGTCAGGACAGGTGGTGCTCGGTCCGCTCGGCGCGGCGGTCGTCCAGGCTCCCCGCGCCTAGCCAGGCGTCGACGCCGGCCCGCAGCTCCGCCTTCAGCCCGGCGGGGGCGAACGACGCCTCGATCGAGGCGCGGGCCAGCTCGGCCAGGTCGGCGTCGCCGAACCCGAGGACCTGCCGCAGCCGGTCGTACTCGTCGGCCAGGGCCGTCTCGCCGTCGGTGTTGACCGTCACGGTCAGGCCCGCCGCCCGCAGCCGGGGCAGCGGGTGCTCGGCCAGCGAAGGCACGAGGCCGAGCAGGACGTTGGAGGTGGGGCAGACCTCCAGCGGGACGGCGCGCTCGCCCACCTCGGCCACCAGCTCGGGGTCGTCCAGCACCCGGATCCCGTGGCCGAGACGCTCGGCGTGCCCCAGGTCGAGCGCCTCGCGGACGCTGGCCGGCCCCGCCGTCTCGCCCGCGTGGTGCACCAGGTGGAGCCCGGCGTCCCTGGCCGCGTCGCACACCTGCGCGAACGGCGCCAGCGGGTGGCTCTCGTCGCCCGCCAGGCCGATCCCGATCACCTGCTCGTGCCGGCGGGCCAGCTCGTACGTGCGCCACAGCCGCTCCACCGGCCGCCGCCTGGAGTGGTCGAGCAGCACCCGGCACTCGACGCCGTAACGCTCCCGGCCCTCGGCCAGCCCGCCGAGCACCGCCTCCAGCGGCATCTCCGGCTCGCCCACGCGCTCGCCGTGGGAGGCGGCGGTGAACGTCACCTCGGCGTAGCGGGTGCCCTGGGCGGCCTCGTCCTCGCAGAACTCCACCGCGATCCGGCGGAAGTGCTCGGCCGTGCGCAGCAGCTCCCTGACCCGGGCCCGCTGGTCGGCGAACTCCCTGAAGGTCGCGAACACCCCTTCGGGCTCGGCGACCCCGCCCAGGTCGCGCACGGTGCCCGGCCGTACGGTGCTCTCGAGGTGGACATGCAGGTGGGCCTTGGGCAGCGACCGTACGTCTCTCACGTACCGGCACCCTAGGGAGCGCTCCGGAACGCCCGCAACCGAATATCGGCCCTCTTGCCGGCCCGCGTCAGGGCTTCACGAGGCGGATCTTCGACTGCTTGTGCAGGGGCTCCCAGTCGTCCATGAACGTGGCGCGGAAGCCGTGCTTCGCGGCCAGGGCGATCAGGGTCTCGGTGCGGTAGTAGAAGTCCTCGCGCAGCACCTGGTGCTCCTTGCCCTCGGTGCGGTCGAAGGTGAAGTCGAACCAGGCGCCGGGCTTCATGACCCTGCCGACGTGGGCGAAGCACTCCTCGATCACCTCGATCGGGGAGTGGGAGAAGACGCTGTGCGCGTGGACCACGTCGAAGTGCTCGTCCGGCAGGAACGCGAAGCGCATGTCGCGCACCGGCGTGAGGTACGGCAGCTTCTCCGCCAGCCCGTGCCGGACGAGCGTGTCCTGGGCGGCCATGAGGATGTCGGGCGAGATGTCGACGCCGTAGTAGTTGCCGGTGTGCAGGTAGTCGATGAACAGGTGGCCCGCCCGCAGGTTGCCGCACCCGATCTCCAGCATCCGGCACTCGGGCTTCAGGCCGTGCTCGACGAGGTAGTCGAACTGCAGCCGGCCCAACTGGAGCCAGCGCTTGTGGGTGTGCGAGCCGACCGCGCCCTCGGGGTCGCGCGCGGTGTCGGACCTCATCACGGCCCGGTAGTAGGAGACGTGGTCGCGCGTGCGCAGCCGGAACCACGTGTCGCGGGCCAGCCGCCGCAGGTGGGGGAGGATCTTCCGCGGATTCTTGATCGCGTACGTCACTTGGTGGACGAGGCTGGAACGGGAGCGTTTCACAGGGGGAATCTAAGTCAGCCGCACCCGGCCCCAAAGGTCTGAGGCGACACTCTTGATCCCCCGTTTGCGTAGCCTTTCTGCACCGCCACATTCAACCCGACAATTTGGACGTTTATCAGCCAAGCTCACCAATAGTCTAAATCGCCGCTTCCAGGTGCCGAATCGGTCATCAGAATCCCTTGGTCAGGACTCGTTCAGATAGGCGAGGACGCGGTGGTTGTTGTCGTCGTCGTCGGTGATGCCGAGTTTGCCGAACATGGAGGTGGTGTACTTGCCGATGGCGCTCTCGCTGAGGAACAGCCGGCGGCCGATGGCCTGGTTGGACAGCCATTCCGCCATGAGGGCGGAAGGGCTGTGCCGCCGGGTCGAGGAGCCGTTGGACAGTTTGGAGATGACGGCCGGGTCCATGGCGGTCCCGCCCCGGGCGACCCCTTCCAGCGCGTCCATGACTGATCGGCTTCGAACACGCTCTCCTTGAGGAGATGGCCGATACCGCCCGCGCCGGTCAGCAGCTCACGGGCGTACAACTGCTCGACGTGCTGCGAGAGGATCAGGACCGGCGGTCCGGGCACTTCGCCGCGGGCGGCCGGCACCGCCCGCAGTCCTTCGTCCGACTGAGTGGGCGGCATGCGGACGTCGACGACGGAGACGTCCGGGTGATGGAGATCCGCGCCCTGGTGGCCTGGGCGTGCTTGAGCGCGTTGGTGAGCAGTTCGGCGACGCCGAAGTGGACGGCGGACTCGATCGGCGCGTCCAGACGCGGCACGACGCCGGCGCTGACGGCGGCTTCGAGCGGGCTGTCCATGGCGAGGACGCGGACGGCGTCGACGAGCCCTCGTTCGGTCACCACCGGCGGGTTGATGCCCCTGACCAGTTCGCGGAGCTCGCTCGGTGGCGGCGCCGGCCCGGGTCGACGCTCATCACGCCCGCGTACCCGCCGCCCAGGACCAGGACCCGCCAAGGTTGTGTGATGCTCATGTCCCAACGACGACGCAGCACACGCCCGAGTGAGGTTCTGCGGCCCCGGTGCGGCTAGCCCAGGTAGTCGCGCAGGGCCAGGGAGCGGGAGGGGTGGCGGAGCTTGGACATCGTCTTGGCCTCGATCTGGCGGATGCGCTCGCGCGTGACGCCGTAGACGCGGCCGATCTCGTCGAGGGTCATCGGCTTGCCGTCCTTGAGGCCGTACCGCATGCTGATCACGCCCGCCTCGCGATCGGAGAGCTGGCCGAGCAGGGCGCGCAACTGCTGCTGCAGGAGGGTGAAGGAGACGGCGTCGGCCGGGGAGACGGCCTCGGTGTCCTCGATGAGGTCGCCGAACTCGCTGTCGCCCTCGTCGCCCAGCGGGGTGTGCAGGGAGATCGGCTCGCGGCCGTAGCCCTGCACCTCGATGACGCGGTCGACCTCGAGCTCGCACTCCTTGGCGATCTCCTCGGGCGTGGGCTCGCGGCCGAGCTCGCTCTGCAGGCGGCGCTGCACCCGCGCCACCTTGTTGATCAGCTCGACCATGTGGACGGGGATGCGGATCGTCCGGGCCTGGTCGGCCATCGCGCGGGTGATGGCCTGCTTGATCCACCACGTGGCGTACGTGGAGAACTTGTAGCCCAGCCGGTAGTCGAACTTCTCGATCGTGCGGATCAGGCCGAGGTTGCCCTCCTGGATGAGGTCGAGGAAGAGCATGCCGCGGCCGGTGTAGCGCTTGGCGATGGAGACGACCAGCCGCAGGTTGGCCTCCAGCATGCGGCGCTTGGCCCGCTCGCCGTCGACGGCGATCCACTCCAGGTCGGCGCGCAGGTCGTCGGGCAGGCCCGGCTCAGTGTCGAGCCGCTCCCTGGCGAACAGCCCGGCCTCGATGCGCTTGGCCAGGTCGATCTCCTGCTCGGCGGTCAGCAGCGGGACACGGCCGATCTCCTTCAGGTACGCCTTCACCGAGTCGGCGCCGGCCGTGCCGCCGTCGGCGACGTTGTCGTCCAGTTCGAGAACCTCTGCTGCTTGGGACAAAACTCTCTCCTCGCTCGCTTTGGACGGACGGCGGCCTGGAAGTCCGCGGGAGCCCGGAATCGCACCGGGAAGACTGCGGCGACGGGCACCTTGGAGTTGTGCGGACGTGCGAACGTGACGGGCGCCTGACGGACCGTCTCCTTATCACGCTACCCAACGCATCCGACAACATGGGCCCGCGCGGGCAGCGGCTAGTGCGGCAGGGACGCCTGCGCCGCACGCAGCTCGGAGAGGGAGTCGTGCAGGTATCCGGCCAGTTCCCACGCGTCGGGCACCATCTCACGGTCGGTGAGCACGCCGACGTGGAGCGAGCCGTGGTAGGAGAAGGCCGTGATGTTGACGCCGCCGCTCACGTCGGAGATGACGGAGACCGGATAGAGGCTGAGCAACCGGGCGCCGCAGACGTACAGGGGGAACTGCGGGCCGGGCACGTTCGAGACGATCACGTTGATCGGCGGCGCGGACTGACCGATCAGCCCGAACGCCGAGCGCGAGGCCAGCCCCATGAGCGCGGCCGGCATCGACTCGCTGAACTCCCGCAGCCACCGAGCGGGCGCCACCGCGAACCGGTCCTTGATCCGGTGCATGGCGTGCCGCACGTGGTGCAGCCGGGCGACCGGATCGGCGACGTGCACGGCGAGCGGCGCCGTCATGAGCGTCACCTGGTTGCCGGGCTCGTCGACACCGGCGTCCCGCAGCGAGAACGGCACCCCGGCGACCAGCGGGCGGCGCGGCACGCCGCCGTGCGCGGCCAGCCACGCGCGCAGCGCGCCCGCGCACACCGTCATGACCACGTCGTTGACGGTGACCCCGAACGCCTTGCGGACCTCCTTGATCTCCTCCAGCGGCAGCGACGCGAACGCGAAACGCCGGTGCCGCGACACCGGCCCGCTGAACGGCGTCCTGGGCGCGGGCAACGTCGGCAGGCCGGGCGCCCGGCCGCGCCCGCCCAGGCGGCGGGCGAGCCCGGAGACCGCGGCGGCGCCGGGCAGCCGGGACAGCAGCGGGATCTCGTCCAGGACGGGCACCGCCTGGGCGGCGAACCGCACGGCGTGCGCCGGGTTGCCGGCCAGCCGCACCAGCCCGCGCGCCAGCATCCCGGCCGCGCCGGGCGGCGGCTCGTCGTGCTCCGGCTCACCCGGCGGCGGCTCCGCCGGCTCGGGACCGACGTCGAGCAGCGCGGCCAGCACGTCGGCGCCGCCCACGCCGTCCACGGCGGCGTGATGGATCTTCGTGTACAGGCCCATGCGGCCGCCGGACAGGCCGTGGATCAGGTAGATCTCCCACAGCGGCCGGCCGCGGTCGAGCCGCCGGGCGTGCAGCCGCGACACCTGCTCGGCCAGCTGCCGCTCGTCGCCGGGCGGCGGCAGGCCGATCTCGCGTACGTGGTAGTCGAGGTCGAGGTCGTCCTGCTGCGCCCAGTACGGGTGGTCCAGCCCGAACGGCACCGGGACGAGTCTGCGCCGCAGCGCGGGGACGTACGCGAGCCGCCGCTCCAGCAGAGCCTGCAGGTCCGCGCGGTTGATGTCGCCGTCGACGATGGCGAGGCCCGCGATGTTCGCGATGTTCGTGTCGGTCTCGAACTGGAGGAACTGCGCGTCGAGAGCGCTCAACTGCGGCATCCGTCACACCTCCGCACCGAACCAATCAGACTCCGCCCATCACTGCAAGGAACGACTTCCGGTGAAAAAGAGTCAGAGGAGGAGAAATGGCGCGATTGAGGTCGGGCTTGGCGGAGAATCTATACATCATGCTCCCCTCCGAATACCCCATCAAGCAGGTACGCGCTACGTACCCTGCGCTCTCCGACGGTCACGCCTACCTCGACGGCGCCGCCGGCACCCAGGTCCCCCGGTCGGTGATCGAGGCCATCGCCACCGCCTACCGGTCCGGCCTCGGCAACGTCGGGGGCGCCTTCCCGGCGAGCCACCGTTCCGACGCCATCGTGGCCGCCTGCCGGGCCGCGGTCGCCGACCTGGTCGGCGGCAAGCCCGGCGGCGTGATCCTCGGCCCCAACATGACCACGCTCACCTACCGCCTGGCCAGGGCCATCGCCGGGCCCGGCGACGAGGTCGTGGTCTCTCGGCTCGACCACGACGCCAACGTCCGGCCCTGGACCCAGACCGGCGCCACCGTGCGCTGGGCCGAGGTCGATCCGGTCACCGGGGAGCTGCCGGTCGAGCAGTACGCCGACCTCGTCAACGAGCGCACCAAGGTGGTCGCGGTGACGGCGGCCAGCAACATCATCGGCACCCGCCCCGACGTGCCCGCCATCGCCGAGATCGCCCACGCCGCCGGCGCGCTCGTCTACGTGGACGGCGTGCACGCCACCCCGCACGGCCCGGTCGACATGCGCGCGCTCGGCGCCGACTTCTACGCCACCAGCGCCTACAAGTGGTCGGGCCCGCACATCGGCGCGGTGGTAGCCGACCCGGCGCTGCTGGAGACGCTGCGTCCCGACAAGCTGGCCCCCTCGCCCGACACGGTGCCGGAGCGGTTCGAGACGGGCACCTCGCCCTTCGCCGACCTCGACGGCGTCACCGCCGCCGTCGACCACCTGGCCGCGATGGTGCCGGGCACCGGCAACCGCCGCGAACGCCTGCTGACCTCGATGGCCGCGGCGGAGGCGTACGAGCAGGCGCTGTTCGCGGTGCTCGTCGAGGGGCTGGAGACGATGCCGCACGTCACGATGTACGGCAAGCCCGCCCGGCGCACCGCCACCGTCTACTTCACCGTGGCCGGGCACACGCCGCGCCAGGTCGCCGAGCACCTGGCCAAGCTGGGCGTCAACGTCTGGCACGGCCACAACTACGCCTGGGAGCTGACTGGCGCGATGGGCATCCGCGACAGCGGCGGCGCGGTGCGCGCGGGCCTGGTCCACTACAACGACCGCTCCGACGTCGACCGGTTGCTGGAAGGAGTGGCGCGCCTGGAATGAACCGCCGCTCCCGGTTGCTGACCGGGACGAAGTCGTTCATGGAAGAAGGCGTTTCGCATGTCAGCGCAGGCCGTCGCGGCCCGGCTCATCGTGCAGGCCCTGGAGGCCGAAGGCGTCGAGTACGTCTTCGGCATCCCGGGTGAGGAGAACATCCACTTCGTCGACGCTCTCAGAGACTCCCCCATCCGCTACATCCTGGTGCGCCACGAGCAGGGCGCGGCGTTCATGGCGGAGATCTACGGCCGGCTCACCGGCAAGGCGGGCGTGGCCTCGGCCACGCTCGGACCCGGCGCCATCAACCTGCAGCTCGGCGTGGCCGACGCCACCACCAACAGCACCCCGGTGGTGGCGATCACGGCGCAGGTCGGGCTCGACCGCATCTACAAGGAGTCGCACCAGGTGGTCGACCTGGTGTCGCTGTTCAGGCCGATCACCAAGTGGTCGGAGCTGGCGCCCTCGGCGCAGGCGCTGCCCGAACTGATCCGCAAGGCGTTCAAGACCGCGCAGACCGAGCGGCCCGGCGCCGTCTACCTGGCCATCCCCGAGGACGTCGAGTCGGCGCCGCTCCCCGCCGATCTGCGCCCGCTCCCGGTCAACGTCGTCCGCCCCCAGGACCCGTCCTCCGCCCAGATCGCCCGTGCGGCCGACGTGCTGGCCACCGCCCGCCGGCCGATCGTGCTGGCCGGTCACGGCGCCACCCGCGCCGGGGCCTCGGGCGCGCTCGTCCGCTTCTCCGATCGGCTCGGCCTGCCGGTGGCCACCACGTTCAACGGCAAGGGCGTCTTCCCCGACGACCACCGGCACGCCCTCGGCGCGGTGGGGTTCATGCGGCACGACTACGTCAACTTCGGCTTCGACGAGGCCGACGTGCTCATCACGGTCGGATACGAGCTGCAGGAGTTCGACCCCGTCAAGATCAATCCGCTGCGTGACAAGAAGATCATCCACATTCACCGGTTCCCCGCCGAGGTGGACGACCACTATCCCGTGGCCGTCGGCGTGCAGGGGGACATCTCGCGGTCGCTGCACGCGCTCGGCGACGCCGTGCACCGCCGTTTCTCGCTGAACGGCACCGGCGAGCGGATCCGCCGCATGCTCAGCGAGGAGCTGGAGCAGGGGCGTTCGGAGAACGGCTTCCCGCTGTCGCCGCGCCGGGTGGTGGCCGACATCCGCCAGGCCATGGGGCGCGAGGACATCGTGCTGGCCGACACGGGCGCGGTGAAGATGTGGATGGCCCGGATGTACCCGACGTACGAGCCGAACACGATGCTGGTCTCCAACGGGCTGTCGTCGATGGGGTTCGCGGTGCCGGGCGCACTGGCGGCCAAGCTGGCGTTCCCGCGGCGGCGGGTGCTCGCGGCGACGGGCGACGGGGCCTTCCTGATGAACGCGCAGGAGCTCGAGACCGCCGTACGCGAGAAGGTGCCGTTCGTGGTGCTGGTGTGGGTCGACGGGGCGTACGGGCTGATCGAGTGGAAGATGAACCTGGAGCTGGGCCGCGACTCCCACGTGGCCTTCGGCAACCCCGACTTCGTCAAGCTGGCGGAGAGCTTCGGTGCCCGCGGCTATCAGATCACCGCGGCCGACGACCTCCTGCCGACCCTGCGCAAGGCGCTGTCGGACGACGCGGTGTCGGTGATCGCCGTCCCCGTCGACTACTCCCACAACCTCGACCTGACCAACAAACTCGGCGAACTCACCGGCCCGTTCTGAACGCCTGGGGGCGGGCACACGGGGCCGCCCTGACCGGGCACACCGGGCCGCTCTGACCGGGCGGCACACCGGACCGTCCCGACCGGGCACACGGGCCGTTTTGACGCGCGCACCAGGCCGTTCTGACCAGGCACATCGGGCCGTCGCGACCGGGCACACCTGGGGCGGGGCCGCCCGGCCGTTCTAAGATCGGCCGGGTGAGCCTGCCAGCCCTGCCCGCCACCGAGTCCCCCACCGGAGCCGCCGCCGGGATGCTGCCGGTCGAGCCGGCGCGCGACCCGTACCACGTCTACCTCGACTCGCTGACCAGCCCCGAGTCACGCCGGACGATGCGCGGCTGCCTCGACCGGCTGGCCAGGCTGCTGACCGGCGACGAGAACGCCACCGGTGCGGGACAGCCGTGGCACCTGCTGCGGTACGAGCACACCGTGCGCATCCGCACGATGCTCACCGACCAGGGGTGGTCGGCGGCGTACGTCAACAAGCACCTGGTCGCGCTGCGCCGGGTGCTGAAGGAGGCGTGGCGGCTCGGGCAGACCAGCGCGGAGGACTTCGCCCGCGCCGCGGACCTGGCCCCCGTACGCCAGAGCCGCCTGCCGACCGGGCACCACGTGCCGCCCGAGGTGGTGGGGGCGGCGCTGGCGGCGTGCGACGACTCGCCGGCCGGGGTGCGCGACGCGGCCCTGATCGCGGTGCTGTACTCCACCGGCTGCCGCCGCGCCGAGCTGGGCGGGCTGCAGCTGGCCGACTACGACCCGGGGGCGCGCTCTCTGCGGGTGCGCGGCAAGCGCGACAAGGAACGCCTCGTCTACCTGACCACCGACGCGATCAGCACCCAGCCGGAGCCCGGCCAGGAGAACGGCGCCCTGTCGCTCTACGACCCGCGCACCGGCGAGCTGGACGTGCGCCGCCCCGTCGTGCCGGACCAGAGCGTCTATTCGGTGGCCGCCGCCGAGGG
>NZ_POUD01000281.1 GCF_003236395.1 Nonomuraea aridisoli | reverse complement strand
CGCCGCACACGTGCCGCCCCGCCCGCCGGGCCGCCCGGCTAGCATCGCAGGCATGAGCGAGCCCCGGCCGGTCAGGCTTCCCCACGGCGGCACCTTGAACTGCGACACCTGCCGCAACGACGTGTTCGAAGAGTACCGGTGGAAGCTCCAGACGACCGGGCTGACGTTCTTCAACCTCGACTGGGCCAACCGCGACGCCACCTGCTTCGTGTGCACCTCGTGCCGCCGCATCCACTGGTTCCACCTGTGACGCGCCCGGGGTGCGCGGACGTTATGAGGCGGTATGGTGGTGATCACCCTTGACCCGGCGGGATCGCCACCCCCTGCCCGAAGGCGAACACGATGAACGCAGACCACCACCCGACCCCCCTCCGCTCCGATCAGATGCGCGTCTCGCACGAGGAGCGTGAAGCGGTGGTGGAGCGGCTGAACACCGCGGCAGCCGAAGGGCGCATCGACTTCAGCGAACTGGAAGTGCGGCTGGACTTGGCGCTGAACGCCAAGACCTACGCCGACCTGGCGCCCCTCACCGCTGACCTGCCCCAGGAGATCCCGCCGGAGCCGCTGGTCCTCAAAGGCGGCCTGAACGGCGAGTCGCGGACCGGGCGCTGGCAGGTGCCGGCGCAGATCACCGTGTACGGCGGCATGGGGAGCGTCAAGCTCGACTTCACCGAGACCCAATGCCGGCTGACCGAGATCGCGATAGAAGCGCACGGGCAGACCGGCGGCGTCACGATCGTCATCCCCGATGGGTGGGCGGCCGATACCTCGGGGATGAATCCGGGCCTCGGCGGCTTCAGGGACAAGACCACCTCGGAGCGGCTCCCCGGCACGCCGCGGATCCGCCTGACCGGCAACGGCGGGACCGGGGGCACGGTCATCCGCCACCCGAACAGCTGGGAACGCCGGGTGCAGCGGCGCAAACAGGAGCGTTGAGCGACCCCGGTGGCCGTCGACTCCTCGGTGGAGCGGTCTGCGGGGGAGGACGCGCGGCGCGGGCGCTTCGACGCCGTCTCGGCGGCTCGCCCGCGCTGCTCTACTCTTGCCGCGAAAGGCAGGCGGGAGAGGGGTTCGCGTGAAGCCTGGCGTGGATGATGCACACGGTTCATCCTTGGACGCGGTCCTCGAGCGCGTCACGTACGCCAACGAGGAGACCGGTTACACCATCGCGCGCGTGGCCACAGAGCGGTCCGGGTCCGAGTTGCTCACCGTCGTGGGCCCGCTGCTGGGCGCGCAGGTCGGCGAGTCGCTGCGGCTGCGCGGCCGCTGGACGTCCCATCCTCGTTACGGCCGCCAGTTCGAGGTCTGGTCCTACACCACCGTGCTGCCGGCCACCGTGCAGGGCATCCGGCGCTATCTCGGCTCGGGGCTGATCAAGGGCATCGGCCCCAAGATGGCCGAGCGCATCGTCGACCACTTCGGCACCGGTACCCTCGACGTCATCGAGCACCATCCCGAACGACTCGTCGAGGTGCCCGGTCTCGGCCCCAAGCGCACCAAGATGATCGCCGCCGCCTGGGAGGAACAGAAGATCATCAAAGAGGTGATGATCTTCTTGCAGGGCGTCGGCGTGTCCACCTCGATCGCGGTGCGCATCTTCAAGCAGTACGGCGAGGAGTCCGTCTCCGTCGTGCGCAGCCGTCCGTACCAGCTGGCCGACGACGTGTGGGGGATCGGCTTCAAGACCGCCGACACCATCGCCCAGGCGGTCGGCATCCCGCACGACAGCCCCGAACGCGTCAAGGCCGGCCTGCGCTACACCCTGTCGCAGGCCGCCGACGACGGCCACTGCTACCTGCCGGCGCCCAACCTCGTCGCCGACGCCGTCAAGATCCTCGACGTGCCCGCCGACCTCGTCGCGGCCTGCCTGGAGGAGCTCGTCGAGGCCGAGGGCGTCGTACGCGAGCGCGTCCCCGCCGGCGACAACGTCGTCCCGGCCGTCTACCTGCCGCCCTTCCACCGCGCCGAGGTCTCGCTGGCCTCCGGGCTGCTGTCGCTGCTGCGCGCCGGCCACGACCGGCTCAAGGCGTTCGCCGACGTCGACTGGGAGCGCGCCGAACGCTGGCTGCACGGCCAGACCGGCGCCGACCTGGCCGCCGAGCAGCGCCAGGCCGTCCGCCTGGCCCTGACCGAGAAGGTCGCCGTGCTCACCGGCGGCCCCGGCTGCGGCAAGAGCTTCACCGTGCGCTCGATCGTGCTGCTGGCCCGGGCCCGGCGGGCCAAGGTCATCCTGGCCGCGCCCACCGGCCGCGCCGCCAAGCGCCTGGCCGAGCTGACCGGCCACGAGGCCACCACCGTGCACCGCCTGCTGCAGCTGCGTCCCGGCGGCGAGGCCACCTTCGACCGCGACAACCCCCTGGACGCCGACCTCGTGGTCGTCGACGAGGCGTCCATGCTCGACCTGCTGCTGGCCAACAAGCTCGTCAAGGCGGTCGCGCCCGGCACCCACCTGCTGTTCGTCGGCGACGTCGACCAGCTGCCGTCGGTCGGCGCCGGCGAGGTGCTCAAAGACCTGCTGGCCGCCGACGACGTCCCCCGCGTCCGGCTCACCCAGGTCTTCCGCCAGGCCGCCGAGTCCGGGGTCGTCGTCAACGCCCACCGGGTCAACACCGGACGCCACCCCGTCCTGGAGGGCATGAAGGACTTCTTCCTGTTCCCCTGCGAGGAGCCGGAGGAGATCGCCGCCCTCACCGTCGACGTCGTGGCCCGCCGCATCCCGCGCCGCTTCCGCCTCGATCCGCGCCGCGACGTGCAGGTCCTGGCCCCGATGCACCGCGGCGCCGCCGGCGCCGGCGCTCTGAACGCCGCCCTGCAGGAGGCCCTCACCCCGGCCCGCGAGGGCATGCCGGAACGCCGCTACGGCGGTCGTGTCTTCCGCGTCGGCGACAAGGTCACCCAGCTGCGCAACAACTACGACAAGGGCGCCAACGGCGTGTTCAACGGCACCGTCGGCATCGTCACCGACCTGCGTCCCGACGAGCACAAGCTCACCGTCCTGACCGACGAGGACGAGAGCGTCGAGTACGCCTTCGACGAGCTGGACGAGCTCGCCCACGCCTACGCCGTCTCCATCCACCGCTCCCAGGGCAGCGAGTACCCCGCGGTCGTCATCCCCCTGGCCACCAGCGCGTGGATGATGCTGCAGCGCAACCTGCTGTACACCGCCATCACCCGGGCCAAGAGACTCGTCGTGATCGTCGGCTCGCGGCGGGCCCTGGCGCAGGCCGTGCGCACCCGCGGGGCGGGCCGCCGGCACACCGGCCTCACCCACCGCCTGGCCCGGTGACCTGCCCACACCGGCAAAAGTGACGGAAACGTGACCGAACATCCCTAATTGATTCGGCGTCTTACGAGCAGGAGCATTAAGGTCTTTGACGTACCTTTAGGTACCGCTGGGAGAGGACTGCCTTGAACGTCGCGCCCGCTCGAAGGAGAACCGCCACCGCGCTCGCGCTGCTCACCGCCGCAACGCTGACGGCCTCATGTTCGAGTGGTCCCGCCGCACAGGATCCCCAAGGCCCCGACGGGACCACCGTGGCCACGCCGCAGGCCCCCACCGTGAAGATCACCCCCGCCGAGGGCGCCAAGAAGGTCGGCCTCGACAAGAAGATCGTGGTGACCGCCGCCGGCGGCGCACTCGAGGACGTCACCGTCGAGGCCGACGGCGAGACCCTCAACGGCACCTACAACGCCGACCGCACCCGCTGGGTGTCCAAGACCTCGCTCAAGCCGTCCACCAGCTACAACGTCTCGGCCAAGGCCGGCGTCACGAGCGTCACCAGCACCTTCACCACCGCCAAGCCCGAGCGCGCCCTCCAGGTCGCCGACGTCACCCCCAACCTCAAGGGCGAGACCATCGGCGTCGGCGCCCCCATCATCGTCACCTTCAACCAGCCCGTCTCCAACAAGGCCACCATCGAGCGCGCCCTGGAGGTCGAGGCGGAGAAGCCCGTCGAGGGCGCCTGGCGCTGGATCAACGACACCGTCGTCATCTACCGCACCGAGAAGTACTGGCCCGCCCACCAGAAGGTCACCTTCAACGCCAACATCACCGGCCTGAAGGCCGGCAAGGGCCTGTGGGGCACCAAGGACTACTCCACCACCCTCAAGATCGGCGCCAAGCAGATCAGCAAGGTCGACGTCGACAAGCACATGATGTACGTCTACAAGGACGGCAAGCGCGTGCAGACCATGCGCATCAGCGCCGGCATGGCCACCACCCGCGAGTACACCACCACCTCCGGCGTCCACCTGACCATGGAACGTGCCCACCCGGTCCGGATGATCTCCCCCGGCCGCAAGAAGGGCGACCCCGGCTACTACGACGTGATGATCGACCACGCGGTGCGGATCTCCAACTCCGGCGAGTACGTCCACGCCAAGGACAACGTCTGGGCCCAGGGCGTGCGCAACGTCAGCCACGGCTGCATCAACGCCCGCCCCGACCAGGCCAAGTGGTACTACGACAACATGCAGCGCGGCGACGTCGTCGACATCACCGGCACCGACCGCGAACTCGAATGGAACAACGGCTGGGGCTTTTGGCAGTTGTCCTTCGCCGAGTGGAGGAAGGGCAGCGCGCTGAAGGGGGAGCAGGCGTGAACGAGGTGCGCATCCGTCCCGGCGGCCCCGCCGACACCGCGGCCGTGCTGGCCATGTTCGACAGCGCGGTCGCGTGGCTGGCCGCGGCCGGCCGTACCGGCCAGTGGGGCAGCGACCCCTTCACCGGCAACCCGAAGCGCACCAGCCAGGTCGCCGCCTGGGCCGCCGGCGGCGGCCTGCGCGTCGCCGAGGTCGGCGGCGAGCCCGCCGCCTGCATCGTCGTCGGCGCCGCCCACGACTACGTGCCCGCCGCCACCGAACCCGAGTTGTACGTCCAGGGCCTGGTCACCGACCGCCGCTTCGCCGGCCACGGCGCCGGCCGCGCCCTGCTCGACTGGGCCGCCGGCGAGGCCCGCGAGCGCGACGCCGGCCTGCTGCGCGTCGACTGCTACGCCGGCGGCGACGGCCGCCTGGTCGCCTACTACGAAAGCTGCGGCTTCACCCGCGTCGCCCCGTTCACCGTGGGGGAGTGGCCCGGCATGCTCCTGCAGCGCCGCCTGACCTGACCGGCTGACCTGACACGGCCGATTCAGGAAAGAACGCGGCCGCGACCCTTCCTACCGTGGTCCCCTCACGCGACGACGCAACGAAGGACCACCATGACCGTCGACCAGGCCACCCCCACCGAGCGCGCCGACCTGCTGGCGGTGCCGGCCAACCAGCGCCGCCTGCTGCGGCACACCGCCCGCGACCTCACCGACGAGCAGGCCGCGCGCCGCACCACCGTCAGCGAGCTGTGCCTGGGCGGCCTGATCAAGCACGTCACCGCCTCCGAGCGCAACTGGGCGGGCTTCCTCCAGAACGGGCCGTCGGCGATGGCCGACGTCGACGCCATGACCGAGGCCGACCTGGCCGCCTGGGCCGACACCTTCCGGATGCTGCCCGGCGAGAGTCTCGCCGGCATCCTGGCCGACTACGCCGACGTGGCGCGCCGTACCGACGAACTGATCGCCACCCTGCCCGACCTGGACGCCGCCCAGCCGCTGCCGCGAACTCCCTCATCATCCGCGAGTCCCTGGACGGCGCCAAGACCTTCGGCTGACCACTGAGCGCCGCCGCGGCGGCCGAGGTGGACGGGGTGGTGTTGAGGATCAGGTCCGCGCCGCCGTCCCAGGCCCCGGAGGGCCTCGGCCGGGTCGCGGTCCTGGGTGGCGATGAACCGCTCGGCGCCCATCCGCTCCGGCCGCCGCTCGCCCCGGCCGGAGCGGCTGATGACGGCCACACGGGATCCCATGGCGGCGGCGTAGCGGACGGCCAGCGCGCCGACACCGCCGGTGCCGATGACCGCGACGCGCGAGGTGGCGGCGATCCCGCCCTGCCGCAGGCCGTTGAAGGCGGTCAGGCCCGCGCACATCAGCGGCGCCGCCGCGACCGGGTCCAGGCCCTGCGGCAGCGGGGTCACGAAGTCTGCCTTGAGCACGGCGTATTCGGCGTAACCGCCGTCCATGGCGATGCCCGTGAACCGCTTGCGCGGGCAGAGGATCTGCTCGCCGGGTACGCAGTGGTCGCAGTGGCGGCAGGAGTCGCCGAGGAACTGCGCGCCCACGGCGCTGCCGGCCTCCGGCCACGACACGCCGGGACCGGTCGCGGCCACCACGCCGGTGATCTCGTGACTGGGGACGACCGGGAACGGAGCGCTCGTCGAGGACGTCACCGGCGGCTGCGGGTGCGGCTCGCGTTCAACCCGATCGCCGCCCCGGGAGGTCGCCTCGTCGTCTATGGCAGGCTCGACCGGCGCCCCGCCCCGCTCCCGAACGCCCAGAGTTACCCGGCCCTGACCACTTGCACCTACACCCTGTTCGAGGTCACCACCGATCCGCAGCGCCTTGCCCGCGGCGTCGCGTTCGTCAACGCCGGGCTGGCCTGCGGCAGCCTGAGCCCGGTCATCGACCGGACCTTCGACCTGGAGGACATCGCCGAAGCCCACCTGTACATGGAGTCCAACACCCAGATCGACAAGATCGTGGTCGTCGTCCGGCACTGACGCCGCCGTCCGGCGCGTCACGCTGCTTCGACGCGGGTGGAGGGGACCATGCGGCCCGTTCCACCCGGTCGCAACGCCGTGCCAGGTCGAGGGCGGAGCGGGGCGGCGGGCCGCCGCCCTTCACCACTGATCCGCCTCGGAGGCCGCCTTGGCCTTCGTACCGACGCCGCCGAACAAGGCGAGACCCGTGACGACGATCCGGGGCGCCCCTCGCCTCCTGCTGACGGCGCTCCTGCCGAACGCGCCGAACAGGCCCAGCCCCTTGACCTCGACCTCGACGTCGTCGGGGACGATGACCTCCGTGTAGCCCCACAAGGCGAAGACGCACACCCGGATCTCCCGGCTGGCGAAGCGGGCATCGCGCAGGTCGATCTCGCCGCCCCCGAACATCGACAACGACGTGAACCGGCGTGGGGCCACCCAACGGCCCTTGCGGCTGAACCAGCCGAACACGCTCATCGCGAAGCGGGAGCCGGGCTCGTCGCGCACCACCAAGGTGTCCGTGCGGGCGGGCTCCGGAAGGTCGTGGCATGCCAGCGCCAGCTCTGCCCGGGTCGCGGCGCGGTAGATCTCGGTGAGGCGCTGGTCGAGCTCGGTCAGATCGATCACTCCCGCGGCGGCGGCCGCCTGGAGCCGCTGGGCCGCGCGGTCGCGGTCCGCGTCGGAGGCCCGCGGTTGCCGGCTCGGGGTGGCGTCGGGATGCTCGATCATGCTCGGGTCCTTGTCCGTTCGAACGGGGCATCAGCCATTCTATTCTCCAAGTGGAGAACAGGTCACTCCAGCCCGGACTCCTCCACCATGTGAGCCCCCAGCATCCGCGCGAGCTGAACACGGAACTCCGCTTCGTGAACGGGATCGTCCGGATCGTGCCCCATGCCCGCCAGCCACGACCGGCCGCCTATGGCGAACCCGTACGCCGCCGACAGCCCGACCAGCACCACGGCCTCGATACGCGACCGGCCCGGGACGGGCCGTCCCGGCAGCGCGGCGCGAATGCCCGCCTCGATCGTGTCGATCAGCTCCACCAGCTCCGGCCGCGCGGCGCCCCGGTAGTCGGTGTGCATCTCGGCCCAGACGAACAGGCGCAGATAGCGCTCGTCCGCCAGGGTCTCGAACACCACGTCCATGATCCCCGCCGCGAGCGGCACGCCGTTCTCGGCCCGGATACGATCGCGTACGCGTTCCTCGATGCGATCGTTCTCGACCCGCAGCACCTCGCGGACCAGCGCGGCATAGGTGCCGAAATAGTGCGACACCAGCCCATGGGCTACGCCGGCGGCCTCGGCGATCTGTCTCAGGCTGACGTTGTCCGGACCCCGTTCCCTGATCAGCTCGGCCGCCGCCGCCAGCAGCTCCGCACGCGACTCCTCCGGGCTGCGCCTACGTCTGGGTGCCATGGGCGGCAGCCTATTGTCCGGCGGACAACACAGGCTGCCGCAGGTCGCCAGAGCACTCCGCGAACCTCACTCCGAGGGCATCGGGGCGTGACCGACGTCGGCGCCGTCGCCGGCCAGCAGCAGGGTCCGCGCCGACTGATAACGGCAGCCGGCGGCGTCGAACGCGGCCGCCGTGGCGAGCAGCCGCTCCCGGTCGCCGTCCAGCAGCGCCTGGGCCCGCTCCACGAGGGCACCGGCGACCGGGTTGCCGGCCACGACCGTCCGCGCCTCGGCCAGACGCTCGCCGGCCTCGGGGCTACCGGCGAGCACCGCCGCTTCGGCGCGCAACGCCACATACCAGTGAAGCCAGATCCAGGTGACCCATTGCCACACCTCGCCGGGCTCGGGCGCCAACCGCTCCAGCGCCTGCCGCGCCTGCCCGCGGTGGAGCAGCAGCATCGCCTCGAAGATCGCCCCGTACCCGCAGGTGTTCCCCGGCGAGGGATCCACCTGGTGCAGCACGGCGCTCCATTCACGGCGGGCGTCCTCGTCGCCGCGCAGGCCATGGACCATCGCCACGGCGGCCGCCGGCGGGCCGAGGACGGTCCTGGCGGGTCGGCCGGCCCGCTCCCACGCGTCGAGGAACCGGACGCCGCCGGTGAGGACCTCCTCCACATTGCCCGCCAGCGCGTCCGTCACCAGCAACCAGCCCGTGGCGCGGTGGCCGACCTCCGCCAGCAAAGGATGATCGGCGAGCTGCCGCGCCCACCGGCGCGCACCCGGCAGGTCACCGGTGCCGAGGCCCGCCTCGGTGGCCTCGGCGAGCGCCTCGATCAGCTCGTGGGTGCCCGCCGGGGTGTCCGACGCCGACGACAGCAGCGTGATCCGGCGCCGGGCCGTGCCGGCGGCGGCGAACGTGTCACCGGCCCAGCTCTGGGCGCAGGTGAGCGTGTCGAGCGCGGCCGACTCGGCGAGCGGGTCACCCGTGCGGTGAGCGAGCTCGACCGCTCGTTCGGCGCGTGCGATCGTCATCGGGAGCGCATCGCCGTCCAGGCCCTGCGGGGTCCCGATCTCGATGAGCGCCCGCCCGGCCTCGGCCAGCGCCACCGCGGCCTGCGCGGCCGGGTCGTCGCCGGCCAGCTCCCGCGCCCGGGCGATCATCACGCTCGCCTCTTCATGCGGCACCTTCCCGGTGAACTTGCCGGAGAACCGGTAGGCGCCGGCGGCGGCGGTCGCCAGGTCGCGGGCGGCGCCGGCGGTGTCGCCGGACCGCAGGACGGCCTCCGCGGCCGCGCGGTGCAGGCGGTACATGTCGTCACCGTTCATGCGGCAGCCGGCCACGGCCGCGGCGTGCCGGAGCATCGACGCCGCCTCGGCGTCGTCGTCGGCGAGCGCGGCGGCCTGCTCAAAGCGCCCCTGGGACTCGCCGATCAGGTGACGGGTGAACGACAGCTCCGCCACGCGCCGGGCGAGCAGGTAGGCGTCCGTGCGCTGGTCCGGCCGGTCGGCCGCCCACGCCAGGGCCGCGCGCAGATCGTCCGCCACCGCGTCGAACCCGGCCCGCCAGCCGTCCCGCGCCACCGCCAGCCCGGCGGCCTCGTCCAGGCACCAGCGAACGTGACGGGATCGGACCTCGGCCAGCTCACCGGCCTCGGCCAGCCGCTCCACCCCGTACTGGCGGATGGTCTCCAACGCCCGGTACTCCGTCCCGCCCCGGGACGCCGTCACCACCAGCAGGCTCTGCTCGGCCAGCCGGGCCAGTCCCTCGGCGACGATGCCCTCCTCGTCCCCGGTCACCTGCGCCGCCGCCGCAGCCGTAAAGGGCGCGACGAACACCGACACCCGGCGCAGCAGCGCCCGGTCGGCCGGCTCCAGCAGGGCATGGCTCCAGTCCAGCGCCCCGCGCACCGAACGGTGCCGCTCATCGGCGCGAGAGCCGCCGGTCAGCATCCGCAGCGGGTGGGACAACGCGGCGGTGATGCCGTCCAGCCCGAGCGTGGAACACCGTGCGGCGGCCAGCTCGATCGCCAGCGCCATCCCGTCCAGCCGTTCGCAGATCGCGGCGATCTGGCCGCGCTGCGCGGGATCGGGCGACCGGCCCACCGCCGCCGCCCGTTCCAGGAACAACGCGACGGCGTCCGACTCGCCGTCGGCGGGCAGCGACAGCGGCGGGATCGGATACACCCGTTCGAACGGCACCATCAGCCGTGCCCGGCTGGTCGCCAGCACCGTCACCCGAGGGCACGTCGCCAGCAGCCGCTCCAGAAACAGCGCCACGCCGTCCACCACGTGCTCGCAGTTGTCCAGCACCAGCAGTGCATGACGGTCGGCGAGCGCGGCGAGCACGGAGTCGGTCATGTCGCGGCCGGGCTGCTCACCGACGCCGACCGCCCCGGCGACCGCAGTGGCGATCAGCTCCGGATCGGTGACCGGCACCAGGTCGACGAACCACACCCCGCCCGCGTACTCGCCGGCCGCCTCCGCGGCCACCGCCAACGCCAGCCGCGTCTTGCCCACTCCGCCGGGGCCGACCGCGGTGACCTGACGGTGCGCCCTGATCATCTCGGCCAGCTCGGCCCGTTCGCTCACCCGGCCGACGAACGAGGTCAGCGGGGCCGGCAGCACCGCCGGCGGCTGCGGCACCGCCGCGGCGGCCGGCGCGGGCGGGCGCCGGGCGAGCGCGCGCCGATCGGGAACGTCCAGCTTGCGCAGCAGTGAGGAGACGTGACTCTCCACGGTTCGTACCGAGATGCACAGCCGTGCCGCGATCTCGGCGTTGCTGAGATGGGCCCCGACCAGTTCCAGCACCTCGGCTTCCCGAGGCGAGACATCCACTCCTGCCAGCATTGCCCCAGTTTGCCGTATCTCCTTCGCGGCCCCCATCCGCGACCGCCACCGTACGCCGCTCCGTGCCGCCGATCCGTGGCCGATTCCGTGGTCACCACGGATGCGGCCCCGCCAGGCCGCAAGCCAAGCTGTGCCTACCGACACAACGGGCCGATACGACCCACGACCACAGGAGCGACCATGACCACCCAGGGAATCAAGACCGTCCTGCACCCCGTGTCCGACCTCGCCAAGGCCAAGACGGTTTACACCGCCCTGCTCGGCGTCCCCCCGCAGACCGACTCGGCCTACTACGTCGGCTTCGACGCCGCGGGCCAGCACATCGGGCTCGTGCCGGGCGGTGGACCGCAGGGCATGACCTCACCGGTGGCCTACTGGCACGTCAACGACATCGAGACGAAGCTGGCCGACCTCACCGCGGCCGGAGCCACCGTCAAGGAGAGCCCGCACGACGTCGGCGGTGGCCGCCTGGTCGCCACCGTCACCGACCCCGACGGCAACGTCCTCGGGCTGATCCAGGACCGCTGAGCACACCGCCTCGCTTCAGTTCCGACACCCCAAGGAGAAACCAGCCATGAGCAGCACCTACAACGGATTCACGGTCGAAGAGCGCGCCGCGATGAAGGAGCACGCCCAGGAGCAGAAGAAGGCGTCGCGCCGCACCTCACGCGCCGACAAGGCGGCCCAGGACCACCAGGACGTACTCGCGAAGATCGCCGAGATGCAGGACTCGGACCGCATCATGGCCGAACGCGTCCACGCCGTCATCACCGCCACCGCCCCGGCCCTCGCGCCGAAGCTCTGGTACGGGATGCCCGCCTACGCGCTCGACGGCAAAATCGTCTGCCACTTCCAGTGCGCGGCCAAGTTCAAGACCCGCTACGCGACCCTCGGATTCAGCGACCAGGCGAACCTGGACGACGGCACCATGTGGGCCGCCGCATTCGCCCTGACCGAGGTGACGGCCGAAGTGGAGGCGCGCATCAGCGCGCTGGTGAAGCAGGCGGTGAGCTGAGCCGCGCCACAGGCGGGACGACTCGGCTCGACATGCAGCAGGTGGCCGGCGTCACGCCGGCCCCACCCGCCC
>NZ_POUD01000280.1 GCF_003236395.1 Nonomuraea aridisoli | reverse complement strand
CGCCCCGAGCGTCTCCACCAGGTACGGGGTGAACGACCCGATCGTCCCGGCGGCCAGGTTCCAGAACGTGTAGAAGATCCCGGTGTAGGCGAGCGCCCGCAGGTTCGGCCCGCTGAGCAGCGCGCGGACCCGCCTGGCCGAGGTGACGGCGGTCTCGGCGGCCGTCCGCCACACGGCCGACTCGGCCATCCCGCGGCGCATCGCCCACGTGATCAACGCCGCGAGCACGAGGTGCAGGAAGACGATGCGCACCCCGAGCAGCCCGAGCGGGTCGAGCAGGTACGCCAGGAGCAGCACCACGGACGGGCCGAGCACCCACGCGATCTGGGTGAGCCCGAGCAGCTTGCCCCTGGCCCTGGCCGGGGCCAGCTCACCGACGAGCGCGAGCGAGGTCGGCACGTCGGCGCCGACGGCGAGACCGGCGACGAAGGTGCCGATCAGCAACATCGGCGGATTGACCGCCAGCGCCACGCAGAGCATGCCGGCGGCGAAGACGAGCAGGTCCTATTTGTAGATGCGCTTGCGGCCGAGCTTGTCACCCAGCCGGCCGCCGACGAAGGCGCCGATGCCGCAGCCGATGGCGTTCGGGCCGAGCGCGGCCAGCAGGCCGACCATGCTCTGGCTCAGCCCGAACTCCTCGCGGAAGAGCGTCAGGCCGGTGCTCACCGCGGAGATGGAGCCCGCGTCGAGGTAGGAGGCCATGCCGGCGAGCGCTGTCCACTTCCATTGCTGACGGGTGACCGCTGGGGGACTGGCCATGAGGCTCTCCGGGGGAGGGAGTGATCAAACAGCTTTCAGCGCACTGCCCCATTTCTCGACATGTTTGGAAAGAACCAAACATCGGTTTTTGTCAGGACAACTGGGTGACGTCCCCGGGGGCCAGAAGCCGGAGGCGGTCGCCGAAGCCGGCGAAGGACCTCTCCACCGTGTCCCTGCCCTGGGTGAAGTGCGCCCAGTGCTCGAAGTGCAGCGGCACGACGTGGCGCGCCCGCAGGATCTCGGCGGCGGTGACCGCGTCGTCGCTCGTCAGCGTCAGGAAGCCGTCGACCAGCGGCGTCCGCGCGCCCCCGGCGAACAGCACGGCCACGTCCACCGGCCCGAACCGCTCCGCCACCGCGCGGACGACGTCGAGGGAGGCGTTGTCGCCGCTCACGTACACCGTCGGCAGACCCTCTCCCGACAGCACGAACCCGGTCACCTCGCCCACGAGGTGCTCGGTCCCGTCGGGGCCGTGCTGGGCCGGCACGCCGGTCACCCGGACGCGGCCGACCTCGACGGACTCGCCGTCGGGCAGGGCCCGCACCGGCGCGCCCAGGCGCTCGGCCGCCGAGCGCGTGGACAGCACCAGCGGAACGGACGCCAGGTACGCCCGCCCGGCGCGGTCGAGGTTGTCGGGGTGCTGGTCGTGCGAGAGCAGCACGGCGTCGACCGGCCCCGCCTCCTCCGGCCCGAACGCCGGCCCGGCCGTCTTCGTCAGTGCCCTGTCGCCGATCGGGTAGTCGCCGGGCGCGTCGAACGTCGGGTCGGTCAGCAGCCGCACCCCGCCGATCTCCAGCACCGCCGTGGGGCCGCCCACGTAACGAATCTCCATGTGCGGCACGATATCGACCGGTCAGCGCAGCGCGGCGGGCGCTCCCTCGGGCACGGCGGGGCCGCGCGGCGCGATGGGCGCCTGCCGTACGTACGGCGCGCCGAGAGCGGGGCGCGGGTCCGGATCGCCCGCGTTGGGCCAGAACGCCATCGCCCGCTCCGCCTGCGCGGTGATGGTCAGCGACGGGTTCACGCCCAGGTTCGCCGACACGGCGGAGCCGTCCACGACGTGCAGGCCCTCGTGGCCGTACACGCGGTGGTAGGGGTCGATCACCCCCGTCTCCGGCGAGTCGCCGATGGCGCAGCCGCCGAGGAAGTGGGCCGTGGCCGGGATGTCGAACAGGTCGAGCCACGACCCCATGGCCGTGCCCCCGATCAGCTCGGCCCCGTGGCGCACGGTTTCGTGCGCGGCGGGGATCCAGGTGGGGTTGGGCTCGCCGTGACCGCGCGAGGCCCGCAGCCCCCAGCGGGTGCGGCGTACCGTGATCGAGTTGTCCTTGGCCTGCATGACCAGGGCGATCAGGCTCCGCTCCGACCAGCGGCGCAGGTCGAGCACCCGCAGCGCCCGCAGGCGCTGCCGGGCCAGCTCGCGGGCGAACCCGCGCGGGCGCGACCCGCCGCCGTCGACCAGCAGGGTGCGCAGCAGGCCCATCGCGTTGGAGCCGTCGCCGTAACGGACGGGCTCGACGTGGGTCTCGGCGTCGGGGTGGAAGGAGGAGGTGATCGCCAGGCCGGCGTTGAGCTTGTCGCCGCCGGCCGAGGCGCGCTCGAAGCCGACCAGGGCCTCGGAGTTGGTCCGGGTCAGCGCGCCCAGGCGGGGCGACAGGCGGGGCAGGGTGCCGTCGTCGCGCAGCTTGTGCAGCAGCCGCTGGGTGCCGTACGTGCCGGCCGCGAAGACGACCTGCGCGGCGGTGAACGAACGGCGCCGATAGGGGGAGCCCGTCTTGCCGGCGACCACCTCGTAGCCGCCGGACGGCAGGGGGCGGACCGTGGTGACCGTGCACTCGGCGTAGACCTGGGCGCCCGCCCGCTCGGCGAGGTGGAGGTAGTTCTCGGTGAGCATGTTCTTGGCGCCGTACCGGCAGCCGGTCATGCAGGCGCCGCACTCGACGCAGCCGCGCCGGGCCGGACCGGCGCCGCCGAAGTACGGATCGACGCCGTCCTCGCCGAAGTAGACGCCGACCGGGGCCAGGCGGAAGGTCTCGGCCACGCCCATGCGCGCCGCGATCTCGCGCATGATCTCGTCGGCCCGGGTGAACGTCGGGTTGACGACCGCGCCCAGCATGCGCCTGGCCTGGTCGTAGTGGGGCGCGAGCTCGGCCTTCCAGTCGGTGATGCCCGCCCACTGGGGGTCGGCGAAGAACGGGTCGAGCGGCTCGTACAGCGTGTTGGCGTACACGAGGGAGCCGCCGCCGACCCCCGCGCCCGCCAGCACCATGACGCGGGTGCCGCGCTCGCCGCGCAGCACGTGGATGCGCTGGATGCCCTTCAGCCCGAGCCCCGGCGCCCACAGGAAGTCGCGCAGCCGCCACGACGTGACGGGCAGCGTCGCGGCGTCGAAGCGGCGGCCCGCCTCCAGCACGCCGACGCGGTATCCCTTCTCGGCCAGCCGGAGCGCGGCGACGCTCCCGCCGAACCCCGAGCCGATGACGATCACGTCGAAGCCCGTCGCGGGCCGCGTGGCGGATGTGGACATAGGACAGGATCATCCCACGCCGGGTGGTGAACCATCCGGAGCGCGCAACCGTCATGGGGGCATGAAGACCCCCATCCGCGCGGCCGTGACCGCCGTGGCGCTGGCGGCGGCGGCCGCCTGCACCTCTTCGACGGGTGGCGGTGCGAGCCCGCCGGTGACCGCGCTCGGCGCCGTCCGCCTGGTGGCCTACGACAGCTGCGACGAGCTGGTCGCGGGCCTGCGCGAGCGGGCGGCCCGTAACGTCGGCGCGTACGGGTTCGGCGGCGTCATGCCCCTTTCCCCGGTGGCGGCGCGGGCGGACGCCGCCGCGGAGAGCAAGGCGTACTCCGGCACGCCCCAGCACTCCACGACGAACGTGCACGAGGCGGGCGTCGACGAGCCCGACATGGTCAAGACCGACGGCGACCGCGTCCTCACGGTCACCGACGGCACCCTGCGGGTCGTCGACACGGCCACCAGGAAGGTCACCGCGTCACTCAAGCTGACCGAGGGCGACGCGCCGGGCGTCCCCGGCGACCTGCTGGTGTCGGGCGACCGCGCGCTGGTGCTCCTGCGCGGCGGCGACATCATGTACAAGTCCGTGGACGCCAGGCCGCCCGGCGACACCCGGTACGTGCTGGTCGATCTGGCCGGCACCCCGAAGGTGCTGAACACGATCAGGACCGGCGGCTCGTACGTGGACGCCAGGATGGTCGGCTCCACGGTCCGCCTCGTGACCCGCGACCAGCCCGCCATCACCTTCCCCGACCCCGGCCCGGACGCCACGGAGGCCGAGCGGATCAAGCAGAACCAGGACGCGGTACGCCGGGCCCCGGCCGAGGCGTGGCTGCCGTCGGTCGAGATCACGGACGCGTCCGGGGCGGTCAGGAAGGAGTCGGCGCCGTGTGAGCGGGTGAGCCACCCGGCCGACTACACCGGCACGTCCATGCTGACCGTGCACACCATCGACCTGGCCAGGGGCCTCACGGACACGGGCACCGACCCGATCGCCCTGGCCGCCGACGGTGACATCGTCTACGGCACCGAGCGCAGCCTGTACGTGGCCGGCAACCCGCGCTGGTGGCTCCCGGTCGTCCGCCCGCTCCCCATCGACGACGTCCCCGCGACGCCCCAGGCCCCCGCGACGACGGAACCGGCTCCCGCGCGTCCCGTGCCCTCGGGCAGCGCTGGTGCCGCGCCCGCCGAGGAGCCCACACCGCTCGACCCGCCTGTCGTCAGCGCCACGGTCACCCCCACGGCGACCATCACCCTGTCGGCGTCCGAACCCCCGGTGACGCCGGACCCGCGCCAGCCCAGCCTGCTGCCGGAGCCCGAGCTGCCGCCGGAGGAGACCGAGATCCACCGGTTCGACATCACCGCCCCCGGCGCCCCCGCGTACGCCGCCTCGGGCCAGGTGCCCGGACGCCTGCTGAACCAGTACGCGCTGTCGGAGTACGACGGCCACCTCCGCGTCGCCACCACGCTGAACTCCGCCGACGACCGCACCAGCTCCAGCTCCGTGCACGTGCTGCGGGCCGACACCATGGCCCAGGTGGGCGAGGTCGGCGGCCTGGGCAAGGGCGAGCGCATCTACTCGGTCCGGTTCATCGGCCCGGTCGGCTACTGCGTGACGTTCCGCCAGGTGGACCCGCTCTACACCCTCGACCTGCGCGACCCGGCGGCCCCCAGGGTGACCGGCGAGCTGAAGATCACCGGCTATTCGGCGTACCTGCACCCGGCGGGCGAGGGACGGCTGATCGGCATCGGCCAGGAGGCGAGCGAGCAGGGCAGGACGCTCGGCACGCAGGTCTCGCTCTTCGACGTGAGCGACCCGGCCGCCCCGCGCCGGCTGTCGCAGCTGTTCCAGAAGGACTCCGGCTCGGGCGCGGAGTGGGACCCGCACGCGTTCCTGTACTGGCCGCCGACCGGCCTGTCGGTGATCCCGTTGACCACGCAGGACGACTCGGGCGCGCTCGCGCTGCGGATCGACGACACGGGCGTGACGGAGCTCGGCAGGATCACGCACCCCGAGCAGGAGCAGGGCAGGCTGCGCTACCAGCCCGGCATCCAGCGCTCGCTCGTCGTCGGGGACGCGCTGTGGACGCTCTCCCCCGAGGGCATGCAGGTCAACGACCTGACGACTCTCGAACGGGAGGCGTGGATCCCGCTGCACTGAGCGACCAGAAGGTGCCGATTCGTAGCGAATCGGCACCTTTTTTATGGACATTTCCCGACATGCGGTGAAAACTTTGCTGACAAGCATCAGTCGGGACCATGAGCCCCGCGGTCCCCCTCCGGGAAAGGGAACACGCTGCCATGCGATCACTCACCCCCCTGCTCGCATTGCTCGCCGGCGCACTCGCGTTACCCCTGACACCGCCTCCCGCCTCGGCGGCCGCACCGGAAGGCACGTACATCGTCCAGCTCGACCCCTCGACGCGCGCGCCCCGCGGCGTCGCCGACGACCAGGTGGCCCGCCTCGGCGGCCAGGTCGTCGGCGTCTACCAGCACGCCTTCAAGGGATACACCGCCCGCATGAGCGCCACCGCCGCCGAGCAGCTCAAGCGCAACCCGAACGTGCTCACCGTGGAGCCCGACGCCGAGGTCACCGCGTTCGCCCAGACCATCCCCTCGGGCGTACGGCGGATCTTCGGCCCCGACAACCCCAACCTGGACATCGACGGCACCGACGACGTGCGCGTGGACGTGGACGTCGCCGTCGTGGACAGCGGGGTCGACCACACCCACCCCGACCTCAACGTGGTCGCCCGGGCCAACTGCCAGAACGGTGTCTGCCGCAACGACTCCGGCACCGACGACAACGGCCACGGCACCCACGTCGCCGGCACCGTCGGCGCCCTCGACAACGCCATCGGCCCGGTCGGCGTCGCGCCCGGCGCCCGCATCCACGGCGTGAAGGTGCTGAACGCGGCCGGCAACGGCAGCCTGTCGGCCATCGCCGCCGGCATCGACTGGGTGGTGGCGCGCGCGTCCACCATCGAGGTCGTCAACCTGAGCCTCGGCTGCGCCGGCTGCTCCAGCAGCGCGATCAGCCAGGCGATCACCAACGCGGTGAACGCCGGCATCGTCGTGGTGGTGGCCGCGGGCAACAGCTCCGCGAACGCCGCCTCGTTCTTCCCCGCCAACCACCCCGACGTGATCACGGTCTCGGCGATGACCGACAACGACGGTTTGCCCGGCGGAGCCGGGGGCAGCACGCTCTCTTGCCGCAGCGAGACCGACCGGGACGACACCACGGCCTTCTACTCCAACTACGGCTCCACGGTGGAGATCACCGCGCCGGGCACCTGCATCTACTCGACCTGGCGCAACGGCGGCTACGGCACGAGCAGCGGCACCTCCATGGCGAGCCCCCACGTGGCCGGCGCGGCCGGGATCCTCACCTCGGGCGCCAGCAAGCCGACGACGCGAGCGGGTTCGCTGGCGGTGCGCGACACGCTGATCGCGAGCGGCAACGCCGACTGGACCGACGACTCGGGCGACGGCGTCAAGGAGCCGCTCCTCGACGTGCACGACGCCACGCTCTTCCGGCCGGCGACGTGACCTGAAGAACCATCCGGGAAACGGGCGGTCCGCGGTCCCCGCAGCGCCGCGGGCCGCCCACAGGCGTGCGACGTCAGGCGTCCTCGGGGGCGACCACGGGGACGATCTCCGGCGCGCCCAGCCTGATGGCGTCGGCCTCCTGGTCGGAGTCCTGCTCCTGCGAGCGGCGCTCGGCCTCCACGCGCTTGGTGTAGTACTCGACCTCGCGCTTGACCTGCTCGCCGTCCCAGCCGAGCGGCTCGGCCATCAGCTCGGCGACCTCCTGCGCCACCGCGAGCCCGCGGTGGAAGGTCTCGATCGAGATGCGCGTACGCCGGGTCAGCACGTCATTGAGGTGCCGGGCCCCCTCGTGGGTGGCGGCGTAGACGATCTCCGCCCGCAGGTAGTCGTCGGCCCCCGACAGCGGCCGGCCCAGCGACGGGTCGTCCTCGATCAGCTCCAGCACCTCGTCGATCAGCGAGCCGTGCCGGTGGAGCAGGTGCTCGATCCTGGCCACGTGCAGCCCGGAGGTCTGGGCCATGCGGTGCCGGGAGTTCCACAGCGCCTGGTAGCCCTCGGCGCCCACGAGCGGGACGCGGTCGGTGCACGAGGCCGGCACCCGCTGGTCGAGCCCGTGCGCGACGGCGTCCACGGCGTCCTTGGCCATGACCCGGTACGTCGTGTACTTCCCGCCGGCGATCATCACCAGGCCCGGCACGGGGTGCGCCACCACGTGCTCCCTGGACAGCTTGGAGGTGTCGTCGGACTCGCCCGACAGCAGCGGCCGCAGCCCGGCGTAGACGCCCTCCACGTCGTCGCGCGTCAGCGGCACCGACAGCACGGCGTTGACGTGGTCGAGCAGGTAGTCGATGTCCGCGCGGGAGGCCGCCGGATGGCTCTTGTCGAGCGTCCAGTCGGTGTCGGTGGTGCCGATGATCCAGTGGCGTCCCCACGGGATCACGAAGAGCACCGACTTCTCCGTACGCAGGATGATCCCGGTCAGCGAGTGGATGCGGTCGCGCGGCACGACGAGGTGGATGCCCTTGGAGGAGCGCACGTGGATCACGCCCCGGCCGCCGACGAGCTCCTGGATGTCGTCGGTCCAGACGCCGGTGGCGTTGACGACCTGCCGGGCGTGGATCTCGACCTCCTCGCCGGTCTCCAGGTCGCGCACGCGCACGCCGGTGACCCGCTCGCCCTCGCGCAGGAACCCGACGACCTGCGCCCGGGGCGCGACGTGGGCGCCGTACGTGGCCGCGGTGCGCAGCAGCATCATCACGTAGCGGGCGTCGTCGACCTGGGCGTCCCAGTACTGGACGGCGCCGGTGAAGGCCGACTTCTTCAGCGCGGGGGCCAGCCGCAACGCCCGCGACCTCGACAGGTGCCGGTGGCCGGGCACGCCGCGGGTGAGCCCGGTGGCGAAGCCGAGCGTGTCGTAGAGGGCGACGCCGGCCCCGACGTACGGGCGCTCCCAGGCGAAATGGGTCAGCGGGAACAGGAACGGCACCGGCCTGACCAGGTGCGGCGCGATCCGCTGGAGCAGCAGCGCACGCTCCTGGAGCGCCTCGCGCACCAGCTCGAAGTTGAGTTGTTCGAGATAGCGCAGCCCGCCGTGGATCAGCTTGGACGAGCGCGAGGACGTGCCGGAGGCGAAGTCGCGCGCCTCGACCAGCCCCACGTCGAGGCCGCGCGTCGCGGCGTCGAGCGCGATCCCCGCGCCCACCACGCCACCGCCCACGACGACCACGTCGAGCTCCTGCGCGACCATGCGCTCCAGCGCCTCGGCGCGCTCCGCGGGCCCGAGACGGGCCGCGCCCCTTCCCGACGTCATATCTCCCCCAATGTCGCCTGCCTCCGGTACCTACCCTCCCGGCCCACGCCGTATAACGCCCGATACGTCCGGATCAGCTAGGCGCGTACGACCTTGACACCCGCGTCGGTGAACCGGCCCGCCAGTTCGTCGGACAACCGGGCGTCGGTGACCAGCGTGTCGATCTCGCCGATCGGGCAGATGCGGGAGAACGCCCGCCGCCCCACCTTGGAGGAGTCGGCCACCACCACGACGTGCGCGGCTCGGCCGATCAGCAGGTGGTTGACGCTGGCCTCGCCCTCGTGGTGAGCGAACGCGCCCAGCTCGACGTCGAGCGCGTCCACCCCGAGGAACGCCACGTCCAGCGTCACCTGCTCCAGCACGCCGTTCGCCAGCGGGCCGATGAGCTCGTACGACTGCTGCCTGGCCACCCCGCCGGTCACCACGATCTTGACGTGCTGCCGGACGGTCAGCTCGGCGGCGATGTTGAGCGCGTTCGTGACGATCGTGAAGCCGCTCTCCAGTGTGGACAGCGTGGCCAGGGCGCGCGCCAGCTCGGACGTCGTGGTGCCGCCGTTGAGCCCCACCACCGCGCCGGGGGCGACCAGCTCGGCCGCCGCGGCGGCGATGCGGTGCTTCTCGTCGGCGTGCCTGGCGGTCTTGTAGCGCAGCGGCAGGTCGTAGCTGACGCTCTGGGCGACCGCGCCGCCCCGGGTGCGCATGAGCATCTGCTGCTGGGCGAGCTGGTCGAAATCCCGCCGGATCGTCGCCGTGGACACGTCGAGCGCCCGCGCGGCCTCCTCCACCGACAGCCTGCCCTCCCGGGCCAGCAGCTCCAGAATGGCGTTCCAGCGGTCGTAGCGGGACACGAGAGCCTCCCAAGGGGACGAGGTCAGAGCAAGGGTGGCACACCCCACGACGCCAGGCGAACACTGCCCATTTCTGCACTTTTTTGGTATAAAGCCAGCAGAAACAATCAATCATGCGGAGGTAAGCGGTGACCACCCACACCGAGGCCGAGATCGCGTCCCAGCCGTCGTGCTGGCGGCGTGCCGTCGCCGGCGTTCCCGCCGACGCCCTGCCCCGCCGCGGCGAGCGGGTCGCCGTCGTCGGCTGCGGCACGTCCTGGTTCATCGCGATGGCGTACGCCGTGCTGCGCGAGCAGGCCGGGCACGGCGAGACCGACGCCTTCGCCGCCTCCGAGTTCCCCGCCGGGCGAGCGTACGACCGCGTGCTGGCCCTGTCGCGCTCGGGCACCACGACCGAGGTGCTGGAGCTGCTGTCCAGGACAACCGGCACGGCCACCACGGCCATCACCGCCGACCCGGACACGCCGATCATGTCCGCCGCGGACGAGGTCGTCGTCCTCGACTACGCCGACGAGCGCTCGGTCGTGCAGACCCGCTTCGCCACCACGCAGCTCGCCCTGCTGCGCGCCAGCCTCGGCGAGGACCTCACGCAGGCCGTCGCCGACGCCGAGCGGGCCGTCGCCGAGCCGCTCCCCGAGGAGCTGGTGAACGCCGAGCAGTTCAGCTTCCTCGGCACCGGCTGGTCGGTCGGCCTCGCCCAGGAGGCCGCGCTGAAGATGCGCGAGGCGTCCCGCTCGTGGACGGAGGCGTACCCGGCGATGGAGTACCGCCACGGCCCCATCAGCATCGCCGCCCCCGGCCGCGTCACCTGGATGCTCGGCGCCGCCCCCGAAGGCCTGCGCGCGCAGGTGGAGCAGACCGGCGCGACGTTCGTGGAGTCCGGGCTCGACCCGATGGCCGAGCTGATCCGCGCCCAGCGGGTGGCCGTCGCCCGCGCCTTCGCCCGCGGTCTCGACCCCGACGAGCCCCTGCACCTCACGCGATCTGTGATCCTTTCTTCATGAGCCTTACACTTGCCGACGCCCGGATCGTGACCCCCGCGGGAGTGCACGAGGGTTGGCTGACCATAGAAGACGGCCGCATCACCCACGTCGGCCACGGATCCGCCCCGGGTCCCGGCCTCAGCGTGGGCGGCCGGTACGTCGTGCCGGGGTTCGTCGACATCCACAACCACGGCGGCGCGGGCGGCTCCTTCCCCACCGGCGACCTCGGCAAGGCGCGCGACGCCGTGGCGCTGCACCGGCGGCACGGCACCACCACGACGGTGGCCAGCCTGGTGACCGACCCGCTCGACAGCCTGACCAGGGCCGCCTCGGCGCTGGCCGAGCTGTGCGAGGAGGGGCTGCTGGCGGGCATCCACTTCGAGGGCCCGTACATCGCCAAGGCCCGCTGCGGCGCGCACGACCCGACACTGCTGCGCGAGCCGTCGCCGCGGGAGCTGGCCGAGCTGCTCAAGGCCGGGCGGGGACACGTGCGCATGGTGACGATCGCGGCCGAGCTGCCCGGGGCGCTCGACACGATCCGCATGGCCGTCGGCGAGGGCGTCATCGCGGCCATCGGCCACAGCGACGCCGACTACGAGCAGACGATCGCCGGCATCGAGGCGGGCGCGAGCGTGGCCACCCACCTCTACAACGCGATGCCGCCGCTCGGCCACCGCGCGCCCGGCCCGGTGGCGGCGCTGCTGGACGACGAGCGGGTGACGGTCGAGCTGATCAACGACGGCGTGCACGTGCATCCGGCCATGCTGCGGCTGGCGTACGAGGTGGCCGGGCCCGGCCGTACGGTGCTGATCACCGACGCCATGTCGGCCACCGGGCTGGGCGACGGCGACTACCTGCTCGGCTCCATGCGGGTGCGCGTGGACGACGGCGTGGCGCGGCTGGTCGAAGGCGGCTCGATCGCGGGCTCCACGCTGACGATGGACGTCGCGTTCCGGCGCAGCGTGCGCGAGGTCGGCATGTCGTTGCCCGACGCCGTCCAGGTCGCCTCGCTGACGCCGGCGCGGGTGCTGGGCCTGGCCGACCGGATCGGCTCGATCGCCGTCGGCAAGGCGGCCGACCTGGTGGTGCTCTCCGCCGCTCTGGAGGTCGACGGCGTGATGAAGGACGGCGTCTGGACAACGGAGCCCTGATGATCCTCACGGTGACGCTCAACCTCGCCCTCGACGTGACGTACGAGGTGCCGCACGTCGACTGGAACGGCGTCAACCGCGTCGCCGTCGTGCACCGGCGCGCGGGCGGCAAGGGCGTCAACGTGGCCAGGGTCCTGGCGGCGCTCGGCCGCGACGTCCTGGTGACCGGCCTGGCCGGCGGCCCGACGGGCGACGCGATCGCGAACGACCTCCGCGCCGCCCACCTTCCCACCGCCCTGACCCCCATCACCACCGACTCCCGCACCACCCTCACCATCACCGAACCC
>NZ_POUD01000027.1 GCF_003236395.1 Nonomuraea aridisoli | reverse complement strand
GGCAGGGTCTCGGGGTAGTGGGTCGCGATGTGCTCGACGTAGTCGGCGGGCAGGGGCCAGAGGCCGTCCGGACCGGTGGGGTCGGCGCCGTCCGGGCCGGCGATGAAACCGTCGAGGGTGGTGGCGATGTAGTACACCAGCTTGCGCAACAGAAGGCTCTCCTTCGTGATGTCGGTGGACGGGGCGCGCCGGTCCTGGGCGATCGCGGGGAATGTCAGGCGGTCCACTCGACGAACTGGATGATCACTCCGTTGGGGTCGGTGACCTGGAACAGACGCTCGCCCCAGGGCTCCTGGCGCAGCGGCATGGTGATCTCGACGCCGGCGTGGCGCAGCCGCCTTTCCTGTTCTTGCAGGCCGCCGGCGAGGGTGAAGGCCAGGATCACACCGCTGGCGTGCTGGTCGCGTTGCTCGGGCGGCAGCACCTGGATGCCGCGGGCGAGCAGAACGACATCGAACGCGTCGGAGCGGGTCAGGGACGCGAAACCGTCGCCGGCCTGCTGGAGGGTGTAGCCGAAGTGGGCGGTGAAGAACTCCTGGGACGAGGTGACGTCGTCAACGGTCAGCGAAACGGTGGAGGCGGTGAACTGCACGAGTCTCCTTGATGCGGTTGAGCGGGGTCAGTAGCTGCGGCGGCGGCTCAGCGAGCGCAGGTGCCCGGGTCTGCTGCGACGCTCGGATGCTGTGGGCGGCGGGCGGGCGCCACCGTTCGGCGCCACGCAGCGCGGACCGCTGGGGCGGAGTGGCGGACTCCACCACGGGTGGGGAGAGGTCGCGAGCGAGCTTGCGCAATGGGTGTCCCTGTCATGCTCGTCGTTATATCCGTCGCAAACTTGCGACGGTCGTAAATTTAGCCTGATGAGTTCAAGAGTGTCAACATAAAAATGCTACGAGGGTAAGATTGGGTCCATGGCCCTTCAGACACCCGCCGCGACCACGGGGCTGCGCGAGACCAAGAAGCAGGAGACCCGGCAGCTGATCTCCGACCACGCGACCCGGTTGTTCATCGCCCAGGGCTTCGAGCAGACGACCATCGCCGAGATCGCCGCCGCCGCCCGCGTGGCCAAGAAGACCGTCACCAACTACTTCCCTCGCAAGGAAGATCTCGCCCTGGACCACCAGGAACAGTTCGCCGCCTCCCTGGCCGTCGCCGTCAGCGCCCGGCGCCCAGGAGAGTCGGCGCTGGCCGCACTGCGCCGCGCGTTCGCCGACGCCGTGGCCGCCCAGGACCCCGTCGCCGGGTTCTCCGGCCGGCAATTCGCCCGCATGATCGCCGACAGTCCGACCCTGAACGTCTGCCTGCGTGGCCTGCACGACCAGCGTGAAAATCACCTGGCCCGGGCCCTGGCCGAGGCCACCGGCGCCCAGCCCGACGACATCACCGTCCAGACCGCCGCCGGCCTGCTGAGTGCCGTCCACCGCGTGCTGTTCCAGCGCATCCAAACCCTCACCCTCGCCGGACACCCCAACGATCAAATCGCCCACGCCATCGCCGCCGACGCCACCCAAGCCTTCGACCTGCTGGAGCCGGCCCTGTCCGGCTACGCCACCGCCTGACAGGCGTATCCGCGCGCCGTCGTTCGTCCGGGTCGGCGGCGGAGCGTGCATCTGCGGCGAGGAGACCTCCATGCTGGAGAGCCTGGAGGGCAAGCGCGGCATGGTGCGGGCCAAGCCGCCGATCCCGGCCCTGGAGGGCCTGTTCGGCAAGCCCACCGTGGCCAACAACGTGCTGACCCTGGGCTCGGTGCCGATGATCCTGGCCGACGGCCCGGAGGCGTTCGCCGCGCTCGGGGTGGGCCGCTCGCGCGGCACCCAGGTCTTCCAGCTCGGTGGGAACGTCGCCCGCGGCGGCATCGTGGAGACCGCGTTCGGCATCACCCTCGGCGAGCTGGTGGAGGGGTACGGCGGCGGCACCCGATCCGGCCGGCCCGGTGCGGGCCGTGCAGGCGGGCCGCTCGGCGCCTACCTGCCGACGTCCCGGTTCGACCTGCCGATGGACTACGAGGCGTTCGCCGCGGCGGACGCGGTGGTGGGCCACGGCGGCGTGGTGGTGTTCATCGACACCGTGGACATGGCGGGGCAGGCCAGGTTCGCCATGGAGTTCTGCGCCGCCGAGTCGTGCGGCAAGTGCACCCCGTGCCGGATCGGCGCGGTGCTGGGAGTCGAGGTCATCGACCGCATCGTCGCGGGCCAGAACAGGGCCGCCGACCTGAAGCTGCTCGGCGACCTGTGCCGCCTGATGACCGAGGGCTCGCTCTGCGCGATGGGCGGCCTGACGCCGTTGCCGGTGCAGAGCGCCCTGACCCACTTCCCCGGCGACTTCGGGGTGACGACGGAGGAACGGCGATGAGCCTCATCAAGGAGAAGGACCACGGCACTCCGGCGCGCTCGGGCGAGGCGACCGTGTCCGTGGAGATCGACGGCAGGACGGTGCTGGTCCCGGAGGGGACGTCGGTGATGCGCGCCGCGGCCGAGTGCGGCATCGACATCCCGAAGTTGTGCGCCACCGACACCCTGGAGCCGTTCGGCTCGTGCCGCCTGTGTCTGGTCGAGGTCGACGGCCGCAAGGGCTCCCCGGCCTCGTACACCACCCCGGTCGCCGAAGGCATGAAGGTGCGCACACAGACGCCGAAGCTCGCCGAGCTGCGCCGCGGCGTCATGGAGCTGTACATCTCCGACCACCCGCTCGACTGCCTGACCTGTCCGGCCAACGGCGACTGCGAGCTGCAGGACATGTCCGGCGTGGTCGGCCTGCGGGAGGTCCGCTACGGCTTCGACGGCGAGAACCACCTCGACCTGCCGACCAACAGCAGCAACCCCTGCTTCGACTTCGACGCGAGCAAGTGCATCGCCTGCTCGCGCTGCGTGCGCGCCTGCGGTGAGATCCAGGGCACCTTCGCCCTGACGATCGAGGGCCTCGGGGTTCGCCTCGAAGGTCGCCGCCGGCGCCGGCGGCACGTTCATGGAGTCCGACTGCGTGTCCTGCGGCGCCTAAGTGCAGGCATGCCCGACGTCCACGCTGCAGGAGCGGTCGGTGGTCGAGCTGGGCATGCCCAACCGCAGCGTGCTCACCACCTGCGCCTACTGCGGCGTGGGCTGCTCGTACAAGGCCGAGCTGCGCGGCGACGAGGTCGTCCGCATGGTGCCCCACAAGGACGGCAAGGCCAACGAAGGCCACTCCTGCGTGAAGGGCCGCTTCGCCTTCGGCTACGCCTCCCACCCCGACCGGCGGCTCAAGCCGATGCTGACTGAGCGGATCACCGATCCCTGGCGCGAGGTGGAGTGGGAGCAGGCCATCGGCCACGTCGGCAGCCGCATGCTGGACATCCAGGCCAGGCACGCAACAACAACGTGAACACCTGCGCCCGCGTCTGCCACTCCCCGACCGGCTACGGCCTCAAGCAGACGTACGGCACGTCGGCCGGCACCCAGGACTTCAAGTCCGTGGACCAGGCCGACGTCATCCTGATCATGGGGGCGAACCCGACCGACGCCCACCCGGTGTTCGGCTCGCGGATCAAGCGCCGGCTGCGCCAGGGCGCCAAGCTCATCGTCGCCGACCCGCGCCGGATCGACCTGGTGCGCTCCCCGCACGTCCAGGCCGAGCACCACCTGCGGGTGCGGGCCCGGCACCAACGTGGCGCTGATCAACGCCATGGGCCACGTGGTGGTGACCGAGGGCCTGGTGGACCGGGCGTTCGTGGAGGAGCGCTGCGAGGACTTCGCCGAGTGGGAGCGGTTCATCTCCGCGCCCGAGCACAGCCCCGAGGCGGTCGAGGAGATCACCGGCATCCCCGCCGCCGAGGTGCGGGCCGCGACCCGCCTGTACGCGAGCGCGCGCAACGCCACCATCATGTACGGCCTCGGCGTCACCGAGCACAGCCAGGGCTCGACCATGGTGATGGGCATGGCCAACCTGGCCATGGCGACCGGCAACATCGGCCGCGACGGCGTCGGGGTGAACCCGCTGCGCGAGCAGAACAACGTGCAGGGCTCGTGCGACATGGGCTCCTTCCCGCACGAGCTGCCCGGCTACCGGCACGTGTCCGTTGGAAATGCACCCGCACGACGCCGAGGTGCGCGGCATCCGCGACGGCGACACCGTGGCGCTGACCAGCCGGGTCGGGGAGACCAGCCTGAAGATCGACGATCGCATGCCGGTCGGGGTGGTCTCCACGACCTTCCACCACCCGGTGACCGGCGCGAACGTCGTGACCACGGAGAACTCCGACTGGGCGACCAGCTGCCCGGAGTACAAGGTGACCGCGGTGCAGGTGTCGCTGAGGCAGCCGGCCACCGCGGTGGCGAGGTGATCACGTGACGGCGACGGGGACGCTCCCGCACATCCGCATGGCGAACGAGATCGCCGTGCAGTTCAGGAACCGCGACCCGGCCTGGGCCGCCGAGCAGATCGCCGCCCACATCCACGCCTTCTGGGACCCCCGGATGCGGGCCAGGCTGCTCGCCGACGCCGGCGCGGCCGACGGCCGGCTGGACCCGCTCATCGTGGCGGCCGCCGCGCTGCTGCCCCCGGCACGCGTCCGGGCGAAATGACTGCGAACAGGCGGCACGGTGAAATCGTTCGTACGGATCTCCTTGATCGCCGTGATCGGAAGATCGCTGACCCCGGCCACGGCGTCGGCCGACACACCAGCCCGCGAGCGGTCCGCGCTCGCGGGACTGCTCGGCGACGCCGACCTCGGCGGTGTTCTCTTCGGCCCTTGACGGGAGTCGCCGTCATGGATGGAGCGCCAGGCCCTTGAGAGTCTTGTCCACGGCGTTCCTGGGGCCGTGGACGGCCACCCCCACCAGAGCCAGGTCCGGCGCCTCCACCGCGCGCACTGCCGCCCGGTTGTCCGCGTCGTGGCCCGTCTTGAACATCTCCTCGATGTACACCGCCACGTCCATCCCCCGCCCCACGGCCTTCTCCCGTACGCTCCGGAGCTCGTCCACCTCGCCCGCGTAGACGAGCACCGGCTGACGGAACGTCGGCAGATACTCGTTGCCGGAAGCGTCCGCGTACGGCTCGCCGATCACGCCGGGCACCCCGCCGGCCACGGCGCCGGCGAGGAAGGCGGTGACGTTGAGCCGCTGCCAGGCGGCCAGGTCCGCACGGACCACGATCCCGATCTTGGTGTCGAAACGCATGGTCCCGAGCCTGCCCGCCCGGCCGCCGCCCGGTCTTGTACGCTCGTGCGGCCCCCGGCACTACGCCAGGAACATCGGCTGCCAGTCGGGCACCTCGTGATAGCGCCGCAGCTCGGCCAGACCCGACAGCATGCCGCCCCAGCCCGCGTGCGGCGGCCGCGACTCGTCGAACCCGCTCTCCACCAGCGTCAGCCGCGTCTTCCCGCCGGACCCCTCCAGCTCCCACGTGCCGACCCCGGTGCCGGGGCCCCAGTCGAGCGAGAGCTTCCGGTCGGGCACCAGCTCCAGCACCTTCGCCGGGTTGGGGTCGTTGTCGAAGCCGCCCATCGCGAACCGGCCGCCCACCCGCGGCTCGATCTCGATCGGGAAGCCGAACCACTTCGAGATGGCCTCCGAGTCGGTCAGCGAGGCGAACACCGCCGACGGAGAGGCGTCGATCACGACGGTGGCCCGCAGGTCGGCGGAGGTGTAGTCGGCCTTGGGCGTCAGCTCGCGGCCCTCGAAGTGCTCGGCGAGGTTCGCCAGCACCTGGCACCAGTACGTCTGCAGCACGCCGCGGATGCTCTTGCCCGTGATGACGTCCTGGAAGTCGAAGTGCGTCTGCGACACCGTCACGATCGTCGCGTCGTCGCCCTCGGCCTCGACGCTCAGCTCGGAGGTCGTCTCCTCGCCGTCGAGCAGCCAGGCGAAGCGCACCGTGCGCTCGTCGGCGTGCAGCAGCCGCTGGTGCGGCGCGTCGCCTTCTGGGGTCGTACGCCCCCAGAAGGCGAACCGGTCGGGCAGCTCCACCTCGGCGTGCTCGGCGAGCCAGACCCGCAGGGAAGCCGGGTCGGTCAGCGCGTGACGGACCTCCTTGACGGGGGCGAGGACGCGGGCACGGATGATCAGAGGCTCAGTCATCGTCTCGTTCTCCTTCGGGCTGTGGCTCGGCTTTGGGGTAGCAGGCGATGGCCAGCTTGAAGGCGTCGCCTTCGGCACCGCCGTAACGGGTGAACAGGTCTTGCAGCACGTTCTGCAGGTCGTTCAGGAACGCCTGCCGTTGCTCGGGGCGCACGTGGATCTCCCCCGACATTCCGATGGACGGCAACTCGGGTGCGCTCCGGTCGAGCGCCGCCACGTCGGCCTGGACCTCCTCCATCAGGTCGAGCAGGTAGCCCAGGCTGAGCTCGTCGCGCGCCCTGCGCAGCCCGATCCGGCCCACCAGGCGCGGCGACAGCCAGTACGACCGCGCGCCGGCCTGGTAGATGCCCTCGGTGATGCCGCGCACCTTGCGCTCGGACACGAGGTCGACCAGCCCGGCCTCCACCAGCCGTTTGACGTGGTAGTAGACCCGCTGCGGCGTCTGCCCGAGCCGCTCGGCCACCTCGGAGCAGGTGCGCGGCTCGGCCAGCTGCCGCAGCACTTCCACGCGCTGCGGCTTGAGCAGGGCCTCGGCCTGCTCGATCTCTTCCAGGTACAGGACGTCTCTCATCGCAAAAACAATCCTTTACGTAAAAACACTCTTTGTCAATAGAGCCGGGGAGAATGCACGGGTGAGGCGGGACTGGGCTCGGTACTGGCGGGCGCCCGATCGCGGGCTGGAGGCGATGTACGCGCACTTCGAGCGGCACGTCTACCACCGCCACAGCCACGAGACGTACTCGTTCGGCGTCACCGAGACCGGCGCGCAGGCGTTCACGTGCCGCGGGGAGGCGCACACCAGCGCCGCCGGCATGGTCATGGCCTTCAACCCCGAAGACCCCCACGACGGTCACGCCGCCGACGCGCTCGGCTTCACCTACCGCATGGTCCACATCGGCCCGGAGCTCCTCACCGGCGCGCTCGCCGACGCGACGGGGCACCGCGCGGGCCTGCCGCTGTTCGCCTCACCGGTGGTGGACGACCCCGTCCTGGCCGGCGCCCTGCGCGCCCTGCACGCGGCGCTCCTGGACGACGGCGCGACGGCGCTGCGCCGTGACGAGCTGCTCCAGGCCACCGTGGCGGCGATCGTCCGCAGGGCCGCCACCACCCCGGCCCACGCGCCGTCCGGTCCGACGCGGTCGAGGCGCGTGGCGGGCCAGGCACGCCGGCTCCTCCACGACCGCCTGACGGACGACCTCACCATCGACGACCTCGCCCGCGCGGCCGGAGCCAGCCGGTACGCCGTCTACCGCGCCTTCCGCTCCGAGTACGGCCTCTCCCCCAGCGACTACCAGCGCCAGCTCCGCCTCAGGACGGCCCGCGACCTGATCGCCACCGGAACGCCGATCGGCGCGGCCGCCGCCGCGACAGGCTTCACCGACCAGGCCCACCTGACCCGCTGGTTCACCCGCTGCTTCGGCCTCACCCCGGGCGCCTACCGCCGCGCCACCCGCTGACGGGCGTCAGGGCCAGGAGCTGTCCTGGTCGGGGTCGCCGCCGTCGGTGAGGAGGCGGAGGTCCGACTCGACCATCATCGCCACCAGCTCGTCGAAGGAGACGCGCGGCTCCCAGCGCAGCTGGGTGCGGGCCTTCTTCGGGTCGGCGCAGAGCAGGTCCACCTCGGCCGGCCGGTGCAGCGCCTGGTCGGTCACGACGTAGCGCTCCCAGTCGAGCCCGGCGGCGCTGAAGGCGGCCTCGACCAGCTCCCTGACCGACTTCATGTGGCCGGTGCCGATCACGTAGTCCTCGGGGGCGGCGGTCTGCAACATCAGGTGCATGGCCTTGACGTAGTCGCCGGCGTAGCCCCAGTCGCGCCGGGCCTCCAGGTTGCCGAGGCGCAGCTCGGTGGCGAGGCCGAGCTTGATGCGGGCCACCCCGAGCGAGACCTTCCTGGTCACGAACTCGGCGCCGCGCCGCGGCGACTCGTGGTTGAACAGGATCCCGGAGACGGCGAACATGCCGTACGACTCGCGGTAGTTCTGGGTGAGGAAGTGCCCGTACGCCTTGGCCACGCCGTACGGCGAACGCGGGTGGAAGGCGGTGCGCTCGTTCTGCGGGGTCTCGGTGACCTGGCCGAACATCTCAGAGGACGAAGCCTGATAAAAGCGGATCTGTCCGGACGACGCGGCGGCCCCCCGCGACACCCCCGAGCACACCCGGATCGCCTCCAGCATGCGCAGCACGCCCATCCCGGTCACCTCGGCCGTGAGCTCCGCCTGCTCCCACGACATGGGCACGAACGAGATCGCCCCCAGGTTGTAGACCTCGTCGGGCTGAACACGTTCCACGGCCGAGATCAGCGACCCCTGGTCCAGCAGATCACCGCGCACCACCTGGACGTCGGAGAGCAGCTTGCGCATCCGGGAGACCCGCGGGTTCGCCTGGCCGCGGGCCAGCCCCCACACCTCGTACCCCTGGTCCAGCAGGTGCTCCGCCAGGTACGAACCGTCCTGTCCGGTGATGCCGGTGATCAGAGCGCGCCTGGCCAAGGGTCCTCCAAGTATCGCCTTCCGCATCCCTTTGGGACGGGAATGTACAGCTAAGCACCTCGATGGGCATCAATCCGCATAGAACGCGTTTCACCGAACCAGGCTCGGTCACGGCAACGTCGCAGTTCGCACCACCTGCGACGGTCATTGGGAACAATTCCACCGGACCTACCGAATGGTAGCCTTGCCGGACTAAGGTCATCTTTCACGGTACACGCCCGGCCCAGGGCCTTACCGGCGGAGAAAGGGGTGTCCGTGCGGGAGCGAACGCTGCGGATCGCGCTGCTGTCCTACCGCAGCAAGCCCACCTGTGGCGGCCAAGGTGTCTATCTCCGCCACCTGAGCCGCGAGCTGGTCGCCCTCGGACACCACGTCGAGGTGTTCTCCGGCCCGCCCTACCCCGAGCTCGACGAAGGCGTCATCCTGCGCGAGGTGTCCAGCCTCGACCTCTATCGCGACGAGGACCCGTTCAGGACGCCGAAGCTGCACGAATACCGCGACTGGATCGACCTGCTCGAAGTCGGCACCATGTGGACCGCCGGGTTCCCCGAGCCGCTGACGTTCACCCTGCGCGCCTACCGCGAGCTGAAGAAGCGCGTCGGCGACTTCGACGTCGTGCAGGACAACCAGACCCTCGGCTACGGCCTGCTCGGCATCCAGAAGCTCTTCCCGGTGGTCGGCACCATCCACCACCCGATCAGCGTCGACCGCCGCATCGAGCTGGAGGCCGCCCAGGGCGTGAAGAAGCTGACCATGCGCCGCTGGTACGGCTTCGTGAAGATGCAGTCGCGCGTCGCGCCCCGGCTGAACCCCATCCTCACCGTCAGCGAGTCGTCGCTGGCCGACATCCACCGCGACTTCAACGTCCCGCAGGCCAACATGCGCCTGATCCCGCTCGGCGTGGACACCCGCTACTTCCACCCGCGCCCGGACAAGCCGCGCCGCAAGGGCTCGATCGTGGCCGTGGCCAGCGCCGACTCGCCCATGAAGGGCGTGGCCACGCTGCTGCGGGCCGTCGCCAAGCTGGCGACCGAACGCGACGTGAACCTCACCGTCGTCAGCAAGCCCACTCCCGGCGGCCCGACCGAGCAGCTCGTCCAGGAGCTGTCCCTGCACGACCGCGTCCGGTTCGTGCACGGCATCTCCGACGACGAGCTGGGCGAGCTGATCGCCACCTCCGAGATCTCCGTCGTGCCCAGCCTCTACGAGGGCTTCTCGCTGCCCGCAGTCGAGCACATGGCCTGCGCCACCCCGCTGGTCGCCAGCCGTACGGGCGCGCTGCCCGAGGTGGTGGGCGACGCGGCCGTGCAGGTGCCGCCGGGCGACGCCGAGGAGCTGGCCGCGGTGCTGCGCCGGCTGCACGACTCCCCCGAGGAGCGCGAACGGGTCGGCCGGGCCGGCTACGACCGGGTCATGGAGCGCTACACGTGGCAGGTCGTGGCCAAGAAGACCGTCGAGGCGTACCACGAGGCCATCGCGGCCCGATCCCGCTGAATCCGGCTGACTCACGAGGAGAGAGCGACAAAGTGCTGACCGTGGACTTCGCCCGGCTGCCCGTCGGGCCCGGCGTGCGCGTGCTCGACCTGGGCTGCGGCGGCGGCCGGCACGCCTTCGAGGTGCTGCGCCGGGGAGGCGACGTCGTCGCCTTCGACATGGACCAGGCGGAGCTGGACGGCGTGGCGTCCATGTTCGCGGCGATGGACAAGGCCGGCGAGGTGCCGCCGGGAGCCACGGGCCGGACCGTGCGGGGCACGGCGCTGGACATGCCGTTCGAGGACGGCAGTTTCGACCGGGTCATCGCGGCGGAGGTGCTGGAGCACATCCCCGACGACATGGCGGCCATGCGCGAGCTCTTCCGCGTGCTCAAGCCGGGCGGCACGGCGGCGGTGACCGTGCCGAGCTTTCTGCCGGAGCGCATCTGCTGGGCGCTGGACGAGGCGTACCACACCGCGCCGGGCGGGCACGTGCGCATCTACACGCTGGCCGAGCTGTCGGCCAAGCTGAAGGCCGTCGGGTTCCGGATCGGCCCGCACCACCACGCCCACGGGCTGCACGCGCCGTACTGGTGGATCAAGTGCGCGGTGGGCGTGAACAACGACGACCACCCGCTGGCGAAGGCGTACCACGAGCTGCTGGTCTGGGACATCATGAAGCGACCGGCCGCCACCCGCGTCGCCGAGGCCCTGCTCAACCCGATCATCGGCAAGAGCGTGGTCCTCTACATCAGAAAGCCTTGACATCCTCCCCACGGATGAATCCGGAGGATTCCAACCACCCATTGACCCACGAGAGGAGGACGGGTTGAGGTTCGCGGTTCACCGGCCTGCCCAACGGCGAGCCTCCCCGCGCAGCAACCGCATGCCCTGCGGCCGCATCCCGGATGTTCCTTGCCGCGTTCACATCAGCGTTGCAGGCGTATCCGCAGGACCGGCAGCGGAAGACGGCTTGGCTCTCGCGCGCCTCCCGATCCACGACCCCGCACGCCGAGCACCGCTGGCTCATGAAACGCGGATCGACCCTGACGACCCGCCCGGCCACCTTGTGCTCCAGCCGTTCCACCAACCGGCCCCACCCCGCGGCCAGAATGCCCCGGTTCAGGGCGGCCTTGGCCCGGACGTTCCTGCCCGGCTGCTCGACAGTGCCGCGCGCCGAACGCGTCATGCCCCTGATATTCAGGTCCTCGACGGCGATCACATCGAAATCCCGGGCCAGCTCCGTGCTCGCCTTCGCCGCCCAATCCCGGCGCCGGTCCACTTCCCGGGCCTTCAACTCGGCGATGTCGGACTTGAGGCGTGCCCGGCGCTCGGAGCCCTTCTTGGCGCGGGCCGGCTTGCGCTGCAGCCGCGCCAGGCGTCTCTTCTCCGCCTCGCTCAGAGTGGGAACGGACAGCATCTTTCCCGTGGACAGGGCCGCCGACACGGCCACGCCACGATCAACCCCGACCACCTGACCCGTGCCAGGCGCGGGGATCGGTTCCGGGATCGCGGCGAAGGCCACGTGCCAGCGCCCCGCCCGGTCGCGGGTGACGCGGTAGGACTTCACCCCTTCGGGCACCGCGCGGGACCAGCGGAACCGTATCCAGCCGACCTTTGGGATCCGCACCTCGCCGACGTTGCGCGACAGACGGCGCACATCAGCAGCTTTGACCGCGACGATGCGGAACCCCTCATGCCGCCCCTGCTTGCGCCACGAAGGACGCCCATGGGTGCCCGCGAAGAAGCCGGCCATGGCGTGGGCGAAGTCCCGCAGTGCCTGCTGCTGCACCATCTGCGAGCCTGCACGCAGCCACGCGAACGCCGCCCGGGCTTCGGTCAACTGCCGGCACTGCTCAAGGTATCCCGGCGACGAACGACGCCCTGGCCGCCAGTACGCGTGCTGCTCCACCGCCAGGTTTCAGACAAAACGCGCATGCCCGCAGTGCTCCAGCAACGCCTGCCCCTGGGCAGGTGTCGGCGTGAGGCGGTAGCGGGACACGCCGATCAACCTAGGGATCGGCACCGACAGAATCCTCCGGCGCAGGGCAGCGTTCACTCCCCAGGGCTGAAGCCCGGGGTCTCCACACTCAAGGGGTCGAGATGAGCGCACCCCACCTTCACGCGCGGCCCGACTTCGAGAGCCTGTTCCGGCGGGCCGGCGTCACCGGCTGGCTCTACGCGGCCGACATCGACACCGGCCGCGAGGTCGGTCTCGGCCCCGACGAGCCGCTGCCGACGGCGTCGATGTACAAGGTGCCGCTGCTGGTGGCCTTCCGCAGGCAGGTGGACGCGGGGCTGCTCGACCCGGCGCACCGGGTGACCGTGCCGGCCAGTGACCGGCTGGCGGGCGGCACGGGCATCGCGGCGATGCAGGACGACGTGACGATCTCGCTGCGCGACCTGGCGTACCTGATGATCTCGGTGAGCGACAACACCTCGGCCGACACGCTGCTGGAGCTGGTCGGCTGCGACACGATCAACGCCATGCTCGACGAGTTCGGGCTGACCGGCACGCGCGTCGTGCAGAGCTGGCGGGAGGGCAGTGCGAGCATGCGGGCCGACACCGGCCACGGCTGGCCGTACGTGGACCCCGACGACATCGCCCGGCTCAGCGTGCTCGACCCGGCCCGCTCCAACTGCGCCACGCCGCGCGAGCTGGCCACCCTGTTCGCGATGATCTGGCGGGACGAGGTCGCCTCCGCCGAGTCGTGCGCCTGGATGCGCGGCATGCTCAACCTCCAGGTCTGGCCGCACCGCCTGGCCTCCGGCTTCCCGTACGACGACGTGGCGGTCAGCGGCAAGACCGGCACGCTGCCGACCCTGCGCGCCGAGTCGGGCGTCGTGGAGTACCCCGACGGCGGGCGTTACGCGGTAGCGGTCTTCACGCGGTCGTTCAGCACGGCGCTCAACCAGCCGCGCGCCGACGCGGTCATCGGCACGGCGGCGCGTATGGCGGTGGACCACCTTCGGAGGTAGCAAGGTATGGGGAGGACAGGGTATGACTTTCCCCCGAACCGGCGACAGGATGGGGCACATGGTTGCTGAGGGCGAGCTTCTCTGGGAGCCGAGCGAAGAGGTCGTCGCGTCCGCCGAGCTGACCCGCTACCTGCGGTGGCTGGGCCGCTCCGGCGATTACGAGGAGGCGTGGCGGTGGTCGGTCGAGCACCCCGCCGAGTTCTGGACGTCCGTCTGGGACTACTTCGAGGTGATCGGCGACCGGGGCGACGGGCCGGTGCTCTCGGGTGAGATGCCCGGCGCCACGTGGTTCACCGGCAGCACGCTCAACTACGCCGAGAACGCGCTGCGCCGTACGGACGGCACCGCCCTGGTCTTCGTCTCCGAGGACGGCGCCCGCCAGGAGCTGACCTGGGCCGAGCTGCGCGACGAGGTCGCCCGCGTGCGCGCCGGTCTGGTCAAGCTTGGGGTCGGGCGCGGTGACCGGGTGGCCGCCTACCTGCCCAACATCCCGCAGGCGGTGATCGCCTGCCTGGCCACGGCCTCGCTGGGCGCGATCTGGTCGGCCGGCTCACCCGACTTCGGGGTGCCGAGCATCGTCGACCGGTTCAAGCAGATCGAGCCCAAGGTGCTCATCGCGGTCGACGGCTACCACTACAACGGCAGGAGCTACGACCGCTCGGCCGCCGTCAACGAGATCGCCGCCCAGCTGCCCTCGCTGCGGGCGACCGTGTGGATCCCCTACCTCGCGGCGGCCGACGAGGGCCGCGCGCCGCAGCAGGCCGAGCCGGCGCGGGGGCACACCAGCGAGACGCCCCACGGCGAGGTGATCGGCTGGGAGGGGCTGCGGGCCGAGAAGGGGCCGCTGGAGTTCGAACGCGTGCCGTTCGATCATCCGCTGTGGATCCTCTACTCCAGCGGCACGACCGGGCTGCCCAAGCCGATCGTGCACGGCCACGGCGGCATCGTGCTCGAACACCTCAAGTCGCTCTCCTTCCACCAGGACCTGCGCGAGGGCGACGTGTTCTTCTGGTACACGACCACGGGCTGGATGATGTGGAACTACCTCATCGGCGCCCTGCTGGTCGGGGCCACGCCCGTGCTGTACGACGGCTCGGCCACCCATCCGTCGCCGGCCGCGCTGTGGCGGATCGCGGCCTCCGAAGGGGTGACGTACTTCGGGGTGGGGGCGCCGTACATCATGGCCTCGCTGAAGGCGGGGATCCATCCGGACGGGCTCGACCGGCTGCGCGGGGTGGGCTCGACCGGGTCGCCGCTGCCGCCCGAGGGGTTCGCCTGGGTGGCCGCCGAGCTGCCCGGGGTGCCGATCGGGTCGTTCTCCGGCGGCACCGACGTGTGCACGGGGTTCGTCGGGGCGACCATGCTCCATGCGATCAGGGCGGGCGTCATCCCGTGCCGGTCGCTCGGGGCCAAGGTGGAGGCGTACGACCCGGCGGGCAAGCCGGTCGTCGGCGAGGTGGGCGAGCTGGTGGTCACCCAGCCGATGCCGTCGATGCCCGTCATGTTCTGGAACGACCCCTCCGGCGAGCGGTACGCCGAGAGCTACTTCGACGTCTACCCCGGCGTGTGGCGGCACGGCGACTGGATCAAGATCAACGAGGACGGCAGCTGCGTGATCTACGGCCGCTCCGACTCGACGCTCAACCGCGGCGGCGTCCGCATGGGCACCAGCGAGTTCTACCGGGTGGTGGAGCGGTTCGAGGAGATCGCCGACAGCCTCGTGATCGACACCGGCCAGCTCGGCCAGGAGGGCCGCCTGCTGCTGTACGTCAGCCTGGCCGAGGGCGCCGAGCTGACCGAGTCGCTCGAACGTGCTCTCTGCGCCGCCCTGCGCACCGAGCTGTCACCGCGCCACGTGCCCAACGAGATCCGCGTGGTGCCCGGCATCCCGCGCACCCTGTCGGGCAAGAAACTCGAGGTCCCGGTACGCAAGATCCTGCTCGGCACCCCCGTCGAGCAGGCCGCCAACCCCGACGCCATGGCCAACCCCGAGGTCCTGCGCCACTTCACACCCTGAGGATGATCTTGCCGCGGGTGTCGCCCGCCTCGGCCCTGCGGTGGATCTCGGCCAGCTCCGCCAGCGGATGTGACTCGGCGACCTCGACCCTGACCTTCCCCTCGTCGATCAGGGCGGCGATGCGGGCCAGCTGAGCGGGGTCGTTGCGGGCCACGAAGTGCGTGCCGCCCTCGACGGGGGCGGCGATCGTGACGATCCTGCGGCCCAGCCCCGCCAGGGCGCCGGCCGCCTCCGGGGTGACGCCGGCCAGGTTCAGCACGACGTCCATCCCGTCGGGCAGCGGTGTCGTCGTGTAGTCGACCACCTCGTCGGCGCCGAGCCGGCTCACCGCGGCGGCGCTGCGCGGGCTCGCGGTGGCGACCACGTACGCGCCCGCGAGCCTGGCGAACTGCACGGCGAACAGGCCGACCCCGCCGCCCGCGCCGTTGACCAGCACCCGCTGCCCCGGGCCGAGGCGGGCGTGTTCGTGGACCGCCTGCCAGGCGGTGAGCGCGGCCACGGGGATCGCGGCGGCGTCGGCGAGCGGGATGGTCTCCGGCGCCCTGGCCAGCAGGTCCGCGGGCGCCACGACGTACTCGGCCGCCGCCTGGGCCACCAGGCCGTGGACGCGGTCGCCCGGGGCCAGGGCGGTGACGCCCGCGCCGGTCTCGGCGACCGTGCCGGAGACGTCCCAGCCGAGGGTGTGCGGCAGGACGGCGCGGAAGACCTCGGGCAGCAGCCCGGACCGCAGGCCCACCTCCGAGGGGTTGAACGAGGTGGCGGCCACCTCGACCAGCACCTCTCCGGGGCCGGGCCGGGGCGTGGGCACCTCGTCCAGCCGGATCACCGACGGCCCGCCGAACCCGTGGATGCGCGCCGCCCGCATCGTCGGTGCCGGCTCGCCTACGGCGCGGAAGTCCTCCGCGTGCTCTTTCGCCCACTGCTCGAACGTGCGCGCCGGGGCCTTCGTGACCTCTTCGATCGCCGAGGTGACCGGTCCCGTCCCGGCGGCCTGGGCCCGCAGCGCCTCCGCCGCCACGCCGGGCGGCCAGCCCATGGCGACGAGGTCGGCTCGGGCGTGTTCGGGCGGGACCTCCTCCCAGCGGGCCGGGATCCCGGTGCTCGCGGAGATGATCCGGACCTGCTCGGCCGGGGTGATCGCCTCGGGGCCCGTCAGCTCGTACGCCGCGCCGGCGTGCCCGTCGTCCAGCAGCGCCCTGACCGCCACGGCGGCGACGTCCCGCTCGTCCACCACGGGGGCGGCGACCCGGCCGTACGCGCCGCGTACCGTCCCCGCCCGCATCTGGCGGGCCCACCGCAGCGCGTTGGCCGCGAAGGCGTGCGGGCGCAGGAACGTCCACTCCGGGACGGATTCCGCGATCAGCCGCTCGACCTCGCGCTCGTGGTCGCGCAGCGCGGCCGACGAGAGGTAGACCACGCGGCGGGCCCGCGCGGCGACGGCCTCGACCACCTCCCGCGCGCCCTCGGCCGTGGCGAAGGGCCACACCAGGAACACCGACTCCACCCCGTCGAGGGGCAGCGACGCCGGATCGGTCAGGCCGCCCCTCTTCCTGGTCAAGGGCACGGCGTCCGTCAACGACGCCATCACGTGCCGGCCCACCGTGCCGGTCGCGCCGGTCACCAGAACTCGTCCCACGACGTGCTCCCTTCCTGTCGCAAGCAACCGTACGAGCGGCAGGCGAGATGACCAATGCGGTGGCGTCTCCCTTTCATACGCCGTCGTCTTCGTTAGAGTCCTCAGCATGGACGTGCTGAGCGACGTGATCGCGATCATGCGCACCGGGCGGCCCCGGTCGGCGCGCGTCGAGTGGCACGCGCCGTGGGGGCAGCGGTTCCCGTCCGTGCCGGGGTCGGCCGGGTTCCAGGTGATCCTGCAGGGGTCGTGCTGGCTGCTTCCGCCCGACGGTCCGCCGGTCGCGCTCGCGGTGGGCGACGTGCTCTTCTTCCCCCACGGGCACGGTTACGCGATGGCCGACCATCCGTCCACGCCGGTGGACGAGCCGCGCTGCGACCCGGCGGCCGAGGCGGGCGACCTGTACGCCTCGGCGTCCGTCGGCGGTCCCGGTGCGCCGACGGTCACGTTGTGCGGCGGCTACGAGCTCGACCCGGCCCGCGCCCACCCGCTCCTGCGCGACCTGCCCGACCTGATCCACCTGCCGGCCCGGCTGGGGCTCCACCCGGAGCTGCGCGCCGCCGTCGAACTGCTGGGCGCCGAGGTGCACAGGCCCCGGCTGGGCGCCGACACGGTCGTGTCGTCCCTGCTCGACATGCTGCTGCTGTACACCCTGCGGGCCTGGTTCGACGCGCCGCGCGAGCACTGCACGGTCTCCGGATGGGCGCGGGCCCTCGCCGATCCGGGCATCAGTGCCGCGCTCGACGCCGTCCACCGCGATCCCGCGCATCCGTGGACGGTGGCCGAGCTGGGCACGCGGGCGGGGTTGTCGCGGGCGGCGTTCGCGCGGCGCTTCACCGCGCTCGTCGGGCAGCCGCCGCTGACGTACCTCACCTGGTGGCGCCTGGCCGGTGGGGCGCGCCTGCTGCGGGAGACGGACGCGCCGCTGAGCGAGATCGCCGCCCGGGTGGGGTACGGGTCGGAGTTCGCCTTCGCGAACGCCTTCAAGCGTGAGTACGGCATGGCGCCGGGCCGTTACCGCCGTGAGGGGTGTCCGGTGGCGTTTCCCCAAGTAAATATCGTTAAAACGTAACAATTTGCCTACGGCTCACACGCCGGATTTGGTGCCGGAAAGTTTGACTTAACCGGCCATTGACGCGGGGGCGCTGGCTGATCTACCGTCCTGCCACTGCTTAAAACGATTTTGCCGGGAGCGCGGCACACATGGATCAGACTCCCGTTCTGTCCCTCTCACAGGTCAGCAAGGCGTTCGGCGCCGTACGGGCCGTACGCGAGGTGTCTTTGGATCTTCACCCCGGCGAGGTGCACGCGCTCGCCGGGGAGAACGGCGCGGGCAAGTCCACCATCGTCAAGATTCTTTCGGGGGTGCACCGGCCCGACTCCGGGCGCATCCTGCTGGACGGTGAGCCGGTGGAGTTCGCCGGACCCGCCGACGCGCAGCAGGCCGGGGTCGCGGTCATCTACCAGGAGCCGACCCTTTTCCCTGATTTGTCGGTCATGGAGAACATCTTCATGGGGCGCCAGCCGCGCTCCCGCTTCGGCATCGACCGCCGGGCCATGCGCGCGGCCGCCGCCGAGCTGTTCACCCGGCTCGGCGTCCGGCTCGACCCCGACCAGCCGGCCCGCGGGCTGTCCATCGCCGACCAGCAGCTCGTCGAGATCGCCAAGGCGCTGTCACGGCAGGCCAGGGTGCTGATCATGGACGAGCCGACCGCGGCGCTGTCGGGGAACGAGGTCGCCCGGCTGTTCGGGGTCGCCACGACCCTGCGCGAGCAGGGGTGCGCGCTGCTGTTCATCTCGCACCGGCTGGAGGAGATGTTCGAGCTGTGCACGCGCGTGACGACCCTGCGCGACGGCGCGTACGTGGCCACCGACCTGATCGCCGACATCACCCCGGACGATCTCGTCCGCCGCATGGTCGGCCGGGAGCTGGACGCGCTCTTCCCCAAGCAGGAGACGGACGCGGGCGAGGTCGCGTTGAAGGTCGGCCGGCTCACCCGCGAAGGCGTGTTCACCGACGTGTCGTTCGAGGTGCGGCGCGGTGAGATCGTCGCGCTGGCCGGGCTGGTCGGCGCCGGGCGCAGCGAGGTCGCCCGGGCGATCTTCGGCATCGACCGCTGGGACGCCGGGAGCGTCGAGGTCGCCGGCAGACGCCTGCGGCCCGCCAGCCCCACGGCGGCCATGGCGGCCGGGCTCGCGCTCGTGCCGGAGGACCGGCGGCAGCAGGGGCTCGTCATGGACCTGTCGATCGAGCGCAACATCGGCCTGGCCGGGCTGGCCGCCGTACGCCGGGGGCCGCTGGTCTCGCGGGCCGCCGAGCGGAAGCGGGCGGCGGACTGGGCGGTGCGGCTGCGGCTCAAGTACGCCCGCCTCGCGGACCCCGTGAACGTGTTGTCCGGCGGGAACCAGCAGAAGGTCGTGCTGGCCAAGTGGCTCGCGCGGGGGCCGTCCGTGCTCATCGTGGACGAGCCGACGCGCGGGATCGACGTCGGGACCAAGGCGGAGGTGCACCGGCTGCTGTCGGAGCTGGCCGCGAGCGGGGTGGCGGTGTTGATGATCTCGTCGGAGCTGCCGGAGGTGCTGGGCATGGCGGACCGGGTGCTCGTCATGCACGAAGGGCGGCTGGTCGCCGAGTTGTCGCGCGCGGAGGCGACCGAGGAGAGCGTCATGGCCGCCGCGACCGGCCGGAGAGCCGCATGACCGCCTTCCCGCCCGTTGGCGACCGACCGCGGGCGAGCGGCGGGCTGAGGTCCTTTGGTGGGTCTGTGTGCGGTGACGCGGGCGTCTGCGGCGGGCTGGGGTCCCTTCTGGGTGTGGGCGTCTGTGGCGGGTCCCTCGGTGGCGTTGGGCGGTCGTGACGGCCACGGCGACGGCGGGTGAGACCGTACGGGGCAGAGGCGGGCGGCGGCTCGTCGACCGGGTCGCGCGGGTGCGGGAGCTGGGCATCGTGGTCGCGCTCGCCGTGCTGTTCGGCGTCACGGGCGCGGTCAACCCGAGCTTCCTCAGCTACGCCAGCCTGCGCGACATCCTGCTCAACTCCGCCATCATCGCCCTGCTGGCCGTCGGGCAGACGCTCGTCGTCATCACCAGGAACGTGGACCTTTCGGTCAGCTCGGTCGTCGGCCTGGCGGCGTTCGGCGGCGCGCTGGTCCTGGCCGACAACCCGGGCGTGCCCATCCCCGTGGTGATCGCCGGGTGCGTGCTGCTGGGCGCGGTCTGCGGAGCGGTCAACGGACTGCTCGTCGGCGCGGCCAAGGTGCCCGCGCTGGTGGCCACCCTCGGCACCCTGTACGCCTTCCGCGGCATCGACTACGCCTGGGCCGGCGGCCGTCAGGTGAACGCGGCCGACATGCCGGAGGGCTTCCTCGCCCTCGGCACCAGCGCGGTCCTCGGCGTGCCGCTGCTCGCGCTGGTCGCCCTGGTGGTGCTGCTGGTCGTCGGCTGGATGCTGCGCAACCTGCGCTCCGGACGCGAGCTGTACGCCATCGGCTCCAACCCCGAGGCCGCCGTGCTGGCCGGCATCCGCGTACGGCGCCGGATCGTGGCCGCGTTCGTCGCCAACGGGGCGCTGGCCGGGCTGGCCGGCGTCATGTGGGCGGCCAGGTTCGGCACCGTGGACGCCACCGTGGCCACCGGCAAGGAGCTCGACGTGATCGCCGCCGTCGTGGTCGGCGGCGTGGCCATCTTCGGCGGCAGCGGCACCGTCTACGGCGCGGCGCTCGGCGCGCTGCTGCTGTCGAGCATCACCAGCGCGCTCGCCGTCCTGCGGGTGGACGCCCTCGCCCAGATGGCCATCAACGGCGCCCTCCTGATCGCCGCCATCGCCCTCGACCGGGTGTTGGCGCTCCGAGTGGCCGCCGCCCTGCGTCGCGCGAAGGAGCGACCGCCGAACCGAATCACGCCAAGTGACCACAGTGAGGCCAGATGAGTACTGCGAAGGAGCTGCCGTCGCCTGGAGGAGCGGCGGGAGCGGAGCGACCAGAGCGGGGGAAGGCGGCGGTATTGGTGGCGACTGAGCCGGCCTCGCGGAGCGAGGCCCTTGAGCTCGCGAAGGAGCTGCCGTCGCCTGGAGGAGCGGCGGGAGCGGAGCGACCAGAGCGGGGGAAGGCGGCGGTATTGGTGGCGACTGAGCCGGCCTCGCGGAGCGAGGCCCCATGAACACGGTACGGCGCTGGGAAGGGCTGATCTTCGTTCTGCTCGTCGGCGTCTGTGTGTGGGCGTCGCTCGGCGTGGACGGCTTCGCCAACGGCTCCAACGTCTCGTTCCTGCTCCTCGACACCACCGAGATCGCCCTGATGGCGCTCACCATGACGCTGGTCATCGTGGCCGCCGAGATCGACCTGTCGGTGGCCTCGACGCTCGGGCTGTCGTGCGCGGTGCTCGGCTGGTTGTGGAACGCGGGGCTCCCCATCGAGATGATCATGCCGATCTGCCTGCTCGTCGGGGCGCTGTGCGGGGCGGTGAACGGCCTGCTCGTCACCCGGCTGGGCCTGCCCTCGCTGGCGGTCACGATCGGCACGTTCGCGCTCTTCCGCGGGCTGGCGTACGTGATACTCGGCGACCAGGCGGTGGCCGACCTGCCCCCGGCGTACACGGGTCTGGCGACGGCCTCGATCGGGCCGGTGCCGGTCGCCACCGTGCTGGTCGCGGCGCTGGCCGTGGTCGCGGCGGTGGTGCTGCACGCCACCGGCGTCGGCCGGGCCGTCTTCGCGCTCGGCTCCAACGAGGAGGCCGCGTACTTCGCCGGGGTGCGGGTCAAGCGGATCAAGTTCTGGTTGTTCGTGGCCTCCGGCGTGATGGCCTCCCTGGCCTCGCTCGTCTACACCTTCCGTTACGCCAGCGCGCGGGCGGACAACGGGATGGGGCTGGAGCTCGCCGTGGTGGCCGCCGTCCTGCTCGGCGGGGTGTCGATCTTCGGTGGGCGCGGCACGCTGCCGGGCGTGCTGATGGCGGTGCTGCTCCTCGGCGTCGTACGCAACGCGCTGATCCTCGCCGACGTGGCGAACGAAGTGCTGAACTTCGTGACGGGCCTGCTGCTCGTCGCATCCGTGCTGGCGCCGAACCTGGGGGCGGTCTGGCGACGGCGCACAACACCATCAGTGGAAGGGAAGTCCGCTTCATGACTACGCGTTCCCCCTGGCGCCCTGTGGCGCTGCTCGCCGGGCTCGTCCTCCTCACGGCCGCCTGCGGCGGCGGCACCACGCGGAGCGACGTCGCCGCCCAGCAGTCCTCGGCCCCGGCCACCGCCGCGTCGGCCTCGGCCAACCCCAACGCCCCCCTCAAGCAGGGACTCAAGATCGCTTTTCTGCCGAAGCAGGTCAACAACCCGTACTTCACCATCGCCGACGAGGGCGGCATCACCGCGGCCAAGGAGTTCGGCGGCGAGGGCAAGGAGGTCGGGCCGTCCGACGCGAGCGCCTCCTCCCAGGTGTCCTACATCAACACGCTGATCCAGCAGCAGCAGGACGCCATCGTGATCGCCGCCAACGACCCCAACGCCGTCGTGCCGGCGCTCAAGCAGGCCATGGCCGCCGGGATCAAGGTCGTCAGCTTCGACTCCGACACCGCCCCCGACGGGCGGCACGTCTTCGTCAACCAGGCCGGCGCCGAGGACCTCGGTCGTACGCAGGTGCAGCTCCTCGCCGAGCAGATCGGTCACAAGGGCAAGATCGCCGTGCTCTCCGCCACCCCGAACGCGACCAACCAGAACACCTGGATCGAGTTCATGAAGGACGAGCTCAGCAAGCCCGAGTACAAGGACATGGAGCTGGTCAAGGTCGCCTACGGCAACGACGACGACCAGAAGTCGTTCACCGAGACGCAGGGGCTGCTGCGCTCGTATCCGGACCTGGCGGGCATCATCTCGCCCACGACCGTGGGGATCGCCGCCGCCGCCCGGTACCTGTCGGAGTCGCCGTCCAAGGGGAAGGTGAAGCTGACCGGGCTGGGGACGCCGAACCAGCTGCGGAAGTTCGTCAAGGACGGCACCATCGAGGCGTTCGAGCTGTGGAACCCGGCCGACCTGGGATACCTGGCCTCGTACGCGGCGGCGGCGCTGGCGTCGGGGCAGATCACCGGGGCCGAGGGGGAGAAGTTCAAGGCGGGCAAGCTGGGCGAGTACACCGTCGGCGCGAACGGTGAGGTGCTGCTGGGCAAGCCGACCGTGTTCGACAAGGACAACATCGACGACTTCGACTTCTAGCCGCTGGACGACCCGAGCGCCCGGCGATCGAACGTCCCGGGCGCTCGGCTTCTGTCCTCTGGGGTTCTGGGTTGGTGTTCGGCTGGTGGTGCGGGCCTGCCGGGCGCTGGGCTTCTGTCCCTTATGAAGAAGTGGGTGGCCGCTGTGAAGGGGGTGGCCGCCTTGGTGGGGTCTGCGTGGGGTCTGTCTGGGGCGGAAGCGGGATGATCATGGCCTGGTGCCGGGGACGATCAGGCCGGATTCGTACGCGGTGACGACGGCCTGGGTGCGGTCGCGGAGGCCGAGTTCGTGCAGGATCCGGCTGCCGTGGGTCTTGACCGTCTTCCCGTGACCACCGGGCGGGCGGCTCGCCGGTGAACGCCGGGCTCGTCGTCCAGGCCACCACGGACCTGCCGAGCATGCCCATCGGCCCGTGGGCCGGGCTGGGCGTCGCGTGCTGGGCCGCGGCGGCACGCCGGCGGTGGTCTCTTGCTACGCCTCCGAGAAGCCTGACGCGGGCAGGCCGAAGAGCGGCAGGCAGCGGTCGAGGTTGTGGATCTTGATGTCGGGGGATTCCGTCCAGTCCTCGCGGCGCATGCGGAAGCGGCGAGTGACGACCGGCTCGGCGTCGCGGGCGTGCAGGGCGATGCCGTCCTCGCGGTAGCCGAGCTTCTTCGTCACCGCCAGTGAGGCGTGGTTGTCCTCGAACGCCGTCGTCACCGCGTGCCGCGCACCCAGCCCCGCGAAGGCGAGGTGCAGGACGGCCCGGCGCATCTCGGTGCCGATGCCGCGGCCCTGGAAGCGGCGCCCGAGCCAGGAGCCGCTCTCGACCTCGCGGGTGACCGGGAAGTCCTTGCCGGCGATCCCCTGCACGCCGACGAGCCGGCCCTCGTGGACGACGGCGAGCTGCAGCGACCAGTCGTCCGGCGCGAACGTCGCCCACGTGCGGAAGTGGTACTGCACCACGCTTCTGGCCCGCTCCGCCGGCTCGCCCTGCGACCACGGGACCGTGAACGGCATGTACCCGGCGTCGTGGACGCCTTCCGCGGCCCGGTCGGCCAGCTCGTCGAGGTCGTCGAGCGACGGGTGGCGCAGCTCGAGGCGCGGGGTCGTGATGGAGAGCTCGGAGAGCGGCCAGTTACGCATGACACCTCATGCTGCCAGCCTGGTTCGCGAAGTCGCGACTGATTTCTCGCCGACCATCGCTATAAAAGCGAAATGCCCGTATTTAGCAGGATCGGCTCATTAGCCGGGACTTTGCTTGACTAAACCTGTGTATGAGATCGATTCTCCGGCGATCCGGGTAGGCGTTGATTTATGAGGATAAACTTTCGCAGAATTGCCGTTATCGGTCTCGGCGTGGGCTGTGGCCTCCCCTTTGTCGCCGTTCCGGGTGAGGCCCGGACGCTTGCCGGTACGTCCCTCATGAAGGCGCAGTCTGCGACGACCTCGGGATGGCTCGCCCATCCCGACGACCGGCCGGGGTCCCCCGGCCGGCGTGGCACCGCGAAGAACGCCGACGACCGGCGCGGCCCCGGTCCGGATGCCGACAGACGCCGCCGCCCGTGGCCGGTCTCCGAAGGGAGACGGGGTCCGTTGCCCACGATCGATGGGCACCGCTCCCGTGCGGACGGCCGGCGAGGCCCGTTGGCCGGACACGATGAACGCCCCGTGGCGGAGGCGCCCGTGCCCGCCGAGGACGCGGACGCCGCCGAGCACGAGCTTGTGGACGACGCCGAGGCGGAGGAGGAAGAGGCCGAGCGCAAGCCGGTCGTCCTGCGCCCGGGCGACCGGGGCGCGGAGGTGGTGAAGCTGCAGCGCCGTCTGAACGCCCGGGGTTACTACTTCGGCCCCGTCAACGGGCGGTACGACGAGCAGACGAAGTTCGCCGTCTGGGCGCTGCAGAAGAGCCGCCGGATCCCCGTCAAGGGCGCCGTCGAGCAGAGGGAGTGGTCGGCGCTCGAACGCCCGCTGCGCAGGCGCCCGATGGTGTCGGGCGGCCCCGCCGACCGGGTGGAGGTCAACCTGAGCGCCCAGTTGCTCACCGTCTACCGCGACCGCCGCCCGGTCCTGTTCTCGCACATCTCGTCCGGCGCCCAGGTCCCGTACTGCCAGAACGGCCACTGCGGGAACGCCGTCACGCCGACGGGGGACTTCCGCGTCTACCGCCGCGCGCCGGGCTGGACGACCGGGCCGCTGGGGGCGATGTACAACTCGCTCTACATCGTCGGGGGCATCGCCCTGCACGGTTCGAGAAAGGTCCCGCTCCACCCGGCCTCCCACGGTTGTGTGCGCCTGCCGATGACGACGTCCAAGCGCCTGTACCAAATAGTGAAAATCGGAGAACCCGTGTACGTACGCGGCAAAATCCGCTGAATCCGTGCAATTCGAATTACGCCGTTCCGCCCGCCCGCGATATCCGGGGGAGGCCGCTCATCCGGGTGAGTCCCTCCCCGGCCTTCCTGAGGTCCTTCACCAGCCGCAGCGGCGAGCCGACGGGCTTGGGGCCGTCGCCGGTGGTCTGCGCGAGACGCAGCGCCAGCGCGGGACACATGTCCACCGCCCGCCGCGCCTCCTTGGCCATCCAGCCGGGGATCGTCTGGAACGAGGGGAACCCGTAGTCGTCCAGCTCGACGAACTCCGGCAGCAGATGCGCGCACAGCCCGTGCCCCTGGCAGCGGGACCAGTCGACCTCCAGCCGGTAGTCGGGCTCGGCCTCGCGCTCGGGCATCGGCAGCACCCCGCGTACGGGCCGGCCGCAGGAGCCGTGCTCCAGGTGGAGCGCGATCTCGCTCTCGAACGCGTCCAGCGCCGACAACACGAACTTGGCGGTGCCGTCCGGATGGAAGCAGGCCCCGCGCCGCTCGACCACGCGCACGGCCCGGCGGACGGCGTCCACCGAGCCCGTGCCCTCGGCCAGGGCGCACACGGCCCTGGCCACGTCGGGCAGGCCGAGCCGGCACGGGCCGCACTGGCCCGCCGACTCGCCCGCCAGGTACGACGCCACCCGCGCGGCCTCGCCCAGCGGGCAGGTGGACGCGCCGAGCGGCACGATGATCCCGGCCCCGAGCGTGGCCCCGGCCAGCTTCATGCCCTCGCGGGAGATCACCGCCGTCCCGGCGGTCTCGGCCGACAACCAGGCGCCGTGGTACCCGCCGACCAGCACCCCGTCGCCGGGCTCCGCCTCGCACAACGCGAGCACGTCGGCCAGCAGGGTGCCCGTGGGCGTCTCGATGACCGCGCCCTGGGCCGCGCCGCCGCTCACCGTGAGCAGGATCGTGCCCGGCTCCTTGCTGGTGCCGACCTCGGCGTACTTCTCCGGGCCGTACTCGGCGAGCAGGGCGAACTGCGCGTACGTCTCGGTGTTGGACAGCAGGGTCGGCAGGCCGTCCACGCCGCTGACGGCGGCGCGCTTCTTCCTGCCCGGCGGGATGCCCTCCTCGCCGTTGACCGCGCGCACGAGCGCGCCGCCCTCGCCGGAGATGAACCGCTCCTTGATGCCGACCACCCGGATCGGCACCCGGCTCTCGGCCCCGCCGGAGACGTTGGCGGCCCGCCGCTCGGCCACGGCGGCGGCGACGGACGCCTCGGCGACCTCGCCCCCGGCCGTGGCCACGACCACCTCGCGGGCGCCCAGCGCCTCGGCCGCCAGCACCGCGCCGTCGAGCACGAGGTGCGGGTTGCGGGTGAGCAGCATGGCGTCCTTGGAGCTGGCCGGCTCGCCCTCGGCGCCGTTGACCAGCACGACGCAGTCGCCGCCCGAGCCGGTCGCGTCGGCGACCGCCCGGAGCTTGCGCGCGAACGGGAAGGCGGCGCCGCCCCGCCCGCGCATGTCCACCTCGTTGGCGTACGAGATGAGCTCGCCCAGATCGCGCGGCTCGACAACGCCGTGGAGGGTGCGGTGGGCGGGCAGGTCGAGTCGGCGGCAGTGGTCGAGCCCGGCGGTCAGCCGGGCCGGACCCATGCGTAAGACCCGTGGCACTCGTGCCGGGATCATGGATTCTCCTTGAGCGTGCGGATCTCGGGGGAACGGGTGAGGTGTGGCGAGGGAGTCACCCGGCCTCCCGGAACCTGCGCCGCGCCTCCGCGAGGCTCACGGGCGCGCTCGCCGCCGCGACGGGCGCCTTCGCGGGCCGCTCGGACGGCACCCCTACGGGGGTGGCCGAGGCCACCGCGGGTCCTTCGACCTTCTCGGGTACGACCGGCGGCCGGCGCAGCGTGGCCAGCACGCGCACGACCAGCGCGGAGCCGACCGCCGCCATGCAGGCCACGTACGACCAGGCCACCCAGCCCGCCGGCGGCCGCCCGGCGGTCAGACCGTGCATGATCCCGACGGGCCAGGCCACGTACGCGGCGGAATGCATGATCCGCCACATCCACGGCCGGCTCCGTACCGCGAACCGTCCTCTGAGCACTCCGGTCACCACGGCCACGACCATCAGGTCGAAGGCCAGCGCGCCGAGACCGACGTAGACCCCGGCGACGGGCACGACCGCCGCGCCAGGCGGCACGTGCCCGAAGGCGATCATGACGGCGATGTGCGTGAGCAGGTACGCCAGCCCGATGAACGCGGTGGCCCGGTGGGCCAGCTGCGCCCTGATCCGGTTGGCCGGAGAGAGGAAGACGCGCTCGGTGGTGAGCAGGCCGAGCGCGACGGTCGCGGTCAGCAGCATCAGGGCGAACACGCCCGCGTAGTACTCGAGGAAACCGACCCCTCGGCCGAGCAGCGCCATGCCACGCTCCGTCCTGGTCAGTGCGAACACCGACAGCAGGACGGCCGTGATCGAGGCGCTCGCCCCCAGCCGGACGTTCCTGGTGTCCAGCTTCGTGGGGGCGTGCATGGGGCGTCGTCTGTGGAGCATCTATTTCCCTCCAAGGTCGGGTGAGGGTGCGACTCGGAAGGCTGGGCGCGGATCTCAGGTCAGCAACGGCGGCCCCGGTTGATGCACGAGACGACGGTCTGCATGAGTCGTTCGGGCATCACGTTGGCGAAGTCCCCGTGGTCGGTCACAGGGTTGTGCTTCTGCTCAGGGAAGGCGTCCAGGGCGTACGACCGGCCCTGCGGCACGGAGTACGTGAGGGTCATGCGCAGTTGCGGGATCGCCCTGGTCCCCTGCGGGCAGGCACCGCCCTGGTCGGGGAAGACCACGTGCGTGCGGTGGTTGGCGCTGTCGGTGTTCTGACCGTCCCAGCAGCTGGGGAAGTCCAGAATACGAACCACCTGACTGCCGCGCGGGCAAAGCGGATATTTATCGGGAGATATACGGTTTTGGAATCCCGAGCAGGTCCAGGCCGCGCGGGCCTCGGCGCCGCCGTTCGTCGCCGCCTTGGCGTCTCCCGTGATCAGCCTGAGGAACCTCGGCATGGCGACGACCTCGGAGGCCGGGTTGCCGCGGAACTCCAGTCGCACGGCGCGGGGCCGCAGGATCCGGCCGACGTTGCCGTCGGGGTCGCCGGCGTTCGCGTCCGACGTGCGGTCCCGGAGCACCGGCCAGAAGTACGTGGACTTGTCGCCCTGCCGGCACGTCGTGTCCGCCGCCTCCAGGCTCTCGTCGGTGGAGAACGCGTCCGTGGACAGGTTGCCCACGTAGTCGTGCAGGTGGTGCGCGCCGTTGCTCACGCCGGGGGCGACGATGAAGTTGTCGGAGTTGTGGTGACCGTTCTGGTTGGTGCCGCACTGGGCGACGAACGTGCCGCGTGAGCCGTTCCTGCCGATCCGGGCGTCGAGGCGGCGCGGCGCGACCTGGCGGATGTCCACGAAGTCGTCGGCGAACGGGCCGATGGCGCACTCGTCGCCGGCGCCGCCGGTCGCGGTGGGCGAGGGCTGCGGAGTGCCGTCGCCGTCGCCGTCACCGTCGGGGTCCTGGGTCGGGGACGGGCTCGGCGCGGGCGTCGGGTTCCCGCCGCCGCGCCGGCGCGAGTCGGCCCCGGGCGCGTCGCCGGGGGCCTCGACCTCGGGGGCCTGCCCGTCGGGGTTCTGGCCGTCCGGAGCTTGGCCGTCAGGGTTCTGGCCGTCAGGGGCCTGGCTGTCAGGGGCCTGGCCGTCGGGGGCCTGAGTGGCGGGCGCCTGGCCGTCCGGGGCCTGGCGCTCGGGGAACCGGCCGTCGGGGGACTCGGTCGGCTGCCCGTCGGGGGACCGGCGCGGATCGACCGCCACCCCGCCGCCCTGGGGCGCGCCGAAGTCCTGGTCGGAGTCTCTGTCGAAGTCCCTGTCGGAGTCCCGATCGAAGTCCCTGTCGAAGTCCCTGTCGAAGTCCCTGTCGAAGTTCCGGGCGGAGTCGTTGTTCGAGTCCCGGTCGGAGCCGCGGCCGGAATCGCGCCCGTCCGGCTGCCGGTCCTGCTGGTCCGGCTGCTGTCCCTGAGGTGGCTGAGGTGACCGGGTGGCCCCGGGGGAATCGCAGATGTCGGCACGAGCCGGGCCTACGCCGATGACGGCCGCGGACACCAGCCCGCCGGCCGCCATGGCCAGTGCGGACACGGCCGCGGCCATGCGTCTGGATCTCCTCATGAGTGTCTCCTCTTATCGACCGCCATCGCGACGGGTGGAGCGGGTGAGGGGGTCGGGGGTTCGGGCAACTGGGTGTGGTCGACCAGGCCGGTGGACTCCAGGTAGGCCATGTGGCGCATCACGTAGTTGATGCCTTCCGCGGAGAACTTCCTGATCTCCGCGTTACGGGTCCCGGACCGTACGGCGGCCACGGTGGTGAAGACCTTGCCGTGCGCGGCGCGCAGCAGGTTCGCGAAGTCCCGGTCGAAGGCGGGACCGCTCTGCGCGGCCAGCTGGGCCATCCAGCGCTGCTGGTCGGGGTTGGGCTCGTCGGGCAGGGCCACGCCGAGCTTCTTGGCGACCTGGCGGGTCAGCAGGTCGAGCTCCATGTGCTCTTTCATGATCAGCGCGCCGACCTCCTTCACGCGCTGGGACTCGGCGCGGGTCTTGGCGTACTCGCCGACGGGCATCTCCCAGAGGCCCGCCTGGCGCACCTTGATGAGCAGATCGCGGTCGGCGGCCGTGAGCGGCCCCGACGGTGTCTGTGTCCACTGAGCGGCCGCGGGATCGATCGCCGGTGGCATGACCAGCGCGATCGTCACGGCGGCGGCGGCCAGGAAGCCGCCGAGCATGAACAACTCGCCGCGCAAAAGCCTGTGCATGATCGGAGGTACGCGGCGTCCCCGGGCCAGGTTCAGCTATGGCCGGAGATAGTTAGAAATGACTGGAGTTATCGGAGTGGCTACCACCGAGATAACGAAGGTGTAAAGATGTGCCCCGTGCTAGGTCACCTCGACGGCAGGTTCGAGAGTGCGGATGCCGAGGCCGAGCACCGCATCGCGGTGCTCTACCAGGAGTTCGGCGGCCCTCTGCTGCGCCACGTACGCAAATCAACAGGTAACGACCTTCAGTGGGCTGAAGACGTCGTGCAGGAGACGATCGTCAGGGCCTGGCGTAACTCGGCAAGACTGCAATGGGAACCAAGCCTCATATGGGCGTGGCTGCTCACCGTGGCCCGCCGCATCGTGATTGATGGACGTCGGCGCAGGAGTGCTCGGCCGCAGGAGGTCGAGCCCCCCGAAGCCGACATGATGTCGGTACCCGATGGTTCGGAGCGCGCTCTGTCGGCGATGGTCGTCGCGGACGCTCTCCGTTCCCTGTCCGAAGAACACCGCGAAGTGATTGAGCAGACCTACCTCCGAGACCGTACGATAAGCGAGGCGGCGGAGATTCTGGGGATCCCGCCGGGCACGGTGAAGTCCCGGCTCTACTACGGCATCCGGGCTCTCCGTGAGCTGCTGCGGGACAAGGGGGTAGCCGGCTGATGCATGACGAGGTGGCCGCCTATGTCCTCGGCGTCCTCGACGAGGACGAGCACGAGGCCTTCGAACGCCACCTCGACACGTGCGAGCGATGCCAGGCCGAGCTGGTCGAGCTCGCCGAGCTGCCCGATCAGCTCGACGAGCTGAGGCACGCCTCCTCCACTTCCGACGACGATCCACCGATGTCAATGTCACATTGACGTCTTTGTCCTTTTCGGGTGGTATCGGAACGTCAAGGTGTCGCACCCGGTTCCGCGCGACCGGGTGGTCAGGGGGAGGTGTTCGGTGGGCGTCACCGGTGATGCGCCCCGCCCTCCTCGGAGTTTCGGCGAGGAAGGCGGCCGGCTGTCCTACGGCGGGTATCTCCGGCTGCCCGAGCTCCTCGACCAGCAGCGCCCGCAGTCCGAGGCGCCCGACGAGCTGCTCTTCATCACCGTCCACCAGGTCTACGAGCTCTGGTTCAAGCTGCTGCTGCACGAGCTGGAGTCGGCCCGCGACGCGATGTTCGCCGGCGAGCTGTGGCGGACCCGTCACCTGTTCCGGCGCGTGCACGCGGCCGAGCGGGTGCTGGTCGAGCAGGTCGAGGTCCTGGAGACGATGACGCCTCAGGACTTCCTCGCCTTCCGCAGCAAGCTCTCGCCCGCCAGCGGCTTCCAGTCGGTGCAGTTCCGCGAGCTGGAGTTCCTGTCGGGGCTCAAGGACGAGCGCTACCTCGGCAGCTTCCGGCACGCCGGCACGGACGAGCTCGCCCGGCTGCGCCGCAGGCTCGACGAGCCGACGCTGTGGGACGCCTATCTCGCCGCGCTCTCCGGGCGCGGCCTGCCGGTCTCCGACGAGGAGATCATGGGCTCGCTGCTGACCGTGGCGAGAGACCGCAGGTCGTACGACGACCTGTGGCAACTGGCCGAAGACCTGCTGACGCACGATGAGACCGCCGCGTTGTGGCGGATGCGTCACGTCCAGATGGTCGAACGCCAGATCGGCACCAAATCGGGCACCGGCGGCTCGACGGGTGCCCCATACCTGCGCGACAGGACACGCCTGCACTACTTCCCGCTGCTGTGGGAACTAAGGGCCTGGCTATGAACCACTATGGCAACCCCTCACAAAGGAGTGAGAGCGAAATGCCGCTTGACGAGGCCAAGGACGAGCTGCTTCAGCGAACAGCCGAGAGTTGCGCGGTGGGCAGTGATCATGTGAGCACCGAGGAGGCGCTGTCCTTTCTGCGGACCTATTACCGGCATATCGCACCTGAGGACCTGCTCGACCGCGACCCCGTCGACGTGTACGGCCCCGCGATGTCCCAGAGACAGCTCGCCGAGGTCCGCCCGCAGGGCAGGGCCGTGGTGCGCGCCTTCACCCCGACCCTCGACCAGAACGGCTGGGACCCGGGCCACTCGGTCGTGGAGGTGGTGACCGACGACATGCCGTTCCTGGTCGACTCGGTCACGATGGAGCTCGAGCGGCACGGCCTCGGCACCCACCTGGTGGTCCACCCGCAGATGAAGGTGCGCCGCGACATGACCGGCCGGATGCTCGGCCCCGGCCAGGACGACGTCACCGGTCAGGTGCTCGTCGAGTCGTGGATCCACGTCGAGGTCGACCGGCAGTCCGACCCGACGGTGCTCAAGTCGCTGGAGGCCGACCTGCTGCGCGTGCTCAGCGACGTGCGCTACGCGGTCGAGGACTTCATGAAGATGCGGGCCCTGGCCGTCCAGACCGCCGAAGACCTGGGCATGAACCCGCCGCCGCTGGAGCCCGCGGAGGTCGAGGACAGCATCGACCTGCTGCGCTGGCTCGCCGACGGGCACTTCACCTTCCTCGGCTACCGCGAGTACCGCCTTGACCACACCGATGAGGGCGAGACGCTGCGCGCGCTGCCGGGGGCGGCGCTCGGCATCCTGCGCGACGACAAGATCGGCTCGGAGAGCTTCGCGTCGCTGCCCGCCGACGTGCGGGCCAAGGCGCGCGAGAAGCACCTGATGATCATCACCAAGGCCAGCTCGCGGGCGACCGTCCACCGCCCGGCCTACCTCGACTACATCGGGGTCAAGCTGTTCTCGCCCGAGGGCGAGGTGATCGGGGAGCGGCGCTTCCTCGGCCTGTTCACCCACGTCGCCTACAACGAGTCGATCTCCCGCATCCCCGTGCTCCGGCGCAAGCTGGCCGGGGTGCTGCAGGCGGGCGGGCTGGAGCCCGACAGCCACGACGGCAAGGACCTCATCGAGATCCTCGAGACGTTCCCGCGCGACGAGCTGTTCCAGACCTCGGTCGACCAGCTGCTGCCGATCGCGATGGGCGTGCTGCGGCTGCGCGAGCGCAAGCAGGTCAAGCTGTTCCTGCGCCGCGACGACTACGGCCGCTACATCTCCTGCCTGATCTACCTGCCGCGCGACCGCTACACCACGAAGGTGCGGCTGCGCATGCAGGAGGTCCTGATGAAGGCGCTGGGCGGCAGGACGCTCGACTACAGCGCCATGATCGGCGAGTCCGTGCTGGCCCGGCTGCACGTCGTCGTGCGCGGCGAGCGCGGCACGCCGCTCCCGCCGCCGGGCGTGGACGTCGAGGAGCTGGAGGCGCGCCTGGCCGCGATCACCCGCTCCTGGGAGGACGACCTGGCCACCGCCCTCACCGAGCTGACCTCCGAGGAGGAGGCCCCCGCCCTCATCAAGCGGTACGCCGCCGCGTTCCCCGAGGGTTACAAGGCCGACTTCCCGCCCAAGGTGGCCGTGATCGACCTGCAGCGGCTGGAGCAGCTCGTCTCCGAGGGCGACGAGGACGCGGTCAAGCTCAACCTCTACGAGCCGTACGACGCGGTGGAGGGGGAGCGGCGGCTGAAGGTCTACAAGGTCGGCTCGCCCATCTCACTGTCCGCCGCGCTCCCGCTGATCCAGCGGCTCGGCGTCGAGGTCGTGGACGAGCGGCCGTACGAGATCGACCGCGACAACGACCCGCGCACCAAGAACGCCTGGATCTACGACTTCGGCCTGCGCTACACCCCCTCGGACGAGGTGGACCGCGACGCCTTCAAACAGCTCTTCCAGGACGGGCTCACCGCCCTGTGGACCGGGCGCGTGCAGGCCGACGACTTCAACGCGCTCATCCTGGCCGCCGGGCTGACCTCCGAGCAGGTCGAGATCCTGCGCGTCTACGCCAAATACCTGCGCCAGGCCGGCAGCACGTTCTCGCAGCCGTACATGGAGCGGGTGCTGCTCGGCAACGTGCGGCTGGCGCGGCTGCTCGTGCGGCTGTTCGAGGCCAGGCTCGATCCGCGGCGCGGCGACGAGGCCCGGCCCGACCTGGTGGAGGCGGTCACCGAGGAGATCCTCGGAGCGCTGGACGAGGTGGCCTCGCTGGACGAGGACCGCATCCTGCGGGCGTACCTGGAGATGATCCAGGCGACGTTGCGCACCAACTACTTCCAGACCGTCGGCGGCCGGCGCAAGTCGTACATCTCGCTGAAGTTCGACCCGCAGGCCATCAGCGTGCTGCCGCTGCCGCGGCCGAAGTACGAGATCTTCGTGTACTCGCCGCGGGTCGAGGGCGTGCACCTGCGCTTCGGGAAGGTGGCGCGGGGCGGGTTGCGCTGGTCGGACCGGATGGAGGACTTCCGTACGGAGATCCTCGGCCTGGTCAAGGCCCAGATGGTGAAAAATACCGTTATTGTCCCCACCGGGTCCAAGGGTGGATTCGTCGTCAAACAGCCGCCCGCCTCCGGCACCCGCGAGGACGTCCTCGCCGAGGGCGTGGCCTGCTACCGGATGTTCATCTCCGGCCTGCTCGACGTCACCGACAACCTCGTGGACGGCAAGGTCGTGCCGCCGCCCGACGTCGTCCGGCACGACGGCGACGACACCTACCTCGTCGTCGCCGCCGACAAGGGCACCGCCACCTTCTCCGACATCGCCAACGGCGTGGCCAAGGAGTACGGCTTCTGGCTCGGCGACGCCTTCGCCTCCGGCGGCTCCATCGGCTACGACCACAAGGTCATGGGCATCACCGCCCGCGGCGCCTGGGAGTCGGTCAAGTACCACTTCCGCACGATGGGCGTCGACACGCAGACCACCGACTTCACGGTGGCCGGCATCGGCGACATGTCGGGCGACGTGTTCGGCAACGGCATGCTGCTCTCGCGGCACATCCGGCTGGTGGCCGCCTTCGACCACCGCCACGTCTTCGTCGACCCCGACCCCGACGCCGCCCGCTCCTACGCCGAGCGCGAGCGGCTGTTCCGGCTGCCGCGCAGCTCCTGGGAGGACTACGACCCGGCGCTGATCTCGGCCGGCGGCGGCGTGTTCCCGCGCACCGCCAAGTCGATCCAGATCACCCCGCAGATGCGCGAGGCGCTCGGCATCCCGGCCGGCGTCACCTCGATGGCCCCGAACGACCTGATCAGCGCCATCCTGCGGGCCCCGGTCGACCTGCTGTGGAACGGCGGCATCGGCACGTACGTCAAGGCGAGCGCCGAGTCCCACGCCGACGTCGGCGACAAGGCCAACGACGGGCTCCGGGTCAACGCCGCCGAGCTGCGCTGCAAGGTCGTCGGCGAGGGCGGCAACCTCGGCTTCACCCAGCTCGCGCGCATCGAGTTCGCGGCCAACGGCGGCCTGGTCAACACCGACTTCATCGACAACTCGGCCGGCGTGGACACCTCCGACCACGAGGTGAACATCAAGATCCTGCTCGACCAGGTCGTCCGTGACGGCGAGCTGACCGACAAGCAGCGCAACCAGCTCTTCACCTCGATGACCGACGAGGTCGCCGACCTGGTGCTGCGCGACAACTACGCCCAGAACGTGGTGCTCGCCGCCGCCCGCGCGCAGGCCGTCGAGATGCTGCACATCCACGCCCGCTACCTGCGCAAGCTCGAACGCGACGGGCTGGTCAACCGTGAGCTGGAGTTCCTGCCGTCGGACAAGACGCTGGCCGAGCGCCGCCAGGCCAAGCTGGGCCTGACCGCGCCCGAGTTCTCCGTGCTGCTGGCCTACACCAAGCTGGCGGCCGACGCCGAGGTGCTGGCCTCCGACCTGCCGGACGACCCGTACCTCGCCTCGTGGCTGGTGTCGTACTTCCCGTCGGCGCTGCGCGAGCGGTTCCGGGCGTACATGGACAACCACCCCCTGCGCCGCGAGATCATCACCACCTGCGTGGTCAACGAGGTGGTCAACATGGCGGGCACCACCTTCCTGTTCCGCTTCGCCGAGGAGACCGGAGCCTCGGTGCCCGACATCGTGCGGGCGTACCTGGTGGCGCGGGAGGTCTTCGACCTGCCGAGCTTCTACCGGGCCGTCGAGGAGCTGGACAACCAGGTCGACACGGCCACCCAGATCGCCATGCTGCTGGAGGCCCGCAAGCTGGCCGAGCGCGGCACCCGCTGGCTGCTGGTCAACCGCCGGCCGCCGCTCGACCTGGCCGGGTCGGTGAGCTTCTTCCTCAAGGGCGTCGACGGCCTGCCCGCCCACGCGCCCAAGCTGCTCACCGGGCCCGACCTGGCCGCCTACGAGGAGCGCCGTGACTCCTTCGCGGCCCGCGGGGTGCCGCCGGAGCTGGCCGAGCGGGTGGCCGGCATGGTGCCCGCGTACTCGACGCTGGACCTGGTGGAGATCGGGTCGGTGACCGGGCGGCCGGTCAACGAGGTGGCGGAGGTCTACTTCGACCTGGCCGACCGGCTGCAGCTGGCCCGGCTGCGCGAGCGGGTCATCGCGCTGCCGCGCGACAACCGGTGGAACTCCATCGCCCGCTCGGCGCTGCGCGACGACCTGTACGCCGCGCACGCCTCGCTGACCCGCGACGTGCTGGTCCACAGCAAGCCGGGACTGCCGCCGGAGGAGCGGCTGGCCCGCTGGACGGAGGCCAACTCGGCGGCGGTCGCCCGGGCCCGGCAGACGTTGTCGGAGATCTGGGAGAGCGACCACTTCGACCTGGCCACCCTGTCGGTCGCCCTGCGCGCCATCCGCACGCTGGTCGCCGCCAGCAACCTGCCCCACGCGGAGGCATAACCGACGCAGTAGCCGATGCCGTGGCGGTCGCCGGAGTCCAGGCGGCCGCCACGCGCGTCAGCCGACGCGCCGCAGGGCGCGTTCCCGGCGGGCCGCCACGCCGGAGCCGGACTCCCGCCGCGCCATCCGGCGCAGCACGACCGGCGCCAGCAGCAGGCCGAGCACGGCCCAGGCGCCCAGCACGCCGGCGATCTCCAGGTGCCGCCAGGACTCGCCGACCTCGACGGCCACCGCCGAGTCCGGCAGCAGGGCCGAGCGCATGCCGAGCCCCATCCAGTAGATCGGGAAGAGCTGGCCGATCACCTGCAGCCAGGCGGGCAGCGCGGTGAGCGGGTAGAACACGCCGGAGATCCCGATCACGGCCATGAACGGCAGCTGCACCAGCCCCTGCGCGCGTGCGGACGGGAACAACGAGCCCAGCACCGCGCCGAGCGGCAGGGTCGCGACCAGGCCGAGGGCGAGCACCCAGGCCAGCGTGGGCCACGATCCCGGGCCGATCCGCAGCCCGTCGACGAGGAACACCGCGGGCACCAGGAAGATCACCAGATCGGCGAGGACGCCGCCGGAGACCGAGATCACCTTGCCCACGAGGTACGCGGGCATGCCGTGCGGGGTCGCCTTGGCGCGCAGCAGGGTGCCGTCCTCCCGGTCGGCGGTGAGCTGCTGGCTCATGCTGATCATGCCGGTCGCCGCGTTCATCCCGAGGATGCCGGGCAGCGCCAGCGCGGCCAGCGGCAGCCCGCCGAACGAGACGTCCCTGACGAAGAAGAGCACCGCCACCATCAACCCCGGCCACAGGAGATGCGAGAACAGCTCGGGGCCGTTGGTGAACGACTGCCGCAGCTCGGCCAGGCCGCGTGCCCAGCCCGCGCGCAGCGCCGTCATGACCCGGCCTCCGCCTGGCGCACCAGCGACAGGTACGTCCGTTCCAGCGAGCCCCTTCGGATCTCCAGCTCGCGTACGTCCTCGCCGTGCCGGGCGAACAGGTCGCGGGCGAACGCGGTCGAGTCCGCCGTCTTCTGGACGAAACGCCGGCCGTTCATGAGCCAGCGCACCTCGTCCTCGCCGGCGATCCGCCGCGCCAGTTCCGCGGCCGTGCCGTCGGCGACGATGCGGCCGCCGTTCAGCACGAGGATGCGGTCGGCCAGCTTCTCGGCCTCGTCCAGGTCGTGCGTGGTGAGCAGGACGGTGGTCTCGCCGTCGTCGGCCAGGTCGCGCACCAGGTCGTGGAAGTCGTGCCTGGCCTGCGGGTCGAACGACGCGGTCGGCTCGTCGAGGAAGAGCACCTCGGGGCGGCCCACCAGGCCGATCGCCACGTCCAGGCGGCGCCGCTGCCCGCCCGAGAGCGTCTTGATCTTCTTGCCCGCGTGCTCGGTCAGGCCCACCGCCGCGATCAGCCGGTCGGCGTCCCACGGCCGCGGGATCCTCGGGGTGGCGTACGCGGCGTAGTAGGCGCCCAGATGGGCCAGTAACTCGCGGACGCGCCAGTTGCCGTGGTCGCGCCAGGACTGCAGGACCACGCCGATCCTGGCCCGCCAGCGTTCGTCGCCGCGCGCGGGATCCGCGCCGAGCACCTCGGCCCGGCCGCCGGAGCGGGCGCGGAAACCCTCCAGGATCTCGATCGTGGTGGTCTTGCCCGCGCCGTTCGGTCCCAGCAGCGCGAGGACCTCGCCGCGGCGCGCCTGGAACGTGACACCGTGCAGGACGTCGGCCGAGCCGTAGCGCATGCGCAGCCCCTCGACCTCGATCACGCCGCTCACCACGCCTCGCCGGGGAGGGTGTCGCGTACGCGGGCCATCAGCTCCGCCCGGTCGACGCCGGCCAGGGCGAGGGCGCGGGGCACGGTGCCGATCTCGGTGTCGAGCACGCCGAGCAGCAGATGGGCGGGGCGCAGGTCGCGTTTGCCCTTGGCGGCGCCGAAGCCGCGTTCGAGCGCGAGCCGCGCCGAGGCGCCGATCTTCGGAGTGTCCTTCGGGTCGGGGGTGGCCCGGGGCAGGTCGAAGGCGGCGAGTGACACCCCGGCCGCGCTCAGGCTGTGCTCGAACTCACGGTCCAGCGCGTCCCTGACGGCCCGCGGCCCGAGGCCGGCCGCCGTCAGCACGCGCTGCGCCGCGGTGCCCTCGTGGGCGGCGAGCGCCAGCAGCAGGTGGTGGGCCTCGATCAGGGCGGCCCCCTCCTCCCGCGCCTCGGCCCCCGCCTCTATGAGGATCGCCTGGATGTAGTGGTCGATGGTGCTCAACTTCGTCTCCTCAACGTCACGCCGGCCGCGATGAGCCGCTTGGCGTGCTTCTTGTGGACCGCCTGGCGGGTGACGCCGAGCGCCTCGGCGACCTCCGGCCAGCTCCAGCCCTCGCGCATGGCCTGCTCCACGGCGGCGTCCTCGAGCCGATCGGCCAGCCGTCGCAGCGCCACGACGGCCGCCAGCGCGTCGGCGGGATCCTGCGGATGGGGAACTTCTTCTGCCGGCATGCAAGCAACCGTAGTTGACTAATTCGGAGATAGTCAACCGAAGTTGCTCAGCCCTCTGGTGGAAGAATGCGTTGCATGGACTTGGGCGGCCGCTACCGCTTGGAGAGACGACTGGGCCGGGGCGCCATGGGCGAGGTCTGGCGTGCGCTGGACCTGCGCCTGGACCGCCCGGTAGCCGTCAAGCTGATGGCCCCGAGCTCCGGCAGCGAGGCGAGGCGCTTCCTGCGCGAGGGCAGGCTGGCCGCACGGATCAACCACCCCGGGGTCACCACCGTCTTCGACGTCGACCGGCACGGAAGACGCCTGTTCATCGTCATGGAGCTGCTGAACGGCAGGGATCTCGGAGCCGTGATCCGCGACCACGCGGACGGGCTGGAGCTCTCCGAGGTCTTCGAGATCGGCCGCCGGCTGGCCGAGGCACTCTCCGCCGCCCACGTGCTCGGCATCGTCCACCGCGACCTGAAACCCGGGAACATCGTGATCCTCGACGACGGCACGGTGAAGATCTGCGACTTCGGCATCGCCCGCGCCCTCGACGTCACCCGCATCACCAGGACCGGCCTGACCGTCGGCACGCCCGCGTACATGGCGCCCGAGCAGTTCGGCGGCGCCGCCGTGGACCGGCGCGCGGATCTCTACTCCCTGGGTTGCGTGCTCTACGAGCTCTGCACGGGCCGGGTGCCCTTCCCGGCGGCCAACATCGCCCAGGCCATGTACGGGCACCTGAGCGCGCCGCCGCCCTCCCCGAGGACGGGCGACCGCGACCTGGACGCGCTCGTGCTCTCCCTGCTCGCCAAGGACCCGGCGCGCCGCCCCCAGCACGCGAACGAGGTCGCCCGATGGCTCCGGGAGCTCGGGAAGGATCACCGCTCCACGCGGCCCCTGCTGGACCTCTGCGACGCCACCTTCAGGTCGTTGCTGGACGCCGCGATCGAGCGCCAGGACCACGAAGCGGCGGCCCTGCTGCGGGAGCAGGAGAAGGTCTACCTGCGCATGCGACAGGCGCTGGAGCGCTGAGGCCGAGAGCGCGCGTCAGGCGCCGGTGGCGCGGGTGAGGGCGCCGTCGTGGGCGATGACCTCGGCGGGCGCGGGGGTGCTCAGCGGCGGGACGGTGGTGGCGTACTGGTGGATCTCCGTCAGCCGGAGCGTGCGCGGCACCGACGGCGAGGAGATCGCCCAGGCCGCCTCCTCCGGCACCGGGATGATGTACGACTTGTTGGTCACGTTCTTCGTGGACGTGGTGCGCGACAGGGAGTACTGGATCAGCGCGCCGCCGTCCTCGGTGCGCAGCCCGTAGACCGGGTAGTTGTCGGCGCTGAAGATGGAGTCGTAGCTGAAGCCGTCGGCCTTGGCCGTCTCGCGGTAGGTGGCGATCTGCTCGGCCACGTCGGTCGTGTAGGGGCCGGGCGCGAGCAGGCCGGCGGTCGAGCCGGCGGTGCCGGTCTCGGCCACGCTGGCGTGCACGGGCCCCATGAACTGCGGGCTGATCGTGACGCTCTTGTCGTCGGCCGGCACCGCGCCGGCGTAGCCGTCGGCGTCGAGCCGGATGCCGGGCAGCTCCTCGCCCGGCAGCAGCTGGGCGGCCGAGCTGAGCCGCCAGCGGTCGGACCTGGCGAACGTCAGCAGCGTCGGCTGCCCGTTGCGGGTCGTCAGCGCGCTGAACCACGGCGAACGCTCGCCCGCCTCGAACCTCGGCACGTAGAGCGTCGGGGTGCCCCACCTGTAGCGCGGCGGCGCGTAGCCGGTGGACAGGTAGGCCGCCACCGTGAGCTGCGTCTGCCCGCCCGCGGTGATGTCGGTCGCCAGCGCGAGCCGCCCCTGCAGGTCGCTCGCCACCCGCAACGCGTCGTCGGTGAGGGTGATCTCCCTGAAGACCTCGGCCGCCTCGTCCCTGGTGACGGCCGGCTCGGCGGGCGAGGGCGACGGGGCCTGCGGGGCCGTCGTGGCCGACCTCGTGGGGTCCGATCGGGCATCGCCGGTGCAGGCGGTCGCCGCGGCGAGCAGGCCGGCGGCGATCGCCAGCATTTTCCGCCGACCGTATGCGCGCACCTCGCCATGTTATTCGGGCGCGCGCCGGTCGCGTACCCTTGGGAGACGTGGCAGGCATCGATCCGGCAGAAGAGATCAACGAGCTCGCGGGGACACTCCGCAGCATCCAGGACGTGCTCGACCTCGACGCGATGCGCAAGCAGATCGCGGAGCTGGAGCAGCAGGTTGCCGCGCCCGATCTCTGGGATGACCCCGACCAGGCCCAGAAGGTGACGAGCAGGCTCTCCCACCTCCAGGGCGAGCTCAACCGCGTCGAGGGCGTCGCGCGCCGCCTCGACGACCTCAACGTGCTCTACGAGCTCGCGGCCGAGGAGGGCGACGACGACACGCGCGCCGAGGCCGACAAGGAGCTCCAGGCACTCAAGTCCGACATCGGCGCCCTGGAGGTCCGCACCCTCCTGTCGGGCGAGTACGACGCCCGTGAGGCGCTCGTCACCATCAACTCCCAGGCCGGCGGCGTCGACGCGGCCGACTGGGCGGAGATGTTGCTGCGGATGTACCTGCGGTGGGCCGAGCGCAAGGGCTACGCGACCGAGGTCTACGACACCTCCTACGCGGAGGAGGCCGGCATCAAGTCGGCCACGTTCACGATCAAGGCCCCCTACGCCTACGGCACGCTCAGGGGCGAGCACGGCACCCACCGGCTGGTCCGCATCAGCCCGTTCGACAACCAGGGGCGGCGGCAGACGTCGTTCGCCGGCGTCGACGTCGTGCCGGTGGTCGAGCAGACCGACCACATCGACATCAACGAAGACGAGATCCGCGTCGACGTCTACCGCTCCAGCGGTCCCGGCGGCCAGGGCGTCAACACCACCGACTCGGCGGTGCGCATCACCCACATCCCGACCGGCATCGTCGTCTCCTGCCAGAACGAACGCTCGCAGCTGCAGAACCGCGCCACCGCGATGAACGTGCTGCAGGCCAAGCTGCTGGAGCGCAAGCGGCAGGAGGAGGCGGAGAAGATGTCGGAGCTGCGCGGCGCCACCACCACGTCGTGGGGCACGCAGATCCGCAACTACGTGCTGCACCCGTACCAGATCGTGAAGGACCTGCGCACGGGCACGGAGGCGGGCAACCCGTCAGCGGTGCTCGACGGCGACCTCGACGAGTTCATCGAGTCGGAGATCCGCTGGATGCGGCGGCAGGAGTCAGAGACCGCTTAGGTGGTTGATCGCGAGCGTCAGCAGGAAGAGCGCGATCAGGAGAAGGGCGATGAGGGCGGGTGACAGCCCGGCGAAGCCGTGCTGGTGCATCCGCTCTCTGCTGGCGCGGCACATGGGGCAGCGGCCCTCGATCACGGGGTGGGCGCACTGCGCGCATACGAGGTGTTCACAGCTCATGACAGCCCCAAGTCTAGCCGCACAATCGTTTTGTTTCCGTTATGGACGTTCCATGCCAGTCTTCCCCCTAGACTGTCGTCTGGCCAATCGGAACGTCGATCATCAGTAAAGAAGACGTAACCCGATTGGTCGGCGGCGGGAAGTGGGCATATGCCACCCTCGCTTCCGTCCTGACCCCTAGACTGGCATGCCGTGATGCTCTCGTGATCCATTTCGATAATGTCACCAAGGTCTACACGAACCAGAACCGGCCCGCCCTCGACCACGTCTCCGTCGACGTCGACAAGGGTGAGTTCGTGTTCCTCGTCGGTCCCTCGGGATCAGGCAAGTCGACGTTCCTGCGTCTGGTCCTCAAGGAGGAGCGGCCCAACTCCGGCGCGATCCACGTCGCCGGCAAGGACCTGGCCCGCCTCTCCAACTTCAAGGTGCCTCACCTGCGTCGCCGCATCGGCTGCGTGTTCCAGGACTTCCGGCTGCTGCCGAACAAGAACGTCTACGAGAACGTGGCGTTCGCGCTGGAGGTCATCGGCAAGCCGCGGCGCTTCATCCGCAAGGTGGTGCCCGAGGTCATCGAGCTGGTCGGCCTGGAGGGCAAGGCCCACCGGATGCCCGACGAGCTGTCCGGTGGCGAGCAGCAGCGTGTCGCCATGGCCCGCGCGTTCGTCAACCGGCCCATGATCCTGCTGGCCGACGAGCCGACGGGCAACATCGACCCCGCGACGAGCATCGGCATCATGAAGGTGCTCGACCGCATCAACAGGACTGGCACCACGGTCGTCATGGCCACGCACGACGCGGCCATCGTCGACTCCATGCGCAAGCGCGTCGTGGAGCTGGAGGACGGCAAGATCGTCCGTGACCAGTCGCGTGGCGTCTACGGCCAGGCGTACTGACAGGGAGCTGCTGACACAACATGCGGGCGAATTTCATCTTCTCCGAGGTCTGGATCGGCCTCCGCCGCAACCTGACCATGACCATCGCGGTGATCATCACCGTGGCTGTCGGCATGGCGATGCTGGGCGTCGGCTTGATGATCAACGCCCAGGTCGGTGCGATGAAGGGGTACTGGGACGACAAGGTCGAGATCTCGGTATTCCTCTGCAACAAGGGATCGGCCATGCCGGCGTGCAACGGCAAGGCCATCACGACCGCGCAGACCAAGGCGCTCGAGGGCCACATCAAGGGCATCCAGGGCGTCAAGGAAGTGTTCTTCGAGGACCAGGCGAGCGCGTACAAGAACTTCCAGGAGTCGTACTCGGCCAACAAGGCCCTCGTCGAGGCCACCAAGGTCGAGGACATGCCGCAGTCGTTCCGGGTCAAGCTCGTCGACCCGGACAACTACCAGCCGATCATCCAGGCGATCGAGGGTCAGCCCGGCGTGTCGCAGGTGATGGACCAGAAACAGCTCATCGCCAAGTTCTTCGACCTGCTCGACAAGCTCTCCTTCTACGCCCTCGCGGTCGCCATCATCCTGGTGCTCGCGGCGGCCCTGCTGATCGGCAACACGGTGCGGCTGTCGGCGTTCAACCGGCGCCGCGAGACCGGCATCATGCGGCTGGTCGGCGCCTCCAACCTCTACATCCAGCTCCCGTTCGTCATGGAGGGCACGATCGCGGGCCTGATCGGCGGCGTCTTCGCGGCGGTCATCCTCATCGTGACGAAGGTCTTCCTGTTCGAGGAGATCGCCGGCTACTTCGGGGACGTCACCGCCCAGCTCACCTGGAACGACGTCGCCCAGGCCATCTCCATCACGATGGTCATCGGCGTGCTCATCTGTGTGCTGGCCTCCTTCGTGACGCTGCGCCGCTACCTCCGGGTGTAACCGTGCTCATGAACCGCCTCGGGGCCCGCCGCCGGTAAAGTCGAAGCATGCCACGTGAGACCGGGCGGAAGATCGTCGCCCAGAACAAACGTGCTCGGCACGACTACCACCTCGAAGACACCATCGAGGCGGGTCTCGTGCTGCAGGGCACCGAGGTGAAGTCGCTCCGCGAGGGCCGCGCCTCGCTCGTCGACGGCTACGCCATGATCGACGGCAACGAAGCGTGGCTGCACAACGTCCACATCCCCGAATACTCGCAGGGCACGTGGACCAACCACGCGGCCCGGCGCAAGCGCAAGCTGCTGCTGCACCGCAAGGAGATCGACAAGCTGGCCGCCAAGACCAAGGAGGGCGGGCTCACGATCGTGCCGCTGGCGCTCTACTTCAAGGACGGCCGCGCCAAGGTCGAGATCGCCGTCGCGCGCGGCAAGAAAGACTGGGACAAGCGGCAGTCCCTGGCCGAGCAGCAGGCCAAGCGGGAGATGGCCCGGGCCTTGCGGCACCGCAACCGATGAGAGCGGCGGCACCGCGACCCATGACACGTGCCCGCCGCACCCTCGCCGCGACCGTCACCCTGGCGGTCGCGGCGACGACCCTGACCGGCTGCTTCGAGGAGTCCTCGCCGCACGAGGCGGTGCGCGACTTCCTCGTCGGCTGGCAGTCCGAGGACTACGACCTGGCCGCCGGCCGCACCGACGGCGACGCGGCCAAGGTCCGCAAGGCGCTGGCCGACGCCAAGCAGGAGCTCGACGCGGCCTCGTTCCGCTTCCGGATCACCGGCATCAGCGTCGAGGGCGAGCAGTCCCAGGCCGACTTCCACGCCGAGGTCGACCTGGGCGAGAACAACCCCCTGTGGCAGTACGAAGGGGTGCTCCCGCTGCATCTCGTGGACGGCGTGTGGAAGGTGCGCTGGTCGCCGTCCGTGCTGCATCCGCAGCTCAAGGAGGGGCAGCGGTTCGCGGTCGACACCGAGCCCGTGCCGCGCCAGCCGGTGCTCGACAGGGCCGGCGACCCGCTGCAGAGCGACACCGTCCTCTACGTCGCGGGCGTGCACCCGGCCGCGCTGGGCGACCGGGCCGAGGAGGTGGTCGCGCAGCTGTCCGAGATCACCGGGTACGCCCAGGACCGGCTGCTGAGCCGCGTCCGCTCCTCGCCGCCCGACAAGTTCGTGCAGCTGGTGACGTTCGGCCGCACGCGCTATCTGTCGATGCGCCCGAAGCTCGAGGCCATCGACGGCATCGAGGTCGAGCCGCAGGAACAGCCCGTCAACCCCGACGCGCCCCGGCAGATCGTCGGCAGCGTCAGCGCGCTCACGCCCGAGACCGAGCAGAAGCTCGGCGGTCCGCAGCGGGCCGGCGACTCGGTGGGCCGCAACGGCCTGCAGCAGGCCTACCAGGACTACCTGACGGGCTCCACGCAGACCAAGGTGATCACGCTCGACCTCAAGAGCGGCAGGCAGGCCGCCCTGCTGGAGGAGTGGCCGGGCCGGCGGAACGTCTCGGTGAAGACCACCATCGACCGGGCCGCCCAGACGTCGGCCGAGGAGGCCGTGGCCGACACCGGGACGAGCGCGCTGGTGGCCGTGCAGGCCGATACCGGTCAGATCCTCGCCGTCGCCGCCAAGGGCATGCACCAGGAGCGCGACGCGCTGGCCGGCAAGTTCCCGGCCGGCACGGCGTTCTCCATCGTGGCGGCCGACGCGCTGCTCAAGCGCGGGGTGAGCCCCAAGCAGCGGCTGGCCTGCCCGCAGGAGCGCACGGTCGGCGGGGCCAAGTTCGTCCAGGTCGGCCAGGCCACCGGCACCTCGACGTCGGCCACGTTCCAGCAGCACTTCGCCAAGGGCTGCGTGACCGCGCTGGCCTCGCTGGCCCGCCGCGTCTCGGCCGACGACCTGGCCAACAGCGCCCGTGCGTACGGCGTGGAGAAGCCGTGGCGGCTGCCGCTGAGGTCGTTCAGCGGCACGCTGCCGTCGTTGTCCGGCGACGCCGACAAGGCCAAGGCCATCGCGGGCCAGAACGTCGAGGTGAGCCCGCTCGGCATGGCGCTCGTGGCCGGGGCGGTCGCCTCCGGCACCTGGCGGCCGCCGTTGCTGGTGACCGAGCCCAAGGCCCTCGATCCGGCCGGCGATCCGCTGCCGGCCACGCAGCCGTCTCCCGTGCCCGTCGACCCCAAGGTCCGTACGGCGCTGACCGCCATGATGCGGGCCGGCGCGGCCGGCAGCCCCGCCCAGGCGGGCAAGGGCAAGGTCTACGGCGTCACGGCGGCGGCCGGCGGCCAGCAGAGCTGGTTCGTCGGCTGGCAGGGCGACGTGGCCGTGGCGGTGCTGGCGAAGAACTACAACGCGGCGGCCGTGGCCGGCAGCTTCTTCGCGGGCCTCGGCAGCACCCCGTGAAAATGTCGTGACGGGGAGCAACCATCCGGACCCCGGGCTGCGTCTTACTGAGTGACTGGGCCCGCTCGGGGGGTTGCGGTCCCAGTCGCCGTGATGAGATCAGGGCTTCATCTCGGGGGAAGCCCTGCCGTCCGGACCGGCTCGACCCTGCCGGTCGGCCCCCGGGAGCGTGTGCGCGTGCGCCGTGCTCCCGGGGGTTTCGCCGCTCGGGAATCAAGTTGGCGTTCGGGGTGTTATCCCATGTACATTCTTGTTGCTCATCTCTTCACGTAAGAGGTGTGTTGACAACTGCACAGGGGGTGACTGGCTTCGACTTCGACTTTGCAAGCCAGGTGAAGCGGGCCGAGGACTGCGGACATAACCTCGTTAATCCTGTGACCGCAAACAACAAGTGCCAATTCCAAGAGCACTGTGGCGGCCAGGGACTCCCTGGCCCTCGCTGCCTAAGCAGCGAAACCACTGTCAGCCCGGGAGTGCCTTCGGCCCGGTGTCTGGCATCGCTAGAAGGCTCAACCGATCAACCCGGCCACGGGGGCGATCGGGAAATCAAACAGTGGCTGAGCCCGTCGGCGACTCGCCTGCGTGATCGCCGGGGCTGAGAAAAGCACAGCAGGCTGCGCCCGGAGAAGCCCTGACTTGGGGTTGAAGGACGCGGGTTCGATTCCCGCCACCTCCACCGACATCGAGACCGCCTCTTACCTGCGCGAATCGCGCGGGTAAGGGGCGGTTTCGTGTTTCCGGCCACCGTCGCTGTTGCCCGGCGTGGCGGCGCCGGCCGGGGACGGACAACACCGCCCGGTCGCCCGGCACCGGATCTGACGGACCGCCCAGGGGCGCCCGTTGCCGTCGCGGAGCAGGTCCTCGACGGACAGCAGCACGGAGCCCGGCTTGACGCCGAGCAGCAGCGCGCTCTATCGCCTCGTCGATGGGTCGCGAACGGCCACATCGGATCGGTGTCCGCGATGACGAACGCGGGCATCGTCGCGGCCGGATTGATGACCAGGTCGCACTGCACGTGGTCGGTCGAGCTCAGCGTGAGATCGATGTCTGCCCCATTAATTCCGTTTCTCGTTTAATGCGCCGTTTGGCCTATATCAGTGGTGCTGGGGTGAGCTGCGGCGGAGGCGGCGGGGCGGGTCGTTGCCGCCTGCCGCCCTCGCCGGGCCGAGTCTTTGGGGCGGGTGGTGCTGACTGCCTGCAATGAGTGCTTTACGTGTGGTTAGGTGTTCTTTGACAATTCTTGGGCCGGAGTGAGGGTGAAGGGTGTCAAGGGACGTCTGGCGGCATTCGGTGTTCGCGCCCCTGGTGGGCGTTTTGGGGTCGTTCGTGCTGTACGCGGCCGGAGTGGTGGAAGGGATGCTCGGGGCGGTCGGGGCGACCACCGCGCCGCCGGCCGCCGAGCTCGTGGTCACGTTGATCTTCGCGGTGTTCCTGACCGCCGTGCTGAGGATCGTGCGGGCGGTGCCGGACATCCGGCGTGAGAACGCGGCGACGGCGCGCGCGGTGGCGAACGTGACCTCGGTGCGGCCGGGCGAGGACACGCTGGTGGCGCGGCGGCTGAAGTTGTTCAGGGAGGCGGCCGAGGCCGGGAACGACTGCGAGTCCGTGCTGAGCGCCCGCTCGGCGCTGGACGAGAACGAGATGGCCAACCGCCACCACCTCGACCACGCGCTCATCTGGGCGCTGCCGGTCTTCGGCTTCATCGGCACGGCGCTGACGATGGCCGCGATGGTGACCTCGTTCTCCGGGGCGCTCGACAACCAGGGCGACCCCGGTGCGCTGATCACGGCGCTCAAGCAGCACGTGTTGCCCGAGCTGGCCTCGGCGTTCGGCGTGACGCTGATCGCGTTGTTCCTGAGCGTGGTCGCGTTCGGGGCGATGGCGCTGGTCGAGCGGGCCGAGCGTGCCGGGGTGACGGCGGCCGACGAGGTGTTCCTCGTGCACATCGCGCGGCTGCCCGCCAAGCAGGCGGCGCCCGCCCTGCACGGGCTGACGCAGGAGCTCGCCGAGTCGCGCGGCCGGACCGAGGAGCTGGTCAAGGGGCTGGACGCGCTGCGCACCGCGGTCGAGCGGCTGAACGCCCTGGAGAGCAGGCCGCAGAAGTACACCCTGGTGAGGGAGCCGTGAGGCGGCGTCCGGCGCGGTCGTTCGCGCCGCCGCTCGACCTGCGTTTCATCGACCTGTTCATGACGATCGTGCTGGCGCTGGCGTTCATCGCGATCATGCTGACCGTGGTGGCGCGGATGTTGCCGACCGAGGCCGCGCCGCCGCCGACGCGGCACGAGAAGAGCGTGGCCCAGCTGCGCAAGCAGCTCGACGCGGCCGTGCAGGCCAAGGAGCAGGCGGAGGCGGAGCTGCGTACGGCGCGGGCGCAGATCGCCGCGCCGCCCGCGGCCGGGCCGCCGCCGCAGCAGCCGGCGTTCACGCTGCCGTGGTGGCTGATCGGGGCCTGCGCGCTGCTGGGCGTGCTGGCCGTGTTCATGGGGTGGCGGATCCGCTTGTGGACGAAGGGCGGGCTGCCGCGGGCTCGGAGCTGGGTGCTCGTCGGGCTGGTGGTGGTGCTGGTCACGGTCGGGATCAGGTCGCTGACCGGGGGCGACGGGCAGCTGCTGCTCGCCGCGATCCCGTGGTGGGCGGCCGACGCGCTCTGCCTGGGGCTGCTGCTGGTCGCGTACGTGCTGGTGTCGGTGATCAAGGCGAGCCATGAGACGCTCGGGCAGATCCGGGCGCGGGCGGTACGCGATCTCCCGTAGTTCCACCAATAGCCACTTATGTCACACTTTTGCCGGTTAGCGTGGCGTGCATCCCTCACGACGAAGGAGATGCGATGTTACGTCGAGCATTCGGCGTGCTGGTCGCCGCCGGCGCCATGCTGCTGGCGGCCCCGCTGACAGTCCTGCCCGCGTCGGCCGCCGGCGGCGTGCAGCCGCTCGCCCGCGCCCACGCGCACAACGACTACGAGCACGAACGCCCGCTCCTTGACGCCCTCGACCACGGCTTCACCAGCGTCGAGGCGGACATCTACCTGGTGGACGGCGAGCTGCTGGTCGGCCACGACCCCGAGGACCTGCGCCCGGGCCGTACGCTGCAGGCGCTCTACCTGGACCCGCTGGCCGAGCGGGTACGGGCGGGCAGCGTCTACCCGGGCACCCGGCAGGGGCTCCAGCTGCTGGTGGACATCAAGAACAACGGCGCCGCCACCTACACGGCGCTCGGCGAGGTGCTGCGCGGCTACCGCACGATGCTCACCACGTACCACAAGGGCAAGGTGAAGCCCGGCGCGGTGACCGTGGTCATCAGCGGCGACCGGCCGCGCGACCTCATGGCCGCGCAGGAACGCCGGTTCGCCTTCTACGACGGCCGTCTGTCCGACCTGGGCCAGGGCGACCCCGGACTGATCCCGTTGATCAGCGACAACTGGACGAACCACTTCTCCTGGACCGGCGAGGGCGAGATGCCGGCCGCCGAGCGCGAGAAGCTGCACCAGATCGTGGCCACCGCGCACCGCGACGGCCAGCGCGTACGCTTCTGGGCCACCCCCGACGCGGCCGGCCCGGCCAGGGAGGCGCTCTGGCGGGAGCTCGTGGCGGCCGACGTCGACCACATCAACACCGACGACCTCGCGGGGCTGGAGCAGTACCTGCGGGCCGTCGACGCGGGGCAGGCGGCGGCGTAAAACACCTCGCTTCCGCTCAGCTTCGCCGGTAACGTCCGGAACCGGACTGGCCGCGGGACTTCGGTACGACTTCCGGAACCCGCCTCTGAAGCGATGCTTCGCAGCTCGTGCCCCCATTCCCCGGCCAGTCCACGACCCGGGGGGAGCCGATGGAGACGTACGCCGACCTGATCGAGTGCGAAGACCTGCTGCTCTTCGCCAACGCGGCGATCACCTCGACCGGGCAGCGTGAGTTCCACAGCCAGGCCGGCGACCAGCGGATCTCCCTCGGCTTCCTGCACGACTACATCCAGGGCAATTATCCCGACCTGTACGCCCTCACCCTGGCGCTCGACGTCAACGAGCACAACGCCGCCCTGATCATCGCCAACCTGCTGCGGCGGAAGGGCGGGGCCGGGGACGCGCGGCTGATCGCGTGGCGGCTGAGCCGGATGAGCCCGCCCCGGGTCTACCGGCTCTTCGGGCGGCTGCGCCGCGAGGGCGTCAACAACCGGCGCACCAGGGCGATCGTCCGCGACTGGCTCGCCGGCCGCCCCGACCTGGCCTTCGACGCGGTGAAGTACCGTGCGGCGGTGAAGTCGGCCGTGCGCCACGCGCACCTGCGGCCGGCCGGCGAGCTGGGCGACTTCCTGTTCGCGCCGTTCAGCCGGGCCCGCTACGAGACGACCGTCCTGGAGGCGTGGCGGCGGGCCCACTACGACAAGTCCGCCCTGTACGACCTGCCGTACACGGTCGCCGAGGGCTTCGCGGCCCGGCACGGCATCAGCCGGGCGGTCTTCCTCGAACGCATCGCGCCACGCCTCACCCGGCTGGAACGGCTGCGGCTGACGGGCGCTGCGGAGCGCGACGGCGTGCGCACCGCCGCCGACCTGGCCGCGCTGCCGCTGGTCAGGGTGGCCTCGTACGTGTTGTCGCTGGACCACCGGGCGCGGGCGGAACGGCGGGCCGAGCTGGTGGGCGCGCTGCGGGCGTCGGCGGCGCGGGCGGCCGGCGCGCGGGCCGGCACCTGGGGGAGCGTCACGGCGGTGCTGGACGACAGCTTCTCCTCCTACGGCTCCGCGGTGAAGCGCCGCCGGCCGCTGGCGGTCGCCCTGGCCTGCCACTACCTGCTGGAGGCGCTGGCCGGGACCTACCGGGGGCTGTGGGTGTCGGGCGGGACCGACCCGCTCATGGCGCGGCCGTCCGGGCCCACGCCGCTCGGGCGGCGGATCATCGACGCGCTGGAGACCATGGAGACACGGCCCGGCCTGGTCGTCATCGTCTCCGACGGGTGGGACAACGCGCCCCCCGGGCTGGCCGGCGAGGTGCTGCGGGTGTGGCGGCGCCGGCTCGACCCCGCACGGGAGGTCGGCGTCGTGCACCTGAACCCGGTGTACGACGCCGACGAGTTCGACGTGCGGCGGTTGTCGCCGACGGTCCCGACCGCCGGGATCCGTGACGCCGAGGACCTGCCGGCGCTCGTCGAGCTGGCCAGGTTCGCGGAGGGGCGGACGGGGGTGG
>NZ_POUD01000279.1 GCF_003236395.1 Nonomuraea aridisoli | reverse complement strand
GATCATCTCCCGGCACACGACCCACACCTCAGGCCCGGCCGGAACCCTCTGACGACCCATCATGACCCGAGTCTGAATCCCGAAACCCCACCTGGCCAGACCGCCAAGATCTTCAGGACACTCCTAGGGTCTGTTTGAGAAGTAGATCAAATGGGTGATCCACTCCCGTACGGGAGTCCCGAATGGCCTCGGGCGGTGGGCGGCACGGCGTCCGCGGGCCTCACGACAGGCGAGGGCACGGACCGACCAGCGGCCTGACCGGCGGGCTGACCGGCGGACTGATCAGCGGGCTGGCCGGCGGGCTGGTCAAGGGCCCGGCCCGGGGGGCTGCGCACCCCCGGGCCGGGAGCTTTCACGGGGCGATGCCGACGCCGCCGCGGCGCGCCCACGCCCGTTCCTGCGCCGCCGTCAGCGCCGGCCAGTGGCGGGCGCCCGGACGCGGCAGCACCCGCGAGGCGTACTCACCCGGGGTGAACGCGGCGTCGAAGAAGCAGCCCGTGCCGTAGACCGCGTCGAACCTCGGGCAGGACGCCGCCACCGACTCCGGCGTGGGCTTGTCGCCGGTGCGCACCCACGACGACAGCGCCGACATCACGGCGGCGTACTCCGCGGTGCTCAGCTCGCTGTGCTCGCTTTCCCGGGTGAAGGTCTGCACCAGCCGGTCGCCGTTGCCCGCGCCCTCCAGGCTGGCCCGGTAGGCCGACTCGTGCTCGACGAACGCCGTGGGGTCGTCGATCGCGTGCATGGTCAGCACCGGGATCGGCACCGCGCCCGTGACGTCGCTGTCGAACGACAGGTCCCGCACCGCCGACGGGTCGGCCGAGAACCGCTCGACCCCGGCGTTCAGCGCCTTGTCGTCGTGCGAGCCGGTGTAGCGGACGGTCCGGTTGCCGAACGGGTTCCGGCCGCCGAGCCGGTTGTGCACGATGTCGCGGAAGGTGAAGGTGGCGAAGCGCAGGTGCGACTCCAGGGTCCGTTCGGGGATCTTCGTCACGGCCAGGATGTCGTCCAGGTTGCGCTGCTGCTCCGCCGTGCGCTCCGCGGGCGCCAGGTCGTAGCCGGTGCACTCGCGCAGCCGCGCGCGCAGGCCGGTCGTCGTCATCGTCGAGCCCTCGCGCAGGCCCATCCAGAGCGGATACTGGGGCTCGGACGGGCGCGGGTGGTTGCGGCAGTAGTACTGGTAGACCACGCGCAGGTCCACCCGGTAGTCGTAGCCGCGGGTGCCGCCCGCCAGCACGCCGTTGGTGAGCAGCGCCCCGTCGTAGCGCCGGCCGTACATCTCGGCGACCTTGGCTGCGACGTTCCCGCCCCAGGACTGGCCGTGCGCGAACGTCAGCTTCGGCTCGCCGAACGTCCTCACGAACAGCCGCCGCAGGTTCTCGGTGTCCTCGGCGGCCATCCGGGTGCCGTAGCCGCCGCGGCGGTAGGCCGAGCCGGCCCAGGCGTACCCCTCGCGGACCATCACCGACCAGCGGGCCAGGTCCTCGGGGCTGCGCTCGGGGTCGGAGGTCTCGGTGAGGTCGGGGCCGCCGTGGGCGTGCACGACCAGGGAGCCGTTCCAGGCGCGCGGGACGGCGATCGTGTAGTGGGCGCCGTTCTCGTCCTGCCCGCCGTAGCAGGTGGCCAGGTCGGCCAGCTCCGCCGGGCACGGCGCGGCCTCGGGACCCGCCGCGGCGCTCGCCGGCGCGGCGGGCGCGAGGAGCGCCGCCGCCATGAGCACGGCGCCCGCGGCGGCGCGCCGGGGGAGCGGGGATCGGAAGGGAGTGCGGGGGGTGCGACCAGGGGCCTGGCTGATGTCCACGGAAGTGGTCCTCCTTCGTCACGCCGCGCCTCGCTGCGGCGCGGCCCCCTGATCGTAGGAAGGAAGATCTGTTAAGCGAATGTTTCGTCGATTCTGTTCATGTCTGTTCACCTCCGGGGCCGGGACACGACGTGGGGGCCGCCGATGCGATCGGCGGCCCCCACGACCCGGTTACGTCCCGCGTGGAGAACGGGTCACCCACAGCTCGAAGGCCCGAGTGTGCTCCACCTCGCGAGACCCCCATACCCGACATACGGTGATAAAACGTGCGGGATCGCGAGTCCCGATCCCGGGTAGGGGGAGAGGTTCGGAAGGGAGGATGTCATGCGCCACAACGGTCTGCGTACGGCGGTCCTGCTCGGCGCCCTGTCCGCCTTGATCATCCTGATCGGATGGTGGTTCGGGGGCGGCGCGGGGATCCAGATCGCCGTGCTCGTCGCGCTGGCGACCAACGCCGTCGCGTACTTCTTCTCCGACAAGATCGCGCTGTCGTCCATGCGCGCCCAGCCGGTCGGCCCGGGGGAGTGGCCCGCGCTGCACCGGATGGTGAGCGAGCTGTCGGCGCAGGCGGGCCAGCCCATGCCGCGCCTGTACGTCGCGCCCACCATGCAGCCGAACGCCTTCGCCACCGGGCGCAACCCGCGCCACGCCGCGGTCTGCGTCACGTACGGGATCAGCCGGCTGCTCGACGAGCGCGAGCTGCGCGCGGTCATCGGGCACGAGCTGTCGCACGTCTACAACCGCGACATCCTGATCTCGTCCGTGGCGGGCGCGCTCGCCACGATGATCACGTACCTGGCGTACATGGTGGGGTTCTTCGGCGGGGGCGGCGGCAGTGACGACGACGGGCCGGGCTTCCTCGGCGCGCTGCTGCTGATGTTGCTCGGGCCGGTGGCCGCCGCGCTGATCCAGATGGCGATCTCGCGGGCGCGGGAGTACCAGGCAGACGAGTCGGGCGCGCGGCTGACGGGGGACCCGCTGGGGCTGGCGAGCGCGCTGCGGAAGATCGACGCGGGCACGCGGCAGCTCCCGCTGCCGGAGAACGGCCGGCTCTCCTCGACGTCGCACCTCATGATCGCCAACCCGTTCCGGGGCGGCGGCCTCGGGCGGCTGTTCTCCACGCACCCGCCCATCGCCGACCGGATCGCCCGCCTGCAGGAGATGGCCGCCCACCGCGGCTGACGCCGGGGGCCCGGCCGCGCGGAAAATCGGAGGAGGAAATTTCTGGGAGTGCGTCCTTCTCGGTCCGTCCCGTTCGTGGACAGGGTGACGGCGACCCCGCCGCACGACGACAGAGGAGAACGACCATGAAGTACATGCTGCTCATCAACAGCCCCGCCGAGGAGACCCCGGAGTGCGACCAGCCCTCGTTCGAGGAGTGGGTCGCCTACGACAAGGCGGTCCGTGAGGCGGGCGTCTTCGTCGCCGGTGAGTCGCTGGCCGACCTGACCACCGCCACCGCGGTCCGCGTCGACTCCTCGGGCGGCCGGACGGTCACCGACGGGCCGTTCGCCGAGACGCGCGAGATCCTCGGCGGCTTCTACGTCATCGACGTGCCCGACCTGGACGTGGCGCTCGACTGGGCGGCCCGCTGCCCGGGGGCCCGCGCGGGCTCCGTCGTGGTCCGCCCGGTCGCCGAGTTCTGACCCATGGACCGGCCCGCCACCGATCCCCCCACTGATCCACGCGCCGAGCCGGTCGCCGCGGCCGGCTCATCCGTGGAGGCGGTCTTCCGCGAGGAGCGCGGCCGGCTGCTCGCCGCGCTGGTACGCCGCTTCGGCGATCTCGACCTGGCCGAGGAGGTCACCTCGGAGGCGATCGAGGCGGCACTGGTCCACTGGCCGGTGAGCGGCGTCCCGCCGAAGCCGGGCGCCTGGCTGATGACCACGGCCAGGCGCCGGGCCGTCGACCGGCTGCGCCGCGACCGCGCGTACGCCGCCCGCCTGGCCCTGCTGCAGGTGGAGGCCGACCGCGCGGCGGGCGCGCCGCCCGCCGGCCCCGACGGAGAGCTGCCCGACGAGCGGCTGCAGCTCTTCTTCACCTGCGCCCACCCCGCGCTGCCCGCCGAGGACCGGGTGGCGCTGACGTTGCGCTGCCTGGCCGGGCTGACCACGCCGGAGGTCGCCCGAACCTTCCTGCTCCCGCAGGCCACGATGGCCAAGCGGATCGTGCGCGCCAAGAACAAGATCCGCCAGGCGCGCATCCCGTTCCGCGTGCCGGACGCGCACGAGCTGCCCGAGCGGCTGCCGGGCGTGCTCCAGGTGATCTACTCGATCTTCACCGAGGGGTACGCCGCCAGCTCCGGACCCGACCTCCAGCGGCTCGACCTGGCCGAGGAGGCGATCCGGCTGGCCCGCATCCTGCGCCGCCTGCTGCCCGGCGAGCGGGAGGTCGCCGGGCTGCTCGCGTTGATGTTGCTGATCCACGCCCGCCGCGCGGCCCGGATCGGCCCCGGCGGCGAGCTCGTCCTCCTCGACGAGCAGGACCGCGGCCGCTGGGACCGCACGATGATCGAGGAGGGCCAGACCCTGGTGGTCGCCGCGCTGACCGGCGGCCCGCCCGGCTTCTACGGCGTGCAGGCCGCGATCGCCGCCCTGCACGACGAGGCCGCCGACGTCGCGACCACCGACTGGCCGCAGATCGTGGCACTGTACGACGTGCTGCTGAGCATCGATCCCTCCCCGGTGATCGCGCTCAACCGGGCGGTCGCCGTGGCCCTGCGCGACGGCCCGGAGCAGGGGCTCGCGCTGCTCGACGAGCTGGCCGGCGAGCCTCGGCTGCGCGGCTACCCGCCGTACGCGACGGCGCGGGCCGAGCTGCTGTGGCGGCTGGGCCGCGGGCCCGAGGCCGCGGCGGCCTACCGGGAGGCGCTCGCCCTGGCCGGCACCGAGCCCGAACGGGCCCACCTGCGGCGCCGGCTGCGGGAGTGCGAGGCCGCCGGCTGAGACCCCCGGCAACCCCTCATCCCGAAATATCGCGCAATATGAGCAGGTCATTTCGCCCAGGAATGGAGGGAAATGCCCTTTTCTATTCGTGAGTTTCGGTGAATAACCGCTGTCTCAAGCGTTGAAGATCTTCTAGGGTGGGGCGCTGACCATGTGCAAGGAGATGTTCACGTGAAGAGATTTCTCGAACGAACCCCCCTCAAGACCGGCGTCGTCGCGGCCGTCGCACTGGCCGGCGGCTTACTGACCTCCGTCCCCGCCGAAGCGGCCACCGCCACGACGGAGCAGGCCGCCGTCGCGGTGTCCCAGAGCGCCGCGGCCCGCCCCTCCAACGGCCGCATCATCTACGACCGCTACAGCGGCGGCCAGGGCCGGCTGAAGATCAGGAACGGTCTCGCGAAGGACGGCGTGGTCACCCTGGTCAGGGGCAAGACCAAGGCGATCAGCATCTACGTCCGCGCCCGCTCCACCGCGACCATCAAGGACGTCAGGGACGGCACGTACCGGATCTACTTCACCAACGGCTACCGTTTCAACGCCTCCAAGGGCCGCTTCACCCGCAGCGCCTCCTACCAGCGCTTCGACAGCCGGCTGAGGTACGTCACGACCGCCACGTCCTCGGTCGTGTACACCCTCACCCTCAACCCGGTCCGCGGCGGCAACGCCCGCACCAGCCCGGTCAACCCGAAGGACTTCCCCTGACGGGCGGTCCCGGGGCTTCCCGGCCAGGAGATCACCGCCGTAATCTCGTGGGGTGACCAGGGTCGCGGCCGTTCGCCCGGATGAGCCACCCGGCGGGCGAGGCCGGCGGCGCGACGTCTGCCGGCTCTTCGGAGGAGGGCGATGACGACCCCGACGATCCCGGCGGTCGAGACCGGCCCGCACGTCCCGGGGCGGGCGCTGGCGTTCGCGTGCGCGCCGTTCGCGGCGGTGACCGCGCTCGCGCTGGTGGTGGCCGGGCCGGGCGAGGTCGGCGCGCGGCTCGGCGTGGCGGCGGTCCTCGCCGCCGCGCTCCTGCTGCCGGGCCTGGCACTGACCGTGCCGGCCGTGCTGGCCCGGCGGGTGGGCGGCCCGCGTCCGCTGCTCGTCGCCGCCGGGCTGACGGCGCTGACCACCTTCGGCCTCATCGGGACGCCCGACCTCGGGCTCTTCGGCGGCCTGGAGCGCAACTGGCAGGGCAGGCTGATCGACCTGGCCATGGTGACGCTGCTGTTCGCGCTGGCCGGCCCCGCCCTGCGCGAGCGGTCCGGCCTGACCGTGCGCACCACGCCCGGCTCGGCGCGGCCGGTGGCGCTCACCGCCGTCATCACCGTCCTGCTCTACACGCTGCTCAACTGGGCGAACGGCGTGACCACGGCCGGCCCGACGTTCGAGAGCCTGCTGTTCCAGCTCACCCTGCCCGGCACCACCGAGGAGCTGCTGTGGCGCGGAGCCCTGCTCGCGCTGCTCGACCACGTCTTCGGCTGCCCCTGGCGGGTGTTCGGCGCGCCGATGGGGTGGGGCGGCGTCATCGTGACGGCGGTGTTCGCGATCGGCCACGGCGTGCACGTCGGCGCCGGCGGCATCACGCTCGACCCGGTCGCGATCCTCGCCGTCACCGTGATCGGGTCGATCCTGTGCTGGATCCGGGCCCGCTCCGGCGCGCTGTGGCCGGCGATCGTCACCCACATCGCGATCAACACGGCCATCGTCGCCGTGGCGGCCCTGCCCGGCTGAAAACCCGGCTCCCGCCCGGGGCCGCCGGATAAGGTCTGCGCAGGAAGGAGGCGGTGGGCCGGATGGACGAACGCGCACGTCACACGCTGGGAACGGTCGCCGGCCTGGCCGCGCTCGTGCCACTGTGCACCCTCACCGAAGCCGCCGCCAGAGCCCTGCGCACGGGCAACGCCGCCTTCGCGCCCGCCCTCGACGGGCTCGGCTACCTCGCCGCGGTCGCCGTCCTCGTCACGCTGCTGACCGCCTGGCCCGCCGCCGCGCTCGCCTGCGGCGTGCCCCTCGCCGCCACGGGCACGCTCTTCGCGCTCGACCTCGACGCCGCCATGGGCCTGGCCGGCACCCTGCCGGGGGCGGAGACCGGCGAGCCGCCCGGCACCCTGGCCGGCGTCACCGGCCTGTACGCGCTGCTCGGCGTGCTGCTGGTGCTCTCGCCGCTCAAGCGGGCCCTGCCACGGCCGGGACGATCAGCGCGAGGATCAGCCCGGTGATCAGCGGCGTGGTCAGCGCGGCAGCTCGTCCAGCATGCGCAGCAGGTCCCACTCCGTCTCGCACACCCGGCGCCCGATCGCGGCCAGCTCGACCGACCGCGCGCCGCCGCGCAGATGCCGCATCGCCTGCATGACGCAGATGACGCCCCACTTCAGCACCCCGAACGTCTCCCACCAGCGCAGCGCCTCCCGCTCGACGAGCTGGCCGCCGGAGCGCTCGTACCCCTCGATCAGCTCGTCGTAGCCGCCGAAGCCGCCCACCGGCAGCGGCGAGCCGAACCGCCACGCCTTCACGCACAACCAGCCGAGGTCTTCGAGCGGGTCGCCGGCGTGGGCCAGCTCCCAGTCGAGCACCGCCCTGATCCCGTCAGGGCCGACGATCAGGTTGCCGTTGCGGAAGTCGCCGTGCACGACCGTACGCCGCCCGCCGGGCGGCCGGGTCGCGGCCAGCCGGCGCAGCGCCAGCTCGAACACCGGGTGCGGCTCGCCCAGCTGGTCCAGCACGTCGCGCCAGCGCAGCAGCGGGTCCTGCCCTCCGTCGTCGGGCACCGAGGACAGCGGCATCCGGTGGATCGCGGCCAGCGCCTGCCCGCACTGCCGGGCCAGCCGCGGCCGGGCCGCCGCGTACGCGTCGTCGCGCAGGATCTTGCGCGGGATCGTCTCGCCGGGCACGCGTGTCATGAGGATGTACGACTCGCCGCAGGTCACGATCCGCGGCACCGGCACCCCGGCGCCCGCGGCGGCCCGCATCAGCCGCGCCTCGGCCGCGAGACCCCACCCGGCCGCCCCGCCGCCCTCGGGGGGCGCGCCAGGGGAGTCCAGCCGCAGGATCAGCTCGTGCCGTCCGCCGCCGGGGGTCACGACGTCGAGGGCCCACGTCTCGCGGGAGGCGCCGCCCGGCAGCCGCGCGCTGGACGCGATCACCGCCTCGTCTCCCAGCGCCTCGCGCACGATCGCCAGCAGGTCGGTCATCGAAGGCCGAACTCCCAGCCACCGCCCGCCGCGTACGCGCCCAGGATGCGCCGCCCGACCGAGTCGACGTGCACCTCGTCGGGCCCGTCGTAGATCCGCCCGGCCCTGGCGTGCCGGTACATGCGATCCAGCGGCGTGTCCGGGGTCAGGCCCGCGGCGCCGTGCACCTGGATGGCGCGGTCGATCACGTTGTGCAACATGCGCGCGCCCACCACCTTGATCGCGCCGATCTCGACGCGGGCCTGCGAGCCCGCGTCGATCGCCTCGGCGGCGTGCAGGGTCAGCAGCCGGGCGGACTGGATCTCGGTGTAGGAGTCGAACACGTGCTGCCGCATGAGCTGCTTGGCCGCCAGCGGCTCGCCGAACGCCTGCCGCTCGTGCAGCCTGCGGCACATCAGGTCGAAGGCCCGCTGCGCCTGCCCCAGCCAGCGCATGCAGTGGAAGATGCGCCCGGGGCCGAGCCGCTTCTGCGCGATGACGAACCCCTGACCGCGCGTCCCGAGCAGGTCGGCGGCGGGCACCCGGACGTCCTCGTAACGCACCTCGCAGTGCGCCCCGCCGAGGCCCAGCACCGGCGTGTCGCGCACGATCGTGTAGCCCGGCGTGTCCGTCGGTACCAGGATCATGGAGAACGCCAGATGCGGCGGCGCGTCCTGCTCGGTCCGGCACATCACCGTCGTGTACGCCGCCCGCGAGGCCCCGGTCGTGAACCACTTGTGCCCGTTGATCACCCACTCGTCGCCGTCGAGCACGGCCGACGTGGTGATCTGCGTCGGGTCGCTGCTGGAGACGCCCGGCTCGGTCATCGCGAAGCTCGGTGAGATGTCGCCGCGCACCAGCGGCGCCAGGTAGCGCTCGCGCTGCTCGGGGGAGGCGTGCTCGTGCAACATCAGCGAGTCCTGCAGCGTGTACGTCCCCAGCGCCAGCTGCCCGTACTCGCTGCGCCCCTGCACCTCGTTGACGTAGACGTAGTCGAGGAACGGCAGCCCGCCCCCGCCCAGCTCACGCGGATGGCCGAGGGCCCACAGGCCCTCCTTCTTCGCCTGCGCGCGCAGCTCGCCCAGCAGCGCCGCCGCCTCGGGCCCGCCCGCGTGCAGCACCGGTTCGGCGGGCTCGACCCGTTCGGTCATGAACGCGTACACCGCGTCACGGATCGGGCGTACGCTCTCGGGCACCGCGAAAGTCATGAAACGATCTCATCCCGGAACGAGGACCGGGTCAACGGGTTCACGGCAGCCAGCTCACCTTGCCGTGCAGGAACGCGTACCCGACGAAGGCCACGGCGTCGATGAGGGTGTGGGCGACGATCAGCGGCATGGTTCGGCCCCACCGCCGGTAGACCCACCCGAACACCAGCCCCATCACCACGTTCCCGACGAACCCGCCGAACCCCTGATACAGGTGGTACGACCCGCGCAGCAACGACGACGCCACGATGGCCTTCCACGGCCCCCAGCCGGCCTGGCCGAGCCGGTGCAGCAGGTAGCCGGCGACGATCACCTCCTCCAGCACGCCGTTCTGCGCCGCCGCGAGCAGCAGCACCGGCACCTGCCACCACACCTCGGGCAGCGCGCCGGGCACCACGGTCAGGTTCACCCCGAGCGCCCACACCGCGAGGTAGAACGCCAGCCCCGAGCCGCCGATGGCCGCCGCCAGCACCGCGCCCCGCAACAGGTCGGAGCCCGGCCGCCGGAAGTCGGACCCGATCGTGCGCATCGACTCGCCCGAGCGCGCCAGCAGGTACGCCACCAGCCCGACCGGCGCCACCGTGATCGCGATCTGGACGAGCTGCAGCGTCAGGTCCAGCCACGGCCTGCCGGGCGCCATCGACCCGACGAGCACGGCCTGCTGGCCCTGCAGCTCACGCGGCGCTGTCAGCGCCCCGATCAGCCGGACGAACGCCAGCAGCCCGCTGGCGCCGAGCGAGACCGACAACACCACGAAGAGCTCGGCATGGATGAGCCTGGGACTGAGCACAGGTGACGGGGCGGGAGGGGAGGACGTGTGCATGGCCGCAGACTAGCCGTTACATGATCTAACCCAGATAAATCCTGATATCTCCTCGCCCGCGATCCTGCGCGGCACTCCTCATCGGTGAAAGTCCGCGGGGGTTGCTCGTCGTGCACGCAGCGGATGCGGGCTTGCACACTGTCCAAGTCCGCAACGACGAACGTCTTGCGGAACGTCCCGAGTCGGTCTCATGCGTTAGTACGGCGACGCGGGGACGCACGTACCCCATGAGGACGTAGGGCAAGGCCTGTCGGCGCGTCGCCTTGGGGGCCGGATGAGGTCAGACGCCGCACGTTCCCTGCGTGGCGCGGGGGATGGCGTCGATGCCCGACAGGTCTGTCCCGGCCAGTTCGCCGCGTGCCACCGCGTTCAGCACCGCCATCGTGGGCACGGTGAACAGCCGCTCGAGGTAGCCGTTGCTCTTCTGCCCGACCGAGCGGACCTCGTAGAAGATCGCGCCCTGCGTCGCGAAGCCGGGACTGCTGCCGTCGGGGCCTGGCCCGCCGAGCAGCATTCGGGAGAGCACGGCGTTGGTGATGTCGATGTCCGGATAACGCGCCACGTGCGTCTGCCCGAACCCGTCAAGCGCCTTCACCGACACCATCGACAGCTGCTGGGCGGTGGCCCACTGCGTCGCCGTCATCCGCGAGGGGTCGATCGGCCGGATGCCGATCTGGAACTGGTTCAGCTCCTCCGTCCCCTGCACCACCGGTGCGGTGCCCATGTGATGCAGGTCCAGCGCCAAGCGTGGCCGCATCCGCTGCCAGAGCGCGTACCATGCGCGGGACTCGGGCTGGCTGAAGTTCTCCCAGTCGCGGTTGAGGTCGACGCGGTTGGGGGTGGTGCTCTGCCGGATGTTGGCCTCGGCGCCGTCGGGGTTGTACATGGGGATGACGATCACGGTCATCCGTTCCCTGATGAGCCGCGCGTCGGGGTCCCCTGACGCCAGGTGGTCGAGAACCTGGAGGACCGACTCGGTGGAGTGCAGTTCGTCTCCGTGGATGCGGGCGTGCAGCCAGAAGACGTCGGGCCCGCGGCCGACGGTCGCGTACAGCAGGTCACGCCCCTCGCCCGACTGCCCGGCCTTGTGCACGGTCACCAGGCCTTTACTGGTCCGCGCGATGCGGTCCAGGCCGCTGACGACGTCGGCGTAGCCGGCGACGCTGCTCAGGCTGACGTTCTGGTTGTCCTGGATGCAGGGGCCTCCAGGATGGGTGGGGGGATCGGCGGCGGCGGGAGCCGCGGGCAGGCCGACGACTGCGCAGGACAGCACCACGGCGAGTAAGCGACGCATTCGCATGAAAGTTCACCTTTCTGGCATAACTTCATCGGCAGTCTCACCTTTGAGCGCGAAACGATCAAGGCTGTTAACGTCCGCGGAAGTGGTGTACGGCGACGGCCCCTCCCGTGGTGAGCCCCTCTCCGAAGCGGGTGCCACTTTGTCAGGCGGTGGGTCTGATGCGTGAGCGCTGCGCCTGGAACCAGTCGGCGGTGATGTCGGTTTCCGTGATGCGCCCGATCAGCGCCAGGGTCGAGCTGATGCTCTCCGGCGCCTCCACGCGATCATCGAGGACGTCGTCCTCGGTGATCTGGAAGCGCAGTCCGTCCATCAGCTGGTCGAGGATCCCTTTGGAGGGTGGGTCATGGGGTGTCCGGCTAGATTCTTACGAGAAGAGGCGTTGGAGGGCCTGCAGCCACCACTGTCCCGATGAGGTGCTTGTGACGCGTACCGAACCGCATGACGTTCCCACCGCCGCCGAGCTCGTGGCCGCCGTACGTGACTTTCTCCAGAGCGACGTGCTGCCGGCCGTCGAGGGCCGGGTCCGCTACCACACCCGGGTGGCGGTGAACGTCCTCGGCATGGTCGAACGGGAGCTGGAGCTCGGCCCGGCCCAGGCCGCCGAGCACGCCGCCCGCCTGGCCGAGCTGGGCGTGGCCGACGACGCCGAGCTGGCCGCCGCCATCCGCGAGGGCCGCGTGCCCGACGACGGCCCGCTCCTCGCCGTGCTGGAGCAGGCCGTACGCGCCAAGCTGAAGGTCGCCAACCCCGGCTACCTCACCCACGACTGACGGCCCGCCCCCCACCGTG
>NZ_POUD01000278.1 GCF_003236395.1 Nonomuraea aridisoli | reverse complement strand
GCGAACTCGCCTTGGTGTTCCACCGGGAGGGCACGGTCTACTCCGTGGACACGCTGCAGATCACCGACGGCCTGATCACCGGGTACCGCAGGGTCATGAATCCCGACAAACTCCTGCGCGTCTGAGCCGTCACACCCGAAGGTGCTGCCTCGTCTCCCTGCTGAGAACCCGAACGGGCGACAGTAAGGACCTTCATGCAAGCCATCACGGTGCGAGACCGCAATGCCGGTCTCGCCGGGATGTCCCTGACGGATATGCCGTATCCCCATGCGGCCGAGAACGACGTCATCGTGCGGGTGCACGCCGCCGGCTTCACCCCTGGCGAGCTGGACTGGCCCGCCACGTGGACCGATCGCGCCGGCCGCGACCGCACGCCGAGCGTGCCCGGGCACGAGCTGTCCGGTGTCGTCGTGGAGCTGGGGTACGGCACCACCGGGCTGAGCGTCGGACAGCGGGTGTTCGGCCTGACCGACTGGGCCCGTAACGGTACGCTCGCCGAGTACACCGCGGTGGAGGCCCGCAACCTCGCCCCGCTGCCGGCGGACGTCGACCACACGGTGGCCGCCGCGCTGCCGATCTCCGGGCTGACCGCCTGGCAGGGCCTGTTCGACCACGGCCGGCTCACCGCAGGCCAGACCGTCCTGATCCATGGTGCCACGGGCGGCGTCGGCTCGATCGCGGTCCAGCTCGCCCGCGAGGCCGGCGCCCGCGTCATCGGCACCGGCCGGGGCTCCCGGCGGGACGAAGTACTCGCCCTCGGCGCCGACGCCTTCATCGACCTGCAGACCGAGAGCCTGGAGGACGCGGGCGAGGCCGACCTCGTGTTGGACGTGATCGGCGGCGACATCCTCGACCGCTCGGCCGGCCTGGTCCGGGCCGGCGGCACGCTCGTCACCATCGTCATGCCGCCCAAGGTCCAGCCCAGGGACGGGCGGCTGGAGCCGTTCGTCGGCGCTGTGCGGCCGCTCGCCGAGGCGCCCGCCGCGTTCGCGCCCGGCGAGCGCACCACCGGCAAGACGATCATCCGCGTCACGGAAGACTGAACGGTAGACCCATCGTGATCAACATGCGAATCGCCGCTGCTCTCCTGGCCATCGCCACGCTGACCGCGGCCACGGCCTGCTCGACCTCCGACCAGCCCGCCAACGCCCAGGTGCCGACCCCGACCGCGGCGTCGACGCACCCGGCTGAAACCTTCAAGCCGCTGCTCCAGCAGGCCCTTCCGAATGTGGAAGGCAAGACGTTCACCTCGGCGATCGTCGACTTCCCGCCCGGCGCACGCGCGATGCCGCACCGGCACGGCCCAGGCGTTCGTCTACGCCTACGTCCTCGACGGCACCGTGCGCAGCAAGCTCGACGACAAGCCCGTGACCACCTACCGTCCCGGCGAGAACTGGGTCGAGCAGCCGGGCGCCCACCACGTCCTCACCGAGAACGCCAGCCCGACCGAGCCGGCCAAGCTCCTGGTCGTCTTCGTCTCCGACACCGGAGACGAGCTCAAGGTCAACGACCCGAAGTCATAGCGAGGAACCATGACCGACTCACAGCGCGTCAACATCGGCGAGCAGCACCCGGCCGCCTACAAGGCTCTCATCGCCCTGTCGTCGCAGGCCGAAGCCGCCGCCACCGCGGCCGGCCTCGACCCGCTCCTGGTCGAGCTGCTGAGGATCCGCACCTCCCAGATCAACGGCTGCGCGTTCTGCCTGCGCATGCACACCCGCGACGCCCTCAAGAAGGGCGAAAGCCCCGACCGGATCGCCGTGCTGCCGGCATGGGCGGAGACCGGCTACTTCTCCGAGACCGACCGCGCCGCCCTCCGCCTGACCGAGGCGATCACCCGCGTGCCGGACGGACACGTCAGCGACGAGGACTTCGACGCCGCAGCGGCCGTACTCACCGCGGACCAGATCTCGGCCGTCGCCTGGCTGACCACCGTGATGAACGCCTTCAACCGCGTCGCGATCACCAGCCGCTACCCCGTCGGCAACTGACCTCGAAGCCGCCACCGTCGTGAAGGTGATGGTGGAACCAGTCGGGCAGTTCGTGCGAGCCGCCCCGGCTCACACAACGGCACGTCGCGCTGGTGCAGTGCGGACCGCAATGTCAAGCCACCCAGGCACTGCTACCCGGCGGGCGAGCGGCGGCTCTCATACTCCCTGGCCCGCTCCGTTCACGGCTTCACGACGTCTTCCTGTCGAGGGACGTCGGGGTGCCGCAGTGCTCGTTGCCGCCGGTCAGGTCGTCGCGCACCAGGACGAGGAGCTGTGTCAGCTGCTTGCGCTGAGCGTCGGTCAGCGAGTGGAAGAGGTCGTCTTCCACTTCCTGCTGCGCGGTTGCCGCGGCTTGCAGCCGCCGCTGTCCCGCCTCCGTGAGTACGACCAGGTGGCGGCGCCGGTCTCGAGGATCCCGCGTGCGCGTCACCAGCCCGTCGGCTTCCAGGGGGTTGAGCTGCGTGACGAGCACGCTGGCCGCGGTGTCCGTCTCCGCGGCCAGGTCGGTCTGCGCCAGCGGTCCGCGATCGTGGAGCAGCCCGAGGAGGTGGAACTGGCGCGGCGTGAGGCCGTTGGAGGTGTGCGCGTCCCTCAGGCGACGCATGGCCTCGTGCCCCAGGAGGGCGAGCATGAGACCGGGACTGTCGCGGTGCTCGTCAAGCAGCGCCGGACCGGAGGCGGTGGAGGTAGCCGAGATCACCCTTTCACTTTACCGTGCTCGATCGTATAGGTTCCTCAACGAATTAGATCGGTGAATGGTTGTGTGGATTGCACGTTCTTCCGCCTCCGCACCACCACTGTTCAGCTGAGGAGCGCCATGTCCGCCACCCGTCCGTCCCTGCTCCCCGATCCGAGCGCGGATCTCGGCCTGCACGGTGCACGTGCCGTCGTCACCGGAGGAACCCGCGGCATCGGCGCCGCCACGGTGCGCCGCCTGGTCACGGCCGGCGCACACGTGGTCGCCGTCGCCCGCAACCCGGCCGCGGTCCCCGCTGGAGTGCACTTGGTGACCGCCGACCTGAGCACCCCCGGCGGAGTCCAGCAGGCGGCAGCCGCGGCACTCGACCTTCTGGGCGGCATCGACGTGCTCATCGACAACGCCGGACGCAACACCCAGGTACCCGACGGCGTCCTCGCTGCGACCGACGAGGACTGGCTGGCCAACCTCGAAGCCAACCTGCTGTCCACCGTCCGCCTCGACCGCGCCCTGGTCCCGCACATGATCGCACAGGGCCATGGGGCGGTCGTCCACGTGTCATCGAACGCCGCCCGCTACCCCCAGCCCAACGGCGCTCCATACGCCGCCGCCAAGGCCGCACTCAACGCCTACAGCAAGAGCCTCGCGCTCGCCTGCGGCCCGCACCGCGTGCGGGTCACCGCGGTCATGCCGGGCGTCATCGAGACCGACGCCGTGGAAACAAGCCTGCGACAGGCGGCGGAACGCACCGGCCAGGACCTGGAGACCGTCCGCAAGGAGTTCCATCAGCGCCTCGCCGCCCCGCTCGGCCGCCCAGGTCGGCCCGAGGAAGCCGCCGAGCTGATCGCCTTCCTCGCCTCCCCGCGCGCCTCCTACCTCACCGGCATCACCGTCTCGGTCGACGGAGGCATCCTCCCCACCCTCTGACGCCCAGCTCCACCACCAGATCCTGGAACGCCGACGCGACGCCCTGGGCGGCTACTTTTGAGGAGTCCAGGGCCGTCTCAGCCGGGCCGCTGCCGGAGGAGCAGCGGCGTGACGGCACGAAGATGCCGTGGGCGATGTGGTGAGAAGTGTGGCGCCGGGCCCGGACGCCCTTTCAGAATACGTCCCGCCTGTCCCTGTTGTCACAGCGACACCCCGGTGTGCGGTCAGTTGCGCAACGAACGAGGCGTCGTCGGGTGGCCGGAGTCAGATGGTGATGGCGACTTTGCCGGCGAGTCGGCCGGATCTGAGGTAGTCGATGGCGTCGGCGGCCTGGGTGAGGGGGTATGTGCGGTCGAGGACAGGGGTGAGGGCGCCGGAGCCGACGAGGCGGGCCAGGGTGTGCAGGTCGGCGGCGGGCTCGGTGGACATGAGGCCGGTCAGGCGCTGGCCGACGAAGGGCGACAGCAGCGCCGCCCGGATCTGGCGGTCGGCGCCCTGGAGCACGCGTCCTTCTCCAGGCCCGCCCACGATGACGAGCGTGCCACGAGGGGCGAGGACGCGGCGTAGCCGGGAGAGAGGACGGTTGCCGGCCGTGTCGAGAATGAGGTCGTACCGATCGGTGCCGGTGGTGAAGTCATCGCGGGTGTGATCGCGGTCATCGTCGTCTTCGTCATGGTCGTCTCGAACTCGAGTGTGATCACCCGCCAAGCCCCCTCATGACGGCACAGTCGATGCAGAGACCCCTCCTACACGACTCCCCGGGACATGAGCGGGTAGCCCCATGCGCGTGTGCGTCTGCTCGAGATCGGACGGGGATCGTGGTTCGGTCGGATCCCGCGTCATCCCTTCTGCCTCGTGGGCGCTGTCGTGTCGAGGGGAACGGCGGCGGACCTGACGAGTCCGAGCTGGACGGACTGGCGCCCCAACACGGCGTCGAGCAGCCAGTCGACGCCGGTCCGGGCCCGGTTCCCGGGCATCGAGAGCAGGTGGTAGCCGCGGGTGACGATCTTCGCGAGCCAGCCGGACATCGGGATGTGGAACGGGTTGGCCGCCGCCTGTGTCCCGCCGAGGTCCACGACGAACCCGAGGTCGTGGTGCTTGTACTCCCGTACGCGTCCATATCCGAGCGACGCGGCGACGTTGCGGCCGGCGAGCGTGCCCTGGCGGCTCGCATGCTGCGCCGTCATCGCCGTGACCTCGCCGGGCCGGGTGACGTCGGGGACGGCCGCGGCGTCACCGCAGGCGAACACGTGCGGGTGTCCTTGGACCGCGAGCGTGGTGTCGACGAGCAGCCGGCCGCGCTGCGTGGCGAAGCCGGAGGTGTCGACCAGCGGGTCGGGCCGGACGCCGACACACCACGCGAGCGTGCGGGTCGGAACGAACTCTCCGGTGGTGAGCCAGACGCCGTCGGTCGTCGCCTCGCGTACCGACGTGCCCGTGAGCACCTCCACCCCGCGTGAGCGCAGCACCCGGTCGGCGGTGCGGGAGAGCCGCGTGTTGAGCTCGGGCAGCACCTTCGGTGCGAGGTCGAGCAACAACCAGCGCATCTTCTGGCCGGCGAGCTCACGGCGGCGCCGTGCGATGGCCCGGGTCAGCAACGGCCCCTGCGCGGCGACCTCGGTCCCGGTGTAGCCGGCGCCGACGACGACGAACGTGCACCGGGCGTCCCGTTCCTTCGGGTCGTCGCTCGCGGCCGCCAGCTCCAGCTGGCGGATCACATGGTCGCGCAGGTACAGGGCCTCGGCGACCCCGCGGAAGCCGTGCGCGTGCTCGGCGACCCCCGGGATCGGCAACAGCTTGTTGACGCTGCCCGCAGCCAGGATCAGCCGGTCGTACCCCAGCTCGTGCGGCTTTCCCTCCGCGTCGGTGTACGACAGGCGTTGCTCGTCCGGCGCGATCGTGGTCACCTCACCGAGGACGAACCGTACTCCGCGAAGCGTGCCCGGGATCGACACGGTGACCCGCCGCGGATCGATGACCGCCGCCGCCACCTCCGGCAGCAGCGGCAGGTAGAGGAAGTAGTCCGTGCGGTTCACCAGGACGATCTCGACACTGGACCTGCGCGGCAACGCGCGCAGCAACGCTCGGGCCGCGTTGTAGCCCGCGAAGCCCCCACCGACGATGACGACTCTCGTCGGATCCCCGCTCATTGCCCAGCCTCTCTACGCCGGTAACCCGATGCCTCTCGACCAAGACCGCCGCCGCTGTTTCCCGCTGCAAGCATGCCTTCGAGGCTAACCGGGTTCCGACCGGCAATCTGGGACCACTCCGGCTCCCTGGCCGGGGTCCACTTCCATGCGTCCGGATCACTGAAGGAGTCCGACCAGCGCGTCCAGTGCCCCCGGCCACGCGCTCGGAGACGGCGAGGCGAACCCGACGACCACGCCGTCCAGGTCCGACGTCGAGCACGGATGCCGGAACAGGTCGAGAGGCTCCACGGCCAAGCGTTTCCAGGCGGGCCGGCCTGCGTCCGCGCTGACCAGCCGGCCGGGCCGCGTCAGGAGAACGTGCAACCCCGCCGGCAGGCCGACGATGGCGACATCGGGCGATCCGGGCGTCCGCTGGGTGATGGCCTCGATCAGCTGTTCGCGCCGCCGCCGGTATTGCGAGCGCATCGTCCGGATGTGCCGATCGTAGGCTCCCGAGTCGATGAACTCCGCCATGGCCAGCTGATTGACGAACCCGACGTTCTCCTCGGTCTCGCCCTTCTGCCGTACGACCACCTCGACCATGTGGTCCGGGACGACGAGCCAGCCGACGCGCAGGCCTGGCGCGAGCGACTTGCTCGCCGTCCCCATGTAGATCACGTGACGGGGGCCGAGCCCCTGCAGCGCCCCCACAGGAGTGCGGTCGTAGCGGAACTCACCGTCGTGGTCGTCCTCGATGATGATCGCGCCACGTCGACGTGCCCAGTCGACGACTGCTGCGCGTCTGTCCGGATGCAGCGCCACGCCCAGGGGAAACTGGTGCGACGGCGTCAGCAGCACGGCTCCCAGGTTCGGCGAGCCGTCGAGCGCGGAGATGTCGGCTCCGCCGGCGTCGAGCGCGATCGCGGGAGTGGCGAGCCCGGCCCTCGTCAACGTCCCGCGTTGCGCGGGCAGGCCGAACTCCTCGACCGCGACCTCCCTGACGCCGGTCTCGACGAGCGCAGTGGCGACCAGCCGTAGTCCTTCCGCGGCGCCGCTGCAGACCACGATGTTGTCGGCCCGGGTGCGCAGTCCACGAGCGCGAGTCAGGTACCGGGCAAGTGCCTCGCGCAGCTCTACTCTGCCCAGCGGGTCGGTGTAGCCGAACGCGTCAAGGGGCGCGGTGCTGACTGCGTGTCTCACCGCGCGGATCCACTCGTTCCGAGGGAACGACGACAGGTCCGGATGTCCTGGCCGAAGGTCGTGGAGCGGACGTGGCGGCCAGGTCATCGGTCGCGGTCGAGGTCGAGGTCGATCGGCTGCCACCTCCGCCGCACGCTGCGCCACCTCGGTGCCGGAACCGCGGCGCGCGGTCAGCCAGCCCTCGGTGATCAACTCCGAGTAGACCCGGACGACGGTGTTGCGCCCGACGCCCAGATCCGCCGCCAGCGTGCGGCTCGAGGGAAGCCGGGTTCCGGTAGCAGGCGACCGGAGCGGATCGCCTGCCGGAAAGCCTCCATGAGACTGTGTCGCGTCGTGCCGACGGTCCGATCCGTCAGTGTCCGATCAGTCGCCGACGTGGTAGCGGCTCGTGATCGCGACCCGGTTGAAGGAGTTCATCACCGTGGTCAACCAGGCGACAGCCGAGATCTGATCCGAGGTCAGCACGTCGGCGGCAGCGTCGTAGTCCTCGTCGCCGACGTGCCCGACCGACACCAGCGTGATCGCCTCAGCCAGGCGGAGCGCAGCGCGGTCGGTCTCGGAGAAGTAGGCGGCTTCGGCCCACGCGGGCAGAACAGCGATGCGATCGGGGTTCTCACCCTTCCTGAGCGCGTCGCGGGTGTGCATGCGCATGCAGAACGCGCAGCCGTTGATCTGCGAGACGCGGATCCGGATCAACTCGACCAGGAGCGGGTCGAGTCCCGCCGCTGCGGCGTTCTTGTCGGCCTCCATCGACAAGGCGATGAGGGCCTTGTAGGCGGTCGGGTGCTGTTCACCGATGTTGGTGCGCGGGGCGTTCGTCATGATTTCTCCAATTCGGTCACGGCCCCAGCCGACAGTGCACGGGCCGTACGGATTCGCGTTACGCCGGTCTTCTGATCAGTTCTCATGAACACGGATGATGGTCTTGCCTCGGGCGCGCGTTCCCGGGGCGAGCGCGATGGGTGCTTCGGCCAGCGGCCGGACAGTGCTCACCGGCGGATGCAGCTTCCCGGTACGCAGCCGGTCGGCGAGGTCGGAGAGACGGGCGCGATCGGGTTCGACGACGAAGAAGACAGATCGGCCGTCGACAGGCTGGACGTCCGGCCGGGTGATGGTGACGAGGGTGCCACCGGATCGGACCAGGGGGGCCGACCGATCGAGGGCTTCCCCGCCGATCAGGTCGAACACGAGATCGACCGCGCCGATCTCCTCCAGCTTCTCGGTCTCAAGGTCGAGGAAGGTGTCGACGCCGAGCTCACCCGCCCGCTCGCGGTGCGACGACCGGCCGGTGCCGATCACTCGGGCGCCGGCCTCGCGGGCCAGCTGTGCGGCGATCGATCCCACGGCACCGGCGACGCCGTGGATGAGCACGGTTTGGTCGGAAGCCAGGCGGCCGTGATCGAAGAGGCCCTGCCAGGCGGTCAGCCCGGAGATCGGCAGCGCCGCAGCGGTGGTGTGGTCCACGTCCGACGGCAGCGGTGCCAGGTTGCGGGCCTCGACCGCGACGTACTCGGCGAATGCTCCGTTACGGGTGAAGTCGGCCAGGCCGAACACGCGCTGGCCTACGCTGAAGCCGGTTGCTCCGTGCCCTAGTTCGGCGACCACGCCGGATACCTCGTGGCCGGGGATGCTTGGGGTTCGGTCGTGGCCGGCGCGGTCGTACCAGGTGGCGGGCCAGTCAAGCTCCCCCGGTGTGAAACCTGCGGCGTGTACGCGGACGATGACGTCGTGCACGGTCGCCCGCGGGTACGGCATGTCCGTGAGGGCCAGACCGGCGAGACCGGCCTCGCGGTCGCGCACAGTGACGGCTTGCATATAACCGACTCCTTCGTCTGCAGTTCCGCGTTTTCACCAGGGAGACGACGGAGCTCGGCCGAGTGTGACGGTGCAAATCCGAAGAAGTCGGCGCGTTCTCGCCGCCGTCAGTGACGTGCTCTCCGGCGGCAGACCCGGACGGCGGGCCATCGTCGCCCCCGTGCGCTCAGACCTCGGGCAGCCGTACGGCGATCATGGCGATGTCGTCCTTGTACGCCATGGGCAGCTGGAGCAGCTTGTCGCAGAAGTCGTCGAGAGGCTCGCGGGCCAGTGAGGCGGCACCGCGGCGGAGCCGTTCCAGCCCCACGTCGAGGTGCTCTCCCGGCACTTCCACCAGGCCGTCGGTGTAGAGCAGCAGCGTGCTACGTGCGGGAAGCACCGCGACGGAGCTGCTGCGCGGCATGTCGCAGCCCGCGCCCAGGAGGGGGTTGACGGCGTCTTCGAGGAAGCGCGCCTCGCCCTCGTGGGTGACGAGCAGGGGCGGCGGGTGACCGGCCACTGAGTAATGAAGCGACCAGACGCCGCTGTCCGGACCTTCCAGGCGGGCGAGGATGCAGGTCGCCGTGTCGTCGCCGTTCAGCCATTCGGTGGCGACGTCCATACGGCGCAGGATGTCGCCGGGAGGCTCCTGGCGGTCCATCGCCAGCCCTCTGAGCATGTTGCGCAGCTGGCTCATCGTCACCGCCGCCGCCAGGTCGTGGCCGGCCACGTCGCCGATCGTCAGCACAGTGGTGTCGTCGGGCCGTACGAAGGAGTCGTACCAGTCACCGCCGATCTCCGCCGAGGTGACGCTCGCCCGGTACCGGGCGGTGATCTCCAGCCCCGGCACCCGCGGCGGTTCCGGGAGCAGGTAGTTCTGCAGGGCCAGAGCCACGCGCTGGGTGCGCTGGAACCGCATCGCGTTGCTGAGATGGACATGCGCGTGAGCCAGCATCCGGCCGAGCAGGTCGACGTCATCCGGATCGAGCCGTTCGCGGTCCCCGTAGCGCCCGACGGCCACCACCGCGGCCACCGCGCCGTCCACGATCACCGGCACGTGGGCCACACTGTTACCTTGCGCGCAGACGAAGTAGTTCTCCGCGCCCGGCGGTACGCTCCCCGGCGGCGGCTTTCCCTTGGGGAAGACCCGCAGGATCGGACGGCGGGTCCTGATCGCCGTGACGAAATCGCACTCTTCGTCGACCGTCTGCGGGCCGACCACAGGGGGTCGCATGCCCGTCCGCGCGACGCTGATGAGGCGCTCGGCGACGAAGGGCGGCCGGATCGACTCACCCTCGAACTCCGGCAGCAGGAAGATGCCGCACACGTCGGCCAGCGCGGGCACGATCACGTCGGCCAGCGTGCGCACCACCTCATCCAGGCTCCCGAGGTCGGCGGTGGCCGCGGCGGCCCGGTCGAGCAGTTCCTTGCGGCGTTCCTCCTGCCACTCCTGCTCGACGTCGGTGAAGGTGCCGATCCACTCGACCACCTCACCGCCGTCGACGATGGGAACGCCGCGCAGGCGAACATGCCGATAGCCGCCGTCGCGTGTCTTCAGGCGGCAGACGTGGTTCCAGTCATCCAGCCGTTCGACCGTCACGAGCCATTTGGCCGTGGTGGGCCCGCGGTCGTCGGGGTGCACGGCATTAAGCCAGCCCTTACCGCGGTATTCCTCCCACGGCTGCCCGGTGTACCGGTTCCAGCCGGGACACGGTTCGATCGCGTCCCCGCTGGGATCGGTCACCCATATCTCCTGCTTCTCGAGCTCGATCAGCCTCTGATAGCGCTGCAGGAATCTGTCCCGCTCCGCGGCGACGGAGCCGCCCAGCCGTTTGGACTCGACCTGGTCCGTGACCGTCACGGCCATGATCATCACGCCGTCCTCGCCGTTCTCCAGCGAGATCCTGGACACGCCGGCCGAGGTGTGACGCTTCCGTCCGGCCAGCGGGTGGTCGCGGTACTCGAACGGGATCTCCTTCAGGCTGACGGCCTTTCCCGTCACCCTCACCTGATCGAGCACCGTGAAGTATCCCTCCTGGGTGATGTCGTGGAACACTTCCCTGGCCGGGGTTCCGAGCGGGTGTTCTCCGAGAATCTCCTGGTAGGCGTCGTTCATGTAGATCAGCCGATGCTCGGAACCGCTGAACACCGCCACACCGGCCGGGGCCGGATCGAAGACACTCAGCGGCAGGTCGCCGGCCCTTCTGGTGTTCTCGTCCTTCATCTGTGCCTTTCCGCCGACCACCGTCGGCGCGCGAGCAGTCCCCCTGTGATGCCGACTCGATGCATGAGCGCATGATTGATGAGAATTTGTCGCATTTCATTCCTCCCGCCGGATGGGACATGGGTGATCGTAGATCTGCCATGCTGCGGGCGTGCTGGGTGGCCGACGTCTGGGTTCCGGCAGTGGCAGTGGGTTCGTGCGGGCACGTTGCCGCCCGCCGCGTGCTCCGGGCTATGACGTCGGGTCGTCGACCTTGAGCTGGTCCCCGGTGTCGGAGACGAAGACGACCAGGAGCTTGGCCGGCTCGGTCGGGCTGGCGTTCTCGGTGAGGACGTGGTGGGCGCCCGGCTGCTCGACCCAGTTCTCGCCGGGACGGTAGGTCGTCACGGGCTTGTCGTCGACCTTGCTGCGCACGGTGCCGTCGAGGACGTAGGCGTAGACGAACGCCTGGCCGTGCCGGTGCGGCATCGCGCGTGCGCCGGGCGGGAAGTCGACGATCGCCGAGGTGAACGTCTTGCCTTTCACATTCGGGAGGCTCTGCTGGAGCAGGAGTTCGAGGTTTTCGATGGGGTGCGCCGATGCCACCGCCGCGGTTGGGGTGTGGACGGGCGGGTCCGAGGTGGGGTGGGCCGCCGCCGTCAGCGTGGCGACGGCCAGCAGGGCACCGGCGATCCGCATTCCGATCATGATTGGGTCTCCTGTTCAGGCGTCTGTGACGCGGATGAATGTTCTGTCCGGGGTGCGCGTGGCGGCGACGAACGCCGCGCAGGCTTCGGCGAGCGACCGTACGGCGCCTAAGACCGGCTTGCTCCGGATGTGGCGAGCTCGGTGAGCCGCGGTCGGAGGAACACAGCAGATGGCGGCATGCCGTCGGCATGATCGATCTCATCCGCTCACGAGCATTCCTTCGTCTGCCCCGTTTGGTTCTCGTCAGGGAGACGAGGTAGCTCTCCGGGATGTGACAGCTCAGACGCGCAGGAGTTTGTCGGGATTCATGACCCTGCGGTACCCGGTGATCAGGCCGTCGGTGATCTGCAGCGTGTCCACGGAGTAGACCGTGCCCTCCCGGTGGAACACCAAGGCGAGTTCGC
>NZ_POUD01000277.1 GCF_003236395.1 Nonomuraea aridisoli | reverse complement strand
TGTCATGGGTCAGCGTCCTCGTGCCTGTGCGGATTCGCCCGATGGCGCGGTCACCGACCCCCTGCCCGGGCATGCCCACCTCAGGCGCGTACGCTCACCCGATCCGCGCCGGCCGCGACAACCCGGCCAGGAAGTCCTCCCAGGTACGGCGGCCCACCGCGCGATCGGGAGCCAGGTTCGCCCCGGCCCGGTACGCGGCGGCGGCCCTGCCCGGCGTCCTGACCGGCACCACGAGACGGCGCCGGCCGGTGGCGCGCAGGTAGTCGCGGGCCAGGTCCTCCATGGCGTACACGCGCGGCCCCGCGATGTCGGGCACCAGACCGGCCGGCTCACCCAGGGCGAGCTCGGCGAGCCGCTCGGCGACGTCGCCGGCGTCCACCGGCTGGAACCGCACCCCGCCCCACGTCGTCATGACCGGCAGCTTGGCCATCATCCCCATCGTGGTGACGATCCAGTCGTGGAACTGGGTGGCCCGCAGCGTCGTCCACGGGATGCCCGACTCGGCCACGACGCGTTCGGCGGCCAGCTTGGCGGCGAAATATCCGAACATGGCGCGGTCGAGGCCGCTGACCACGGGGACGCGGTCGGCCCCCACGACCGAGATGTACACCAGGTGCCGCACCCCCGCCGCGGACGCCGCCCGCACCAGGTTCGCGGCCTTCTCCTCGTCGCCCTTGGCGCTGCCCGCACAGTGCACGACGGTCTCGGCCCCGGCCAGCGCGGCGTCCAGTCCCGCCCCGGTGCTGACGTCGCCGGTCACGTACGCGACGCCGTCCGCGCCGGGGCGGGACGTCCGGGTGAGCACACGGACGTTCCGGCCCGCGTGGCGCAGCAGGGGGACGAGGTGGCCGCCGAGGGTGCCCGTGCCGCCGGTGATCAGGATGGTCATGGTTCTCTCCCGCAGTTCGAACGTGCTCTTCGCCGCATCGACCCGCGAGGAGGAGAAAGTGTGACAGCGGCTCAGCCGAAGAAGTCGTCGAGCTCCCGTACGGCCTCGTCCACGTCGTCGGCCACCCCGTCGCGCAGCAGGCGGGCGTAGAGACCGTCGCCGGCAGCGGCGACCCGGCGGGCCGGCAGCGGCACCCACGCCAGCGCCATCCAGGACACGTCGGAGCGCGCGGTGCAGGGGCCGGCGAAGTCCCAGTCGAAGAAGCCGGTGAGCCGCCCGTCGCGCAAGGCGGCGTTGAACGGGCCGGCGTCGTTGTGCACGATGATCTTCCCCGGCGACCAGCGCCCGCCGACCCGCCAGCGGGCGCCGGGCGGCGGCACGAAGTCGGCCACCGCCTCGTTGGCCGCGGTCGACGCCGACGACGCGTGGCGCCCCCGCGAAACCCTTGCCTTCCAGGTGCCGCAGCAACGCGTGCACCGAGGCGGTCCACTCCCGCACCGGCCGCCGCACGGTACGGCCGTCGCGCACCGCTCCCCCGTCGTTGCCGCCCGCGAGCCGATCGACCGCCACCTGTCACCTCGCCCGGATCCCCGCCGTACGCCGCCCCAAGAGTCCGCGTGCGCCCCATGAGCACTTTCGCACACGTACACTGGCCGCGCCGGTGCGACTTCCGGGATTCCTTGCACTGTGCAAAGCTGTGGACGGGCGTTCGATGGGGAGGGTGCGATGGGCGGCACGGACCGGACCGGCTTTTCCTGGATCGTCACACGGCGTGATGACACGACCGTGCTGAGTCCCGCCGGCGACCTCGACCTGGCCAGTGTCGAGGAGTTCCGCAGCGGCCTGACGCAGGCCATGACCGACCTGACGCCGCCGCACGTCGTGGTCGACCTGCACGACGTCGGCTTCTGCGACTCCTCGGGGCTCAACGCGCTCATCTGGGCGGCCAACCGCGTCGAGGAGGCCGGCGGAGAGCTGCGGCTGAGCGGCCTGCAGCCCCGGATGACCCGGCTGCTGCGGATGACGGGCCTGGACAAACGGTTCGCCACCTCTGACAACTGACCACGTCCGCGGGTGCGGGAGACTGGGACCGTGAGCTTCGAGAACGGCCGACCCGCTCCCCCGGTGACCAGCACCTCCATCATCGTGCTCACACTGGCCCGCCGGATCGAGACCGAGCTCAACGCCGCCCTCGCCCCGCTCGACCTCACTGTCAGCCGGCTCGGCCTGCTCGGTCACATCGCGGCCGTGCCCGGGGTGTCGTTCAGCGACCTGGCCCGCATGTCGGGCATCACGGTGCAGAGCGTGCACGCGGCGGTGAAGGCGCTCGCCGCGGCGGGGCTCGTCCGCGACAACACCGCGCGCGCCGGCTCGGCGTCGGCGATCGAGGTCACCGCGGAGGGGGCGCGGCTGCTGGAGCGGGCGCAGGCGGCGGTGGCCGAGGTGGACGAGCGGATGTTCGGGCCGGCCGCCGACCCGATCCAGCGCCAGGTCGGCGACGCCGTACGAGCCGCCTTCAGCGCCTGACCGGCGCGGGAGGCTCGGCGGCCGGCATCCGGCCGAAACGTTCGCGGTAGTCGGACGGGGACACGCCCACGCGGCGGTGGAACGCGCGGCGCAGGGTCTCGGCGGTGCCGAAGCCGCAGCGGCGCGCGATGACCTCGACCGGCGCGTCGCTCTCTGCCAGCGCACGCTGCGCCGCCTCGACGCGGACGCGCTCGACGTACGCGCCGGGCGGCAGGCCGAGCTCGGCGGTGAAGCGGCGCTGCAGGTGGCGCGGGCTGAGCCGGGCGTGCTCGGCGAGGTCCTTGACCTCGTGGCGGGCGCCGGGGTCGGCGTGGATCGCCGCGACGGCGGCGCGGATCGGGTCGGTGGACGGCTGCCCCGACCACAGCGCCACGCTGAACTGCGACTGACCGCCGGGCCTGCGCAGGAAGAGCACCAGGTTGCGGGCGACGGTGAGCGCGACGTCGCGGCCGAGGTCGTCCTCCACGAGGGCGAGGGAGAGGTCCATGCCGGCGGTCACGCCCGCCGACGACCACACGCGCTCGTCACTGACGAAGATGGGGTCGCTGTCGACCGTGACGGAGGGGTGCTCGTCCGCGAGCCGCCCGGCGTGGGCCCAGTGGGTGGTGACCCGGCGCCCGTCGATCAGCCCGGCGGCGGCCAGCAGGAACGAGCCGGTGCAGACGGAGGCGACCCGGCGCGCGCCGGCCCCCGCGGCCCTGATCCACCCCGTCAGCGCGGGGTCGCGCCGGGCGTCGAAGACGCCGACGCCGCCGGTCACGACGAGGGTGTCCACGCCGCGCGGGTCGAGGGTGCGCACGCCGTGCTCGGCGTGCATCGGCAGGGCGCTGTCCGCGTGCACCCGGCCGGCGGCGGGGCCGACGATCTCGCAGGTGTAGTGGCCGTTCACGTGCCAGGCGGCCTGCTGGAAGACCTCGTACGGCCCGGCCAGGTCGAGGGCCTGGAAGCCGTCGTAGACGACGAAGACGATGCGGCGCGGGTGCACGCCTTACACCTTCCGGCCGGCCGCCGGGTGGCGTCAACGCCGCGTCGCCCACGGATCGCGCCTACGGGCCCATGCGACCCTCGTGCCGGCGGCTGTCCTCCTGGCCGGCCATGGACGATCCCCCGGCGCCCTCGCCGTAGGCGATGCTGCCCGGCGAGTAGTAGCGGCGCAGCCAGTCCGCGAGGCCGTCGAGTCCGGGCAGCAGCACCCGTTCGGTGATGTTGGCCTGGTCGAGCCGCTGCCGCACCTCGGCCTTGACCTCGGCCGGGATCACCCACCCGGAGGCGAGCCCGGGGTGGTCGGCCAGCCACTCCTCCAGCTGGTACGTCGCCGAGGAGAACGCCGACAACACCGACGACTGGTTGACCACCCGCTCGTCCAGCGACGGCGGCTCGAAGAACACCAGGAACGGCGGCCGGCCCTCCCCCAGCCGGTCGAAGGCGCACAGGTCGGGGGCGTGCTGGGAGAGCATCTCGGTGGTGAACAGCAGCGCCCCCTCCTCCTGCAGCGACGCGCGCAGCGGCTCGGGCAGCAGCCGGTGCGCGCCCGCGCTGTCCACCGCGATCAGCAGCGCGTCCTCCTCGGGCCAGGTCGCGGTCGCGAAGTGCAGGGCCACGAGCGGCGAGAACGTCCAGTCCAGCAGCCGCGTGGGCAGGCCGTGGTGCTGGCCGAGCGCCAGCCAGTCCCAGAGCGCCGGCCCCGGCGCCGCACGATGCGCGTATTTACGAAAATTTCGGATCAGGTGGGATTCGACGGCCGCATAGTCGCCCTGCAACCGGGCCAGCCCCGACATGTGCGAGTAGCCGCTCCTGGACAACCCCCGGAACACCAGCGTCGAATGCGCGTGCAGCGCCCCGTCGGAACGCCCCGCCTCACCGATCGCCTCGTCCAGCTCCCGCCACGACGACACCGTCACCGCTTTCACCCTGCATCCGGTGCCCCCAGCGAACCCGTCCACACCACGCCGGAAAAGCGGACGACTATCGTCCATTGACTCGCTCGGGCCCGCATCCTACGTTGAGGACACATCGGGGTGACATAGATCACCCCCTCCGCGCTCCCACGGTGAGGTGACCCCCCATGCCCCTGGATGACGCGACGACGCAGTTCCTCAAGCTGATGGCCGAAGCGGGCGGCAGGCCGATGCACGAGATGAGCCCCGAGGAGGCGCGCGGGCAGTTCGGCGCCCTGCGCGACCTGTACGGCAAGGGCCCTGAGGTGGCGCGCGTCGAGGACGTCTCGATTTCAGCCGACGACGGCGGTTCGTTCCCGGCCCGCGTCCTGACCCCCGAGGGCGACCCGCGCGGCGTGATCGTCTACTACCACGGCGGCGGCTGGGTCATCGGCGCGATCGACGAGTTCGACTCCCTGGGCCGCCTGCTCGCCGTCCGTACGGGCTGCACGGTCGTGCTGGTCGGCTACCGTCTCGCGCCCGAGCACCGCCATCCCACCGCCGCGCGCGACGCGTACGCGGCGCTGCTGTGGACGGCCGCCGCGATGCCCGGCCTGCCGATCGTGGTGGCGGGCGACAGCGCGGGCGGCAACCTGTCGGCCGTCGTGGCCAGGCGCGCCAGGGACGAGGGCGGCCCGGCCATCGCGCTGCAGGTGCTCGTCTATCCGGTGACCGACTGCGACCTGGACAACGCCTCCTACCGCGACCCGGCCAACCAGCTCATGCTCACCCGCGACTCGATGGTCTGGTTCTGGGACCACTACGTGCCCGACCCGGCCGCCCGCGCGCACCCCGACGCCTCTCCGCTGCGCGCGGACGATTTGTCCGGCCTGCCGCCCGCGGTGGTGCTGACCGCCGAGCACGACGTGCTGCGCGACGAGGGCGAGGCGTACGCCGAACGGCTGCGGGAAGCTGGGGTTCCGGTCGAGTTCCAGCGCTTCGACGGCCAGATGCACGGCTTCTTCACCATGGTCAACCTGCTGCCGGCGCAGGCCACGGCCCTCGAGACCGTCGCCGAGGCCGTCGAGAGGAGGCTCTCGTGAGGTTCGACGCGGTCGTCGTCGGGGCCGGGTTCTCCGGCATGTACATGCTCCACCGGCTGCGCGGCCTGGGCCTGTCCGTACGCGTCTTCGAGACCGGCGACGGCGTGGGCGGCACGTGGTACTGGAACCGCTACCCGGGCGCGCGCTGCGACGTGGAGAGCATGGAGTACTCCTACTCCTTCGACGACCGGCTGGAGCAGGAGTGGGAGTGGACCGAGCGCTACCCCTCCCAGCCCGAGATCCTCCGGTACGCCGACCACGTGGCCGACCGCTTCGACCTGCGGCGTGACATCCAGTTCGGCACCCGCGTGACGCGGGCGGCCTACGACGAGGCGAGCGGGCTGTGGCGGGTGGAGACCGACCGCGGCGACGTCGTGGCGGCCCGCTACCTCATCACGGCGGTCGGCTGCCTGTCGGCGGCGCGCGTGCCCGACTTCCCGGGCGCGGCGGAGTTCCGCGGCCCGAGCTTCCACACCGGGCGCTGGCCGCACGACGGCGTCGACTTCTCCGGGCTGCGGGTGGCCGTCATCGGCACCGGCTCCTCCGGCATCCAGGCCATCCCGGTCATCGCCGAGCAGGCCGAGCACGTGACGGTCTTCCAGCGCACCCCCAACTACAGCGTGCCGGCGCACAACCGCCCGATGGAACCGGAGTACCAGGGCTGGGTGAAGGCGAACTATCCCGACCTGCGCCGGCGCATGCGCGAGTCGCACGTCGGGCTGCTGGGCGAGTTCAACCCCACGTCCGCGCTGGAGGTCTCCGACGAGGAGCGCACCCGCGAGTTCGAGACCCGCTGGACCAAGGGCGGCATCTCCTTCCTCGGCGCCTACGGCGACATCCCCGTCAACCCGCGGGCGAACGAGCTGGCGGCCCAGTTCGTCCGGAGCAAGATCCGCGAGACCGTCGGCGACCCCAGGACCGCCGAGCTGCTCTCGCCGCGTGACCATCCGATCGGCAGCAAGCGCATCTGCGTCGACACCGGCTACTACGCCACCTACAACCGGCCGAACGTGACGCTGGTGGACGTACGCGCCGACCCGATCGAGGAGATCACGCCGACCGGCGTGCGCACCGCCGCCGGCCGCCACGACGTCGACATGATCGTCTACGCGACCGGCTACGACGCCATGACCGGCCCGCTGCTCGGCCTGGACATCACCGGCAAGGGCGGCCTGTCGCTGCGGCGCAAGTGGGAGGCGGGGCCGCGCACGTACCTGGGGCTGATGAGCGCGGGTTTCCCCAACCTGTTCACGATCACCGGCCCGGGCAGCCCGTCGGTGCTGAGCAACATGATCGTGTCGATCGAGCAGCACGTGGACTGGATCGCCCGCTGCGTCGCCTGGCTGCGCGAGAAGGACGTCACCGCCATCGACGCCGACCCGCTGGCCGAGGACGCCTGGACGGCGCACGTGAACGAGGTCGCGCAGTTCACCCTCTACCTGCAGGCCGACTCGTGGTACCTGGGCGCGAACGTCCCGGGCAAGCCGCGGGTCTTCATGCCGTACGTCGGCGGGGTGGGAGCGTACCGGCTCAAGTGCGATCAGGTGGCGGCCGACGGTTACGAGGGGTTCGTACTCTCGTCCTGAACACGGGCTCCTCCGCTACGGTGCTGCCGAGGAGGTGGCACCGTGTCCCAACCCGTGACGAACACCGCCGGGCCGGGCCGGCCCCGTGACGCCGAGGTCGACCGCAAGGCGCTGCGGGCGGCCATCGAGCTCTACGCCGAGCTCGGCTGGGCCAAGTTCACGCTCGACGCGGTGGCGCGGCGGGCCGGCATCGGCAAGGCGGCGATCTACCGCCGCTGGCCCACCCGCGAGCGGCTGGTCGCCGCCGCCCTGGAGCAGGCGCTGGTGCTGCCCGTCATCGCCGTCGACACCGGCACGCTGCGGGAGGACCTGCGGGGGCTGGCCCACGCGATGATGGCCTACTACCTGGGGCCGCACGGGCTGGCCGGGCTGCGCCTGCACGTGGAGGCGCGTGCCTACCCCGAGCTCTTCGCCGAGCTGGCGGCCGGCATCCGGAGCATGCGGGTGCTGGAGGCGCGCGCCATCATCCGCCGTGCCATCGACCGCGGCGAGCTGGGCCGCAACGCCTCCCCGACGCTCATCGTCGACACGCTGGTGGGCGGGCTGCTCAACCACGTGCTGGCCACGCCGGAGGAGCTGCGGCCGGAGATGGCGGCGCAGAGCGAGCAGTACGTCGAGGACGTCACCGCGTTCGTGCTCACCGCCGCCATCGCGATCTACCCGCCCGCGTGACCGCCTACGCGAACAGCTGGGTGAGCTTGAGGAACAGCTGGTAGACGCCGTACGCGAACGGCACGCCCACCCAGGTCCACGCCAGCACCATGAGGCCGGTGCGCCGGTTCATACGGTCTGTCCCTTCTCCTCCAGCGGCACCACCCGGGGCCGCTCGTGGTACTTCTCGTGCACCGGCCGCACCAGCTCGTTGGCGGCGAAGCCCACGATGAGCAGGCCGATCATGACGTACAACGACGTGGTGTACAGGGCGGGGCCCGAGCGGCCGGCGGCCTCCTGCGCGTCGGCGACGGCGTTGACGATCAGCGGCCCGAGCACGCCCGCCGTGGACCAGGCGGTCAGCAGCCGCCCGTGGATGGCGCCCACCTGGTAGGTGCCGAACAGGTCCTTCAGGTACGCCGGGATCGTGGCGAACCCGCCGCCGTAGAAGGACAGGATGCCGAGCGCGCAGAGGATGAACAGCGGCCTGGAGGCGTCGCCGGCCAGCGCGATGACGAGGTAGAGCAGCGCGCCGACGCCGAGGTAGACGCGGTACATGTTCTTGCGCCCGATCAGGTCCGAGGTCGAGGACCAGACGAAGCGCCCGGCCATGTTGGCCAGCGACAGCAGCGCCACGAATCCGGCCGCCGCGCCCGCCGCGACGGGCACCGACGTGCCGGCGAAGAAGTCGGTGATCATGGGCGCGGCCTTCTCCAGGATGCCGATGCCCGCCGTGACGTTGCAGCACAGCACCACCCACAGGCACCAGAACTGCGGGGTGCGGATGGCGTTGCGGGCCGAGACGTCGGCCGTGGTGACCAGCGCGCGGGCCCTGGCCGCCGACAGTTGCCGGCCCTTCGGCGTCCAGCCGTCAGGCGGGACCCGGACGAGCAGCACGCCCATCGTCATGAAGACCGCGTAGACCACGCCGTGCACGAGGAACGTGGCGGCGATGCCGTTCGTGGTCGTGCCGAAGCCGGCGAGCATCTGCGCCGACCACGGCGAGGCGATGAGGGCGCCGCCGCCGAACCCCATGATCGCGATACCGGTGGCCATGCCCGGCCGGTCCGGGAACCACTTGATCAGCGTGGAGACCGGCGAGATGTAGCCGATGCCGAGCCCGATCCCGCCGACGAATCCGTAGCCGAGCACGACCAGCCAGTACTGCCGGGTGAGCACGCCCAGCGCCGACAGCAGGAAGCCGGAGGAGAAGCACGTCATCGAGACGAACATGGCCCAGCGGGGCCCGTTGCGCTCCACCAGCGTGCCGCCGAAGGCGGCCGACAGGCCCAGCATCACGATGCCGAGCTGGAACGGCAGCGCGCTCTGGGTGCCCGAGAGCCCGAGGGCCTGTTCGAGCGGAGGTTTGAAGACGCTCCACGCGTACGCCTGGCCGATCGCCAGGTGGACGGAGAGCGCCGCGGGCGGCACGAGCCAGCGGGTCCAGCCGGACGGCGCCACGGTACGGGAACGGCTGAGGAATCCATCTGCCACGGGTCTTTGGGTAACACATACGGTATGCCGCATTTAGTATCGGTCCGATGTTTACGGCGAGCGGTCAAATCTCGTCGATGAACGGTCGCGTGTGGCGTGGGCGATGGGAGTCGATCGCCTGAGGCCCGTGGATCCCCAGGTCCGCATCACGTCAGGCGCCGTACGGGGCCGCGTCGGGGGCGGCGTGGCCGCCTTCGGGGGCGTCCCGTCCGGCCGGCCGGCTGCGCCTCGCCACTCCCGTACCGCCCGAGTCATGGGACGGCGTACGTGCCTGCGCCGGCTTCAGGCGAGGGTGCTGCCGAGGCGGCCTTCCAGCATCAGCAGCAGCTCGCCCAGCAGGTCGGCGAGTTGCCGCTCCCGGTCGTCGGGGAGGCCGGCCAGGAGCGCGGTCTCGTACTCCAGCTGCTCGGGCATCAGCCGCATGATGAACTCCCGGCCCTGCTCGGTGAGCGACAGGTGGGCCACCCGCCGATCGCGGTCGTCCACCCGCCGCGTGACCAGGCCGATCTCCTCCAGCCGCTTGACCCGCTTGGTCACCGCCGCCCCCGACGCGAACGTCTCACGGGCCAGCCTGCCCGGAGTCAGCTCACCGCCGACCCTGAGCAGGGCGCACAGCAGGTCGTACTCGGCGCGGTTGATGCCCGCACGGCCGAGCGGGGCGTCGGTGGCCTGCTGGAGCAGGGCGACGCACCGGTTGAGGCGGCCGATGACGGCGATCGTGTCGAGGTCGGCCTCGGGGAGGACCTTGCGCCACTGGCGCAGCGCGACCGCGACGGCGTCCTCCACGTGTGCGATCCTTCCGTGCTGGGATGTCCGGTGGCTCCGATCGTACGCGCCGCCCGGCCCGCCTCCGCCCGCTCCGAGGACGCCCGTCTCGCGCGGCGTGAGGCTCAGCGGAGTTCGCCGGTGATGATCCACAGGTGGCCGAACGGGTCGCGTACGCGTCCCGAGCGTTTGCCGTAGGGCCGGTTCTCGATCGGCACCACCGCATCGGCGCCGTGAGCGATCATGCGTTCACCCACCGCGTCCGGATCGTCGACCTCGATCTCGAGGAGCACCGCCGAGCCGCCGAGATCACTCGGGGAGAGCCAGCCCCACGACGACACGGCCGGCGAGACCCGGAAGGACGTGCCGCCGATGCGATGATCAACGACGGAGGGCCGCCCGTCGTCGCCCGGCGGAGCGCGGAACACCTGCTCGGCGCCCAGGGCGTCCTGATAGAACGCCGACGCCCGGTCCGGGGCGGGCACGATGAGACGAGGAGAGGTACGGCTGATTGTCGTCATGCGCCCATCATTCGGTCGGGTGGGCGGCGAGGTCTTGAACATCTGGGAACGAGCTTCACCCGGGTGACGCACCGCTTCACGGCTGAAGGCCTGATGAACCTCGCACGGCCAGGCCCTCGGCGCGCAGCCACCCCGTGGGCGTGTCCCCGGTCATCGCCCGCCATTCCCGGGTGAGGTGCGCCTGGTCGGCGAAGCCCGCCGCGACGGCCACCGCCGCCAGGCCGGCCCCTCCGGCGCGGGCGCCGGCCACGAGCCGGCCCCGGGCGTTCTCGAAACGGACAAGCCGCTGGTACTCCTTCGGCGTCACCCCGAGCTCGGTCCGGACCACGCTGCTCAGGTGCCGCCGGGAGCATCCGAGCGATCGAGCGGCGTCCTGCACCCGGCCGGTTCCGGACAGGGCCGCGAGCGTGGCCCGCAGGCCGCCGTGGTCGGCGCGGTCGCCGTGCCGGGCGAGGCCGGCGAGCAGGCGGCGTTCGACGAGGGCCCGGCGTTGGGGCCAGGACCGGCAGGCCGTCAACCGCTCGGGCAGGTCCGCCATCTGCGGGGCGACGTCGGCGAGATCGGCGATCTGCCCGGCCAGCTCCGACGCCGGGACTCCCAGGAGCGCGCGTGCGCCCAGCGGGCTGAGCCGCAACCATACGCCGCGCGTGCAGCCTTGCTGCCTCAGCTCCGCCACGCTCAGGTGGAGCCCGGCGACGACGGCCCGCAGCCGTCTGCGCGAGCCCGGCCGCCCGATCCATGCGATCTCGAGCGGATCATCCTCCGGGATCGTGATCGACACCGTGGACGACGGAAGCCCGCGATGAACGCCGCCCGAGCCCTGCCCGAGGTCGTACGCACTCAGCGTCGTCACGAACGGCACCGGAGCCGTGGTCAGCTGATCGGCAGGCGCGCTCATCCCGCCACAGTACGGTGCGACCAAGGGGGCAGGGAACACGATCAGGGGCGGCGGGTGGTCGTCAGCTCGGCGAGCCGGTGGTGGCCGGTGCGTTCGGCTGCGGCGATGCGCTCCTGGGGCAGCTCCGTTCGCCACCACTCCCCCGCCGCGGTGTCGGCGGCCTCACGAAGCTCCACCAGCGCGGCGCGCAGCCGATCACAGACGACCCGCCGCTCGGCATCGGACGGCGTAACCGGGGCGGGCGCCGTGGACCGCGCGGACGGCGCGGGAGGCGCGGACGGCCCGGGCGGCGTGAGGTCGGCGACGACGCGTTCGAGCCGGTCGAGAGCGGCGTGCACGCGTCGTCCGGCCCTGCGGTCGGGGAGCAGCGCGCACACCAGCAACCCGGCGGCAGCCCCGAGACAGGTGTCCAGCCAGCGGTCCGCCACCATCTCCGGCACCGGCTCGGCCCCGGCGAACTCGGTCATCAGCATCGCCATCGGCGCGATGAACGCGCTGCCCAGCCAGTAGTTCCGGGTGACCGCAGCCTCCGTGACGAACTGCAGCACGAGCACGGTGACGATGAGCGCGAGCGCCCCGAGCCGGCTCACCGGCACCAGCAGGGTGAACAGGGCCACGCCGAGCAGGTTGCCGACTGTGCGCTGGAGCGCGCGGCTCCACGACAGCGTGGTGTTCGCCGCGAACACCGCCGCCGCCGTCACCACGGCCCAGTACGGACGCCCGACCCCGAACCCCATCGACAGCCACCCCGCGACCGCCGACCCGGCCGCCACGGTCCCAACGG
>NZ_POUD01000276.1 GCF_003236395.1 Nonomuraea aridisoli | reverse complement strand
CGGTAGAGGTACGTGAGTCGGGGGCGGGGGTTGAGGCTGTGACCCGGCGGGTCGGGCCGGAGGCGCGTGCGTGGGCTGAGCGTACGGGACCGGAGACGTTGTCTCCCGGGCGGCGGAGGGTGCCGCGCCGGGCGCTGGTGGCGGGAGGGGTGGCCGTACTGGCTGCGGCGGCCGTGCTGGTGACGGCGGTGTGGCCGCGCGGCGCCGAGCCCGTACGGGCGACCGGGACCATCACGGTCGCCTCGGGCGCGCCGGCCACCTCTACGCCGCCCAACGGGGACCTCGTCGGGCCACTGGTCGGGCACACCAACGACGTCAGGTCGGCGGTGGTGGGCACGCTCGACGGCGTCCCCGTCGCCCTGACCGGGTCGGACGACGAGACGGCCCGGCTGTGGGACCTGCGCACGTCCCGGCAGATCGGCTCCCCGCTCGCCGGTCACACGGAATGGGTCCGTTCGGTCGTCCTCGACCAGCTCGACGGCGCGCCGATCGCCGTCACAGCCGGCGACGACGACACCGCCCGCGTCTGGGACCTGCGCACACGACGATCCCGTACGCTCACCGGTCACACCGGCGACGTCAAGTCCGTGGCGACCGGCCGGATCGGCAGCCGGCACGTCGCCGTCACCGCCTCCGCCGACGGCACCGCCCGTGTGTGGGACCTGCGCACCGGCGAGCAGGTCGGCAGGCCGCTCACCGGCCACGACGGCGCCGTGTGGGCGGTGGCGGTCGGCCAGGTCGGCGGCACGGCCATCGCGGTCACGACCGGCGACGACGGGACCGTACGCGAATGGGACCTGGCCGCGGGCAGGCAGATCGGCCGGCCGATGACCGGGCACCGCGGCTGGGCGCGTTCGGTCGCGCTGGGCAACCTGGACGGTGTCCCCGTGGCGGTCACAGGCGGCGAGGACATGACCGCCCGCGTCTGGGACCTGCGCACGCGCGAGCAACTCGGCGCGCCGCTCGCCGGGCACACGAACTGGGTGTGGTCGGTGGCGGTCACCAACCTGGGCGGGGTCCCGGTGGCGGTCACGGGCAGCGAGGACACCACGGCCCGCGTCTGGGACCTGCGCACGCGCAAGGAACTCGGGACGCCGTACACAGGGCACACCGACGCCGTGTGGTCGGTCTCGACCGGCCTGCTCGACGGCCGGCCGATCGTCATCAGCGCCGGCCGCGACCAGACCGCCCACGTCCGGGCCCTGGCTCGCTGAGGGCCGATCACCCAGGTGTGCCCGGCACCGTCCGGCGGCGCGTCAGCACGCGCGTGATGCCGCCGTCGTCTTCGGTCACGTCCCGTACGTGTTCGAAGCCGAGCCTGTCCAGCACGGCCAGCGAGGCGCTGTTCGGCGCCGCCACGGTGGCGTGCACCTCCAGGAGGCCCAAGGTGTCGAAGCCGTAGGCGACGATCGCCTCGGCCAGTTCCCTTCCCAGGCCCGACCCCCACGCCTCGGGGGCCAGCGCGTAGATGATCTCGTGACCCTGGACCATGTCGGTCGGCTTGATCTCGGCGTGTCCGATGAAGGCGCCGTTCCGGCGGACGGCCCAGACATCGAACAGGTCCTGGGCATAGACCTTCGTGAAGATCCGTCCGAACAGGGCACGGTCCTCCGCCTCGGTGGCAGGGCCGTCGCCCATCCACTGCGAGACCCTCCGGTCCTGGAACAGGGCGACGAAGTCCTCCTCGTCCTCGGGGGTGTACGGCTCCAGCAGGAGACGTGCGGTGCGCAGGGTCGGGGTCATAGAGGGCGAAGCTAACCCCGCATCGCTTGTCCGACAAATCGTTTTATGCGGAGCCGTGCGGGCCGCCGGGTCAGAGGTGGTGGCCGGCGTGGGCGAGGCCGTAGACGGTGCCGGGCGGCTTGCCGTCGAAGAGCCGGGTGACCGTGACGAAGTGGTAGCCGCGCTTGGACAGGCTCTTCAGGATGCGCGGCATGGCCCGCACCGTGGTCGGGTGGATGTCGTGGAACAGGATGACGCTGCCCGGATGCACCGACGCGAGCGTCTTCCGCACGACCTTGGCGCTGTCGCGCAGCCGCCAGTCCAGGGTGTCCACGTTCCACAACACCATCGGCCGCGTCGTCTGCAGCCGTACGGTGCCGTTGACGGCCCCGTACGGTGGCCGGACCAGCTTCGGCGCGACCCCGATGGCCGCCTTGATCGCCTCGTCCGTACGGGAGAGTTCCAGCCGGACCCTGGTGGCCGTCAGCTTCGTCAGGTCGGGGTGCGACCAGGTGTGGCTGCCGATCTCGTGCCCGGCCGCGTACGCCTTGCGCACGGGCGCCGGGTTCGCGGCGACGTTCCGTCCGACGACGAAGAAGGTGGCCCGCGCCCGATGGACCTCCAGGTGGTGCAGGAGGGCGTCGGTGTACGGGCCGGGACCGTCGTCGAAGGTCAGCGCCACGCACTTGACCTTGTGGCAGTCGACCCGCCCGGCGGCCTGCGGCGCACCGATCGCGGTGAGCACCGGCTCCAGGTCGATCGCCTTGGACGCCTCGGCCCACGCCTTCCGCACCACCGCCGACAGGAGCCCGGACGCCCCGAACAGCCTGTCGTCCTGGCCTTCGAGCCGTAGCAGCTCCCGACCGGTTCCCACGCCGCCCGCCTGCCCGCCGCCGGTTCGGGTCTGCACGGAGTCGGCCGCGCTGGGCGGTGCCGGTGCGGTGGCCGGCGTCCGCGCGCTGGTGGCCGTCCCGGGAGGTGGGACGGTGGCCTGCGTCCGTGCGGCGGCGGGCTCGGATGGCGCCGCGGGCGCGGCGCGGCCCGGTGCGGTGGTGGCCTCGGACTGCGCAGTGGTCCCAGCAGGTGTGGTGGCGCCCTCGCTCGGTGCGGGTGCCTTGGTGTGGGTGGAGGCGGTTCCGGTCGGTGTCGTGGGCGTGGGGCCCGCGTCGGTGGCAGGGGCCGTGGCGGCGTGGGCCGGGCTGGGAGACTCGGGCGTGCCGGGGCCGGTCGCCGCCAGGTAGGTGGACAGGGCTGCGGTGGCGAGTGCCGTCATACCCCGTCGTACGGCCGCCAGGGCAGGCCGGCGCGCGATCGTGCCGATGTACATCGATCCCCCTCACGCACCGCCCCCCGGCGCGTCCCCCGGATACCGCGGGCTCCGGCGGTGGACCGGAACCGTTCCATGGCCTTCGACAACCGGTGTCCGCACATGGTTCGCGGGAGATCGTCATTTTTCCGACGACACCTTGCTCCGTCACCGGTTCCAGGAGCGGTGCAGCGCATCGCGGACGCGGTGCTCGAGCGGGGGCGGGACGTCGCCGTTCCCCGCGCTGGGCAGTGCGGGGCGGGTCGGCGGCACCAGCACCGCCGTCTCCTCCTCCGTCGTGGGCCGCTCGACCTCGGTGAACCCGCCCTCCGGCCCGCGGACGATCACGCCGGTCTCCACGCCGTGCTCGGCGGTGTGCCGGTCGCGCGCCTGCAACCCCAGGCAGATCCGCCGGGTGACGACGAAGCCCACCACCGGCGCCACCACGATGAGGACCCGGAAGATCCAGGTCGTCGCGTTGAGCGAGATGTGGAACGTCGAGGCGATCAGGTCGTTGCCGCCCGCCATCCACAACACCCCGAAGTACGCCATCCCGGCGACGCCGAGGCCCGTCCGCGTCGGCACCTCGCGCGGCCGGTCGAGCAGGTGGTGCACGGCGCGGTCGCCGGTGACCCACCTCTCCAGGAACGGGTGGAGGGCCAGGCCGGCGAACAGCAGCCCGGGCGCGCCGAGCGCGGGAATGAGCACGCTCATCGCCACCGTGTGGCCGAGGACGGTGAACTCCCACGGCGGCATGATCCGCAGCGCGCCCTCCAGGAAGCCCATGTACCAGTCGGGCTGGGAGCCGGCGCTGACCGTGCTCGGCAGGTAGGGCCCGTACAGCCAGACCGGGTTGATCTGGAAGAACGTGGCCAGCAGCGCGATCACGCCCAGCACCCACAGGAAGAACACCGTCGTCTTCGCCAGGAACGACGGGAAGAACGGCGCCCCGCGCACCACCCGGTCGTTCAGCCCCTTGGCGCGGAACTGCGTGTGCGTCTGCCGCCACGTGAGCACGATCGCGTGCAGCGGGATCAGGACGAGCAGCAGCGCGGGGATCAGCAGCACGTGCAGGCTGTAGAGCCGGGGGATGATGTCGTCGCCGGGGAACTCGCCGCCGAACAGGAACGCCGCCGCGTACGTCCCCACCAAAGGCACCGACACCGTCACGCCGTGCAGGATGCGCAGCCCGGCCCCCGACAGCAGGTCGTCCGGCAGCGAGTAGCCGAACAGCCCGTTGAACAGCACCAGCCCGAACAGCGCCACGCCGATCAGCCAGTTGAGCTCGCGCGGCCGGCGGAAGGCCCCGGTGAAGAAGTTGCGCAGCAGGTGCGCCACGATCGCGGCGAGGAAGACCAGCGTGCCCCAGTGGTGCATCTGCCGCATGAGCAGCCCGCCGCGCACCTCGAACGTGATCTCCAGCGTGGACGCGTACGCCTGGCTCATCGCGACCCCGCGCAGCGGCACGTACGAGCCGTCGTAGACGACCTCCGCCATCGAGGGTTTGAAGAAGAACGTCAGGAATACCCCGGTGAGGAGGACGACCACGAAGGAGTAGAGCGCTATCTCGCCCAGCAGGAAGGTCCAGTGGTCGGGGAAGACCTTCCGCATCGCCTTCTTGAGGAACCCGGCCCCGCCGATCCGGTCGTCGAGGGCCGCGGCCATTGAGCCGATCTTCATCTCGCCTCCGCCTTGGTTGCGTCTCATAACCACGACGGGACAGGCCGGGCGAATGTGACGTTCGCCCGGCCAGGAGGGCGGGGATCAGGCGAAGCGTTCGATGGTCACGGGGATCAGGCCCTGCTCGCGGATGGCCTGGCGGTGGTGGTGCAGCAGCGCGCCGAGCGCGGTGACCGGGCCCGAGCCGAGCCGTACGGTGACGTCCACGCACCAGGCGATGCCGGCGCCGATCCGGCGCAACTCCCAGGTGAAGCCGTGGCCGCCGGAGTCGGCGGAGGCCGCGCCGACCACGCGCGGGTCGCCGGTCGGCTCCAGCCGCAGCGCCTTGCGCGCCCTGGCCAGGCCGTCCGTGCCGAGCTCCCCGGCGAACAGGATCCGGTAGCGCCGCGCCCCCGAGCCGCCGCCCAGGTTGAGCGGGGCGGACGTGGGCAGCGGCCGGCGCTCCTGGAAGAGGGTGCGCAGCCCGGCCTCCTCCGGCAGTTCGCCGCCGCCGAGGCGGGCGAAGGCGTCGTACGCCTCCTGCCTGCTCACCGGCGTGACGCGGCCGCGCAGCGCGCTGTCGGCGCGGATGGCGCGGCTCAGCTCCGCGGAGGAGGACCAGGCCCTGTTCTCCGGTCTCCACTCGGCACCGTCGATGCCCGCCGCCGTGTAGTCCTCACAGAGGACGAATTCCTCCACCAGGAGGCCCGCGGGCGACCGGTCGCCCGCCCTCGCGGAGATCAGGTAGTAATCCACCGGCCCATGATTGTGGGCCTTCCGGTGCCGGATCAAGATCATCCGTCCGCGCCGCCGCCGGGTGCGGACCTCGCGGGAGTACGGATGTCCAGATGGGGCACGCCTTCCGCATGGCCGCCCGCATTACGGGCAGAAGTCCGCGTGATCACCATATAAAGGTATAAAGTGGCCTATTCCTCATATATCAGGCGCTGGAGGCATTGATGCGGAATGGCCGGACCGGTGCCGTGCCGGCGAGCGTTCTCGCGGCGGCGCTGTTCGTGACCACGGGATGCAGCTCTCCTGGCGGTGGTTCGTCCGCCCCGGGAGCGCCGGCCGAGGAACCGGTCGCCAAGGTGGCGATCACCCCGGCGAACGGCACCGAGAAGGTCGCCCCCGACACCGGGATCACCGTCAAGGCGAGCGGCGGGCGGGTCACCGAGGTGACGGTGGCCGACGCCAAGGGCCGCCAGGTGAAGGGCTCCGTGGCCGGCGACGGGACGTGGCGGCCCCGCTGGGCGCTGCGGCCCTCGACGACGTACACCGTCAGCGCGCGGGCCACCGGGACGGACGGCAAGCAGGTCACGCAGCGGTCCACGTTCACCACGCTCAAGCCGAAGCGCGTGCTGGAGAGCGGCATGGCGCCACTGGACGGCGAGAAGGTCGGCGTCGGGATGCCCGTCCAGCTCCTGCTGTCCAAGCCGGTGGCCGCCCAGGAGGACCGCGCCCGCGTCGAGCGGTCGCTCGAGGTGCGGATGTCGGAGCCGGTCGAGGGCGCGTGGAGCTGGGTCAGCGACCGTGAGGTGCAGTTCAGGCCACGCGAGTACTGGCCGGTGGGGCAGAAGGTGACCGTCGTCGCGCACCTGGCCGGCGTGCGCGCCGGGGACGGGCTGTGGGGCACGAAGGACCGCAAGGCGAGCTTCACCGTCGGCGACGAGCACATCACCAAGGTCAGCGGTGAGACCCACAAGGCGGTCGTCAGGAAGAACGGCGAGGTCGTCAAGACGATCCCGGTCAGTCTGGGCAAGCCGGGCGACGACAGCTACTCCGGCGTCATGATCGCCCAGGAGAAGGCGCCCGAGATGGTGATGGACTCGGCCACGATCGGCAGGCCGGGCGAGTACCGCATCCCCACCAAGTGGAACGTCCGGATGACTTACAGCGGCACCTTCTTCCACGCCGCGCCCTGGTCGTCCGCCGCGCAGGGCAGCACCAACGTCACCCACGGCTGCGTGAACGCCAGCACGGAGAACGCCCGCTGGTTCTACGAGTTCACCCAGCGCGGCGACATCATCGAGGTCACCGGCACCTCCAGGAAGCTGCGCTTCGGCAACGGCCCGACGCCGTGGGCCAAGTCGTGGCAGGACTGGCTGGCCGGCAGCGCCCTCGGCAAACCCGTCAACGGGTAAGCCTCGCGGCGATCGTTCGCGCCGGTCGCTACCGGCGGCTACCGGCATGGTCACGGTCTGCGCCGGAGCCTTGCACGAGGCCGGGCACCCAGGCGCACACTGGGAGTGACATCGCCGTAGAGGAAGGCGTTGTGCCCGTGATCGCTGACGGAACCGGCCGGGGTCAGCCCGCGGCCGTCGCCCTCTGGCTGCTGGTCCTCCTGCTGCACGCCTACGAGTTCCTGCTGGCGTTCTGACCGCCCGCCCCCGCGACCACCAGGCCCGACTCGTACGCGAACACCACCAGCTGCGCCCTGTCGCGCACGCCCAGCTTCACCATCGACCTGCTCACGTGGGTCTTGGCCGTGGCCGCGCTGATCACCAGGTGTCCGGCGATCTCCTCGTTGGACATGCCGCGGGCGACCAGGGCGACGATCTCGCGTTCGCGGCCGGTCAGGCGTTCCAGGCCCGGCACGGCGGCGGGGCGGGGCGGGGTGCTGACGTACTCCTCGATCAGGCGGCGGGTCACCGACGGAGACAGCAGCGCGTCGCCGCGGGCGGCCACCCGCACCGACTGCAGCAGGTCGGCCGGCTCGATGTCCTTCAGCAGGAAGCCGCTGGCCCCGGCCCTGAGCGCGGCGAAGACGTACTCGTCGAGGGCGTAGTTGGTGAGGATCACCACGCGCACGCCGTCGAGCTCGGGAGAGGCGCCGATCCGCCTGGTGGCCTCGATGCCGTCGAGCCGCGGCATGCGGACGTCGAGCAGCGCGACGTCGGGCCGCAGCCGCCCGGCCAGCTCGACCGCCTCGGCGCCGTCGCCCGCCTCGCCGACCACCTCGATGTCGTCGGTGAGCTCCAGCAGCGCCCGGAACCCGGCCCGGATCAGCGGCTGGTCGTCGGCCAGCAGCACCCGGACCACGGCCGCGTCGCTCACGCGGCCGCCCGTACCGGGAGCTCGGCGCGGACGGTGAACCCGCCGTGCGGACCGGGGCCCGCGGTGAACGAGCCGCCGAGCGCGACCGCGCGTTCGCGCATCCCGATCAACCCCATTCCCGGCGGCGCCGTGCCCGGCTCGCCGTCATTGTCCACGTTTAAGGTTATTTTTCGGGGATCGTATTCGACGGCGACCGTGACCGCACCCGCGCCCGCGTGCCGCAGCACGTTGGTGAGCGCCTCCTGCGCGATCCGGTACGCGGCCCGGTCGACCTCGGGCGGCAGCGCGTACGGCTCCCCGGACACCGTGTGGGCCACCCGCAGCCCGGCGCCCTCGGCCCGCGACACCAGGCGCGGCAGCCCGGCCAGACCCGTCTCGGCCTCCTCGGCGGGGTCGCCCGTGCGCAGCACGCCGAGGGTGGCGCGCAGCTCGCGCATCGCCTCGTGCCCCGACTCCTTGATCGCCTCCAGCGCCGGCCTGACCCGCTCGGGCCGGCGGTCGAGCAGCTCCAGGGCCAGCGCCACCTGCACGTTGACCACGGAGATGCTGTGGGTGAGAGAGTCGTGCAACTCCTGCGCGATCCACAGCCGCTCCTCGCCGGCCCGGCGCAGCGCGGCCTCCTCACGGGTGCGCTCGGCCTCCTCCGCGCGCTGCTCGACCGCCCGCAGGTACGCCCGCCGGCTCTTCGTCACCTCGCCGACCACGACCATGGCCACGAGCCAGCCGGTCAGCAGCGTCATCCAGTTGCCCGCCGCCGGGTCCTCGGACGCCAGCGCCATCAGCGCGTACACCGGCACGGACATCGCCACCGACAGCCAGATCGCCGCCCGGCGGCGGCCCAGCACGGCGAGGGTGTAGACCGAGGCGAGCGCGGGCGCGACGGCGAACACGCCCGGGTAGTGGGCCGCGTAGTAGACGACGGCGGCGGCCGCGGCGACGACGCCGGCGGCCAGCGGGGCGGTGCGCCGGAAGGCCAGCGACAACGCCGCGACCGCGATCAGCAGCGTGCCCGTCGCATCGAGCGGGCGCTCCAGCGGGCCCGTCCACGAGAGATTCCCGTACGTGCCCCCGACGATCGCGCCGAGCGCGCCGACCGCGACCAGCGCGTCCGCCTTCCTGCTGTTCATGGTCACACGGTAGGGGAGCGGGGTGAGGCGCGGCGTCATCCCCAGGTCGTACGTTTCCGCCCCGGAAGGCGTCGCGTACGCCCGGGGGAGTACGCCGAGAAGCCGTCCGCCGTCCGATGCGGCGCCGGGCCGCTGACGTGCAGCATTACCGGCATGACTTCCACAACCCCCCTCGCCGGCGGCGTGCCGGTCTCCGCGCCGGCGCCGAGCTGGATCGTGTGGGCGCTGCGCGTCACGGCCACCGGGCATCTGCTCGGGGTGCTCGTGCAGGCCGTGCTGGCCGGGCTGTTCGTCACCGGCGACGTCGACCTGCTGACCTGGCACCAGAACAACGGCGGCTTCACCTTCTCCATGCTCTTCCTGCAGCTCGTCTGCGCCGTCCTGCTGTGGCGGCCCGTGCGGCTGGCCGCCCGGCCGGCGCTGATCAGCCTCGCGATGGTGCTGGTCGAGACGGCGCAGGTGGCGCTGGGGAACGCGCGCCTGGTCGCGCTGCACATCCCGCTCGGCATGGCGCTCTTCGGCATGTCGGCGGTGTTCACCATGTGGGCGTGGCGGGGTCTGCGTGCCAGGAGCGCGGCATGAGCGCGCGCCGGGCCGGCCTGTCGCGGCGCGGCTTCCTCGGGTTGCTCGGCGGCACGGCGCTCGCCGCCACCGGGTGCGGCGAGGTCGCCGGCGAGCTGCTCGCCGGCAGCGCGCCCATGCCCGCGCCGTTCACCGTGCCGCTGCCGATCCCGCGGGTCGCGCGCCCGGTGTCGCCCGGTCTGTACGAGGTCACGCAGCGGGTGGCCCGGGTGGAGATCCTGCCCGGCCTGCGCACCGAGGTCTGGGGGTACGACGGCACGTTCCCCGGCCCCACGTTCGAGCTGCGGCGCGGCGAGCCGGCCACGATCCGGGTGCGCAACGAGCTGCCCGTGCCGACCTCGACCCACCTGCACGGCGGCGTCACCCCGCCCGACTCCGACGGCTACCCGACCGACCTCGTGGTGCCCGCCGGCGGACACTCCGGGCACGGCGGTCATGCCGCCCACATGACGCACCCGGGGGAGGTGCACCACGAGGGCGCGAAGGACTACCGCTACCCGGTCGGTCAGCGGGCCGCCACGCTCTGGTATCACGACCACCGGATGGACTACACCGCGCCCGCGGTGTGGCAGGGCCTGGCCGGGTTCGCGCTGGTGCGCGACGAGGAGGAGGACGCGCTCCCGCTCCCCGGGGGCGAGCGGGAGCTGCCGCTGATGATCTGCGACCGCTCGTTCGCCGCGGACGGCTCCTTCCGCTACCCGCGCACCCACGAGGGCCACGACAGCGACTACATGGAGGGCGTCGAGGGCGACGTCATCCTGGTCAACGGCGCTCCGTGGCCGGTGCACGAGGTGACGGCCACCCGCCACCGGCTGCGGCTGCTCAACGCCTCCAACGCCCGCAGGCTCCGGCTGCGCCTGGCTCCCGGCGGCGGGTTCACGCAGATCGGCAGCGACTCCGGGCTGCTGGCCGCGCCCGTGCGGCACGACACGCTGCCCATGGCTCCGGGCGAGCGGCAGGACGTGGTCGTCGACTTCTCCGCCTACCCGGTCGGCAGCACGGTCACCCTGGTCAACACCCTGGCCGACGGGCCCGCGGGCAACGTCATGCGGTTCGTGGTCGCCCGCCGGGCCAAGGACGACAGCGCCGTGCCGAAGACGTTGTCGCGCCCGCCGGAGCGGCCGGTCCCCGTGACCACCCGGTCGTTCGACTTCCGCCGCACGGGCCAGAGCTGGACGGTCAACGGCCGCGTCTACCGCCCCGGCGACCTGCTGGCCCGGCCGCGCCTCGGCACCGCCGAGGTCTGGCGGCTGACCAGCGACTTCCACCACCCCGTGCACCTGCACCTGGCCCACTTCCTGGTGCTGGCGCGCAACGGCCGCCCGCCCGCCGCCACCGACGCGGGCTGGAAGGACACCGTCGACGTGCGCCCGTACGAGGTGGTGGACGTGCTCGCCCGCTTCGAGGGCTACCGGGGCCGCTACATGCTGCACTGCCACAACCTCGAACACGAGGACATGGCGATGATGGCCGACTTCGAGGTCGTCTAGGTCATCGGAGGACACCACGCTTCTCGCTCCCCGCTGAGTCGTTTCCCGGGGAAATGGGGGAGACTTTCATCGGATGACGCACCCCCTGTCCGAACGGAGCAGCATGCACATCGTCAGGTTCACCAGCCCTCTGACCGGTGCCGACACGGTCGGCGTCGACGACGGCGAACACGTGGCCGAGCTGTCCGGCATCACCACCGTCGGCGAGTTGCTCCGGCTCTCCGCCGCCGAGCTGCGCGAGCGCTGCGCGGCGGCCGGCGGTCCGGCGCACCCGTCGGGGGCGGTCTCGCGGCTGGCCCCCGTGGACGGGCGCATGGAGGTGTGGGCGGCCGGCGTGACCTACCGCCGCTCGCGTGAGGCCCGCGTGCTGGAGAGCGAGCGGGCCGCCGACGTGTACGAGCTCGTCTACGACGCGGAGCGGCCCGAGCTGTTCTTCAAGTCGGTGGCCTGGAAGGTGACCGGCGACGGCGGGCGCATCTCGGTGCGCGCCGACTCCGAGATCGACGTGCCGGAGCCGGAGCTCGGCCTGGTGCTCAACGCGGCCGGCGAGATCGTCGGCTACACGGTGGTGAACGACGTCAGCTCCCGCACCATCGAAGGCGTCAACCCGCTCTACCTGCCGCAGGCCAAGATCTACCTCGGCGGCTGCGCGGTCGGTCCGGCGATCAGGCCGGCGTGGGAGGTCGCCGACCCGTACGCGCTGGACATCACGCTGACCATCACCAGGGCTGGGGAGACCGTCTGGGACGGCAAGGCCAGCACCTCGCAGCTCCACCGCCGCCTCGACGAGCTCGCCGCCTACCTGTTCCGCGCCGACCTCTTCCCCGACGGCGCCGTCCTGGCCACCGGCACCTGCCTGGTGCCCGACCTCCCGTTCACCCTGCACGACGGCGACACGGTCGCGATCGGCATCTCAGAGATCGGCACCCTGACCACCCCGGTAGTCCGCGGCCTCCCCACCTGACACCTCCCACAGGCCCGCGCTTCCCGGCTCCCGAGACCGAAGGCCGCAAGGCCCGCAGGTCCGGGGGCCAGGGGTCTGCGGGCTCCGTGCGTCCGCGGGGTCGAGGCTCAGAGGTCCGTGGCCGCGTGACGTCTTCACGCCAGGTCGGGGGTTGACGCGGCGTCACATGTGGGTCCGGGAGTTGGGCGGCGGTTTCGCAGAGGGTG
>NZ_POUD01000275.1 GCF_003236395.1 Nonomuraea aridisoli | reverse complement strand
GGTCGGGGGCCGTGGCGTAGGGGGCGTCGGAGCCGTTGACCACGACGTCGATGCCCAGCTCGCGGACGATCGCGTCGATCGCGCGCGGCCCGTACGACGAGGTCTCCACGAAGAAGCCCGGGTCGACCTGGCCGCGCCCGCCGCCCCGGGCGGCCAGGCGCTCGGTGTGCAGCGGCGCGAGGCCCGCCAGCAGCGCGAAACAGACGCGCAGCCGCGGATGCCGGGGCCGTACGACGGCGTGGAAGTGGTGCCACGCCGCGTGCATCTGCTGCACGTACGGCACCAGCGCCGGCCACCACGGCGGCGTGCCGGGCGGCGCGGCGGCCGGTCCCGGATGCACGAACAGCGGCAGGTCACGCGCGGTCAGCACCTCCAGCAGCCGGTCGTCCGGCACCGCCGTGGCCGGGATCTGCAGGCCGGCGAACCCCCGGTCGAGGTCGGCGGCCAGCCGGTCGGGGTCGGGCTCGCTGTGGCAGGTGGCCGCCCACGCCCCGAAGGGCTCGCCCAGCCCCAGCGCGCCCTCGTGGTAGGCCTCGATCAGCGGCCAGGCCTCCCCGGGCGGCAGGAACTCGACGCCCAGCGGGCTCGACAACGACACCAGCGCCAGCTCCAGCCCGGCGGCGTCGCGCCGCTCGTGGTCGGCCGGATCCACCTCGTACGGCGGCTCGCCGTCGAGCAGCAACGTCCAGCCGTCCAGCCGGGGCGGCGACGTACGGGCCCGCAGCGCCGCGACGAACGCGGGCGTCCACAGGTGCTGGTGCACGTCGATGCTCACGGATTCCCTCCCCTAATTCCCTACTGACAATACAGGTAAACTGGCGGGAGGCTGACACCACGGTGTCGGTGTCACGGAATAGGCTGGCGGAATGCCTCGCAAGAGAGCCACGATCCGTGAGGTGGCGCAGGCCACGGGCCTGTCACCGGCGGCCGTCTCCTACGCGCTGCGCGGCCTGCAGGTGTCCGAGGAGACCATGGAGCGGGTGCGCGCCGCCGCCGCCGAGCTCGGCTACGAGGCCGACCCCATCGCGAGGGCGCTGGCCAGCGGCCGCAGCGGCATGATCGGCGTGTTGTGCGGCTCGCTCGAAGACCTCTGGCAACAGTCGCTGGCCGTCGGCATCAGCAGGGGCCTGCGGGAGAAGGACCGCTACGCCCTGATCCTCGACGCCGTCGGCGACCCCGGCAGGGAGCGGGCGCTCGCCCGGCAGCTGCGCGACCAGCGCGTCGACGGCTTGATCGTGCAGCCGATCGACCCGGCGGCGGAGTTCTGGCGCGAGTTGTGCGAATCGGTCCCGGTGGTGGCGATCGGCGACTCGATCGCGGGCACGGCCGGCGAGGTCGTCTTCGACAACCGGCGCGGGGTCACGCTCGCCCTGGAGCATCTGCGCTCGTCGGGCCACCGCCGCATCGCCGTGCTCACGCCGACCCGGGCCAGCACGCCCGACCGGCCCGCCGACGTGCACGTCACGGCCGAGGCCGACCGGCTGGGGCTCGACATCGAGGTCGTCTTCGCCTCCCACGGCCTGGCCGCCGCCACCGGCGCCGCCCACGAGCTGCTGTCGGGGAAGCGGCCGACCGCGGTGTTCTGCTTCGCCGACTCCATCGCCTACGGCGTCTACGCGGCGGCGCAGGAGCTGGGGTTGTCGATCCCGGGCGACGTGTCGGTGATGGGCTACGACGACCACCCGATGTCGGGGCTGCTCTCGCCCGGCCTGACCACCGTCGACTGGGACATCGACGGCATCGTGCGCGCGGCCGTCCGGCTGGTCGCGGCGGCGGCCGACGGCGGGGCCCGCCGCCGCCGGGTCGTCCAGCGTCCCACGCTGCGCGAACGCAGCTCGGTCGCCCCGCTGTCGTGAGCGCCGCCAGGAAGAAGGGTCAGTCGTTGTCGGGGATGAAGAGACCGAGCAGCCAGCTCACCAGGCTGACGATGATGGCGCCCCAGAAGGCGGCCGGATAGAAGTTGTCGACATGGAAGGGGATGTCCAGCTGGCCGGCGATCCAGCCCGTCAGCAGCAACATCGCCGCGTTGATGACGAGCAGGAAGAGCCCCAGGGTCAGGACGATGATCGCGCAGCCCAGCGACTTCACGATCGGCTTGACGATGGCGTTGACCAGACCGAAGATCAACGCCACGACGAGCAGGACGCCCCAGTAACCGGCCGAGCCGGAGGGGGCCGCCACCTCGATGCCGTCGACGAGCTGGATGGCGACCCACAGGGCCACCGCTGCCGCGAGGGTTCTGATGATGAATCTCACGCTGCTTGATCCTCCCACTTCGGCACGGGGGCCGCGATAGGTCCGTACCTCTACGATGCCTCTGAGTTATGGGCTCGTGGCGCAGGGAAGGGCGTGCAGGGGGAGGAAGCAAGATGGACGTGAACGAGCTCGAGTCGTTGCCGGCCCACGAACTGCACGAGCGCGCGGTGCGTTACGCCGTCCGCCACGGTGACCTGGGGTTCCTGTGGGACCTGTTGAAGGTGATCCCGGCCGCCGAGGCCGCCAGCGGTCACACCACCGAGAGCGCCAACGACCTCAGCAAGGTCTCCGCGCTGCTCAGCGACGCCATCGCCGCCGGTGAGGGCAAGCTGGGCGAGGCCCTGCGCCCGATCTACATCGAATATCTGCGTCGACACCCCGACGCCTAGCGGACAGCGTCGGACGGCCCGGTCGCCTCGGCCGGGCCGTCCCGTGCGCCCGGGGTCAGACGGCCAGGCGGGTGGCCGACCCGGTGTGGCGGGTGAAGCCCGGCGTGGTGGTCTCCTGCCCGTCCCGCGCGATGATCATGGTCTCGTACGGCCCCGACGCGGCCAGGTCGGCGGCGAACCGGCGGGCCAGCACGGGGCCCATGGCGTACAGGGCGGTGGCGTACGCGTCGGCCACGCCCAGGTCGGGCCCGATGACCGTGACCGAGCCGATCCCCTCCTGGACCCTGCCGGTGCGCGGGTTGACGATCGGCTTGCGCCCCGAGGTCGCGATGCCCAGGTCGTGGGCGTGGACGACCGCGCGCACGACGCCGGTGCGCGGGTCGCGTACGGTGATCCGCCACGGCTTGCCCGGCATCGCCGAGCCGCGCACCCTGACGTCGCCGCCCGCGCTGATGCGGTGGTCGACGGCACCGGCGTTGCACAGCGCCCGCGACAGCCGCTCGAGAGCCCAGCCCTTGATGTAGCCGGACGGGTCGATCACGCCGTTGATCCGCGACTCGAACCAGCCGTTCGTGGCCTCGCCGAGCTCGTCGCAGCGGTGCAGGACCTCGATCAGCTCGGGGATCTGGCGGATCGTCTGACCGCGGTTGAGCCGGCCGACCTGGCTGTCCTCCTTGGCGGGGCTGAAGGTGTCGTCCACCCACCTCAACCAGGCGAACGCGTCATCGAGCACGGGTGTGAGCTCGCGCTCCGGCAACGCCGTGCGGATGTCCACGCTGACCGGCATGCCCATGACCATTTCGACACGGGCGCTTCCGGGGAAAGTCGTCACCTTGCCTCCTTGTCCGGCGCCCACGCTTTCAGACCGGTCATATGCTCAGGCTAAACCTTTTGCCGGGAAGTGAAACTCACCTGTGACCTGGGGACGGACAGACGGGCCAGGGCGCCGCCGACGTACCGCTGGAACCGGACGGGGCCGGCCACCTCGACCTCGCGCTCGGCGATGTCGGGGATCTCGCGGCCCAGCCCGGAGGCGCTGACGCGTTCCTTCGCGCGCGGGTCGTGCTCCGCGCCCACGACGAGGATGAGCCGGTAACGGGCCTCCAGCTCGCGCAACTCGTCGGTGACGCGGTCGGCGCGGTAGACCGCCACGGTGTCGGTCTCCCCGGCCAGGCGCTCGCGCAGCGCCGACGGGTCGAGCCCGGTGGCGATGAGCAGCCGCGGCCGGGGCGGGTGCACCCGGTGGTTCCAGATGACCATCACGGCCGCCGCCGCGTACAGCAGCAGCGAGCCCACCCGGCCGGGCTCGGTCGCGTCCGCCGTCAGGCTGAACTGGCAGGCCACCAGCAGCGCGCCGGCCAGGTAGCCGCCGAGCCGCAACCGCTGCCCGGCCTCCTCGGTGCGCAGGTAGGCGGCGGCTCGCACGGTGAGGAAGCCGACCCCCACGAGCAGCGCCGCGGCGACGTAGGCCACCGGCGTCAACGGGTGACCGAACCCCGGCCGGACGGCGCCGACCTGGGCCACCGCGACACCGGACCAGAAGAGGATCGGGCCATGATGAGCATTCGCCTCGCTAGCCATGGCTTCACCATGCTGAACGAACATGAGAGCCATCTGAGTAGGGTCTGTGAACATGGCTAACGTGCGAGTCGAGCGGACTGAAGACGGATTCCGGGCCACCAACGCCCGCGGCGCCGAGGTGCGGATCGGAGGCGGAGACGAGGCCGGGGTGTTCACCCCGGTCGAGCTGCTGCTGGCGGCGGTGGGCGGGTGCAACATCGTGACGGTCGAGCCGCTCACCGCCAAGCGGGGGCACCGGCTGGTGCGGCTGGAGATGACCGTCCAGGCCGAGAAGGTGGAGAGCAACAAGCTGGGGCCGGTGACGGTCACCTACGACGTGGAGCTCCCGTCGGAGGCGGCCGACGAGGTCTTCAGGGCGGTCGCCGAACGCGTGCACGAGAAGCACTGCACGGTGAGCCGGACACTCCAGGACGGCACTGACGTGCGGTTGGAACTTCCGTAAATGGATTAAACCGATATTCGACCCCGTTATGACGCGACCGTTGCATTCGCCTCGGTAGCGTTGTAGCAGGTCAGGAGCTCTGGCGACTGGCCGAGGACCTTCACCGATGCGGACGCGGAGGGGGACCGCGGTTCGCAAAGTGCGGGACCGCCGGCGTTTTTGGGGGAAAGCGCCGGCCTGGACCGCCACCGATCGGGCCGGGCAGCTTTGGGGGAACTGCCCGGCCCGATCCATGCCCGGGGCCAGATGTGTGCGTCGTCCGGTTCATGCGTACGCTGCGGACGTGACGAAGGTTCTCATCGACTGCGATCCCGGCATCGACGACGCGCTCGCGCTCGCCCTGGCCGCCGGATCCTCCCTCGACCTGGTGGGCCTCACCACCGTGGGCGGCAACGTCGACCTCTCGCTGACCACCGCGAACGCCCTGGCCCTGCGTGAGTTCCTGGAGCTCGGCGACGTCCCGGTGACGCCCGGCAGCGCCGGAGCACTCATGCGGCACACCGTCAGAGCGGGCCACGTGCACGGCGCCACGGGCCTCGGCGACGTGACGCTGCCCGCGCCGCGGCGGGGGCCCGCGCCGGGTCACGCGGTCGACTTCATCGTGGAGACGCTGCGCGCCCGGCCCGGCGAGATCACGCTGGTGGCCGTGGGCCCGCTGACCAACCTCGCCCTCGCCGTACGCCGGGAGCCGAGAGTCGTGGAATGGGCCCGTGACCTGGTCATCATGGGCGGCTCCTACACCCGCGGCAACCACAACCCGGCGGCCGAGTTCAACATGCTGGCCGATCCCGAGGCCGCCGCCATCGTCTTCGACGCCGGCTGGACGGTGACGATGCTGGGGCTCGACGTGACGCTGACGGCCGTGGTGACCAGGCAGGTGCTGGAGCGCATGGAGCCGCTCGGGCGGCTGGCGGGGCTGCTGGTGCCGGCCGCGCACTCGTACGGGGTGGTGACCGCCGAGAGCGGGCCGGCCATCCACGACGCGTGCGCGGTGGCGTACGTGCTGGACCCGTCGTTGTTCACCTGCGTGCCGGCGGTGGTGAACGTGGAGACGGCCGGGCAGTTCACCCGAGGGATGACGGTGACCGACTTCAAGGTCGGCGACCGTCGGGCCAACGCGCTCGTGGCGACGTCCCTCGACGTCAAGGGGTTCTGGGACCTGGTGATCGGGGCGTACGAGAGGCTGGCGGCCCGGCTGGGCTGAAGGAGACGGGCGCGGGCAGTGTCCGGCGGCTGATACAGTTACATCTGTTGCGCCGCTAGCTCAGTTGGTCAGAGCAGCTGACTCTTAATCAGCGGGTCCGGGGTTCGAGTCCCTGGCGGCGCACCCTCCGAAAACGGCTCGTCGTCACGACGGGCCGTTTTTCGCGTTCAGGGAATCATCACCCGGGCCGGGTCGGCGGCGGTGCGGCCGAGCCGGGCGGAGATCTTCGCCGTGGTGACGAACGACGTCACGACCACGGCGATCAGCAGCACGCCCACCATGATCACTCCGCCGCTGACCACCGGCTCCGCCGAACCGCTCTCCGCCCGCGCCGACCCGGTCAGGAACGTGAGCACGACCAGCACCCCGAGCCCCAGCACGGCCTCGACGGCGACGAGCCGGGGGAAGACGCGGACGGCGAGCCGGAACACCGAGCCCTCCTCCCCGGCGGCCTGGGCCCTGCCGATGCGCGGCATGAGGACGAACTCGTGCAGGGCGCCGATCGCCACCATGGTGCCCACCAGCACGAGCTTGACCAGCAGGAACCGGCCGAACTCGGTCGTGAGCAGGTCGCCGGGGCCGCCGACGTTCTTCCAGGCCAGCCACGAGCCGCTGACCACCATGCCGCCCACGGCCGCCAGCGCGACGACGCTGAACCTCGACCAGATCCGCGCCCACACGGCCCCCGCGCCGGGGGACAGGCGGCGGTGGGCCGTGGCGAGCAGCGCGAGCCCGGCGATCCCGCCGACCCAGGTCGACACCGACAACACGTGCACGTGGTCGAGGACGCTGCCCAGCACGCTGTCGAACGTCTCCGCGCCCGGATCCGTCGGCACCCACGTGACGGCGTAGGCGACGAACGCGATGACGTACGCGGCGCCGGCGACCTGCGTGACGCGGGTGTGCAGGCGGGAGCGCCACAGCAGGATCAGCACGACCGCCGACAGTGCCCACAGGCCGTACTGGATCGCCGCCTGGGCGCCGGTGGACATCCACTCGCCGGCCTTGGCGGGCGCGGTCAGGTAGGCGAGGACCCGTCCCGGCAGCACGGCCTCGGAGTACGGGATCTCCTGCCCTTTGACCCGCGCCCCCTTCCCGGCGAGCTGGAAGTACAGCGACACCAGGAACCACGTGCCGACGGCGGCCAGGATGAGCGCGGCGCGGCGACGGAGGACGTCGCGGTCGGCGGCGGCCACCGGTGAGCGGGTCAGCACGGGGTGCAGCACCAGCACGTAGAGCAGGGTGCCGCCGAACGTGCCGATCAGGCCGGCGAAGTAGGCGATCTTCGTGATGATCCGCCAGGCCGCCGGATCCGGGTTCGGATCGGCCGCCGCGAGTTGCGACAACGCTTGTGACAACACCGTTCGCCTCCTGGGGCTGATGACGTAGGGGGTGCTAGATCCGGCGCAGGCCGCGGACGGCGGGCAGCGCGGTCGGGCCGGAGTTGACGTTGACCTGGTGCTCGACGGTGACGCCGTCCGCGTCGAAGCGGAGCGTGAGCGTGTCGATGAACGGCGCTTCGAGGAAGTGCCACGTCAGCCGGAGGACGTCCGGGGAGGCCCACTCGGCGGCGGCCAGGATGGGGGCGCGGGCGTCCTGGTAGGAGTGGTGCAGCCGCCACACGCTCACGCCGGTGCGCTGCTCGGCCCACCGGCCGATGCCGTGTTCGACGGTGTGCCGGCCGTGATCGTCCTCGACCACGAGCAGCACCGCGTCCGCCGTCACCTCCACCGACAACGAGTCGACGCCGTGCTCGTTGGGCTTGAAGTCGTACGTCTCGCGGAAGCCGGGCCGGCACGGCGAGGGGCACAGTGGGTGCGGCTCGCGGGCGCGCCGCACCCACCGCTCGACCGCGTCGTCCTCCGCCGTCGCGCGCGCGGCGCCGCCGAACGCCTTCCTGAACGTCCGGCGCAACATCTCCGGAAGGTCGTGGTAGGTGTCCTCGCCCATGGCGCCGGTGACCACGACCACGCCGTCCTGGTCGGGGAAGATCATGCATTCCTGGCCGAAGATGCCGGAGGCGTTGTAGATCCGGTCCTCGGTCGTCCAGAACTGGTAGCCGTACCCGGAGTCGGCGACGGCGTCAGGAGCGGGCGGCAGCAGCTCCCGGCCGTTCCACGTGCCGCTGATGGCCCGGCGCACGTGCGGGGTGGCGGCCCGCCTCGCCCAGCCGCGGGGCAGGACGCGCTCGCCCTGCCACATCCCGTCCTGGAGATAGAGGATCCCGAACGACAGCAGGTCGCGTGGGCGCATCGACAGGCCGTTGCCGCCGCTGGCCACGCCCTCGGGGTCGTGCTCCCAGTCGAAGTCCGTGATGCCCAGCGGCTCGAACAGGCGCGGACGCAGGTACTCGTCCACCGGCTGACCGGACACCCGCTGCACGATCGCCGACAGGACATGACTCGTCGTGCTGCTGTAGACGAAGGAGCGGCCGGGCGGCTCCACCACCGGCTCCTCGAAGAACTCGCCGATCCAGCCCGTCTGGCGCAGACGGGTCGTCGCGCCCGACAGCCCGCGGCCGTGCCCGGTCCGCATGGTCAGCAGGTCGCGGACGCGCATGCGGCCCAGGTTCTCCGCCGGCGGGGCCGGCAGCCGTCCGTCGAAGAAGCCCACCACCGGGTCGTCGAGCCCTAGCAGGCCCTCGGCCTCGGCGAAACCGATCGCGGTGCCGGTGAAGCTCTTGGTGGCCGAGTGGATCTTGTGCTTGCGGTGCGGCTCGTGCGGCCACTGCCACAGGTCGAGGACCGTCCGCCCGCGCCAGTGGACGATCAGGGAGTGCAGCCGCATGTCCCGATCCGCCAGCTCCTTCAGGAAGGCGTGCACCGGGCACATGTCGATGGTCGCGTGGTCGTTCGCCATCAGAACCTCCCGAGGGGACCGGCGGCTTCAGCCATCGGGGGGATCGGGAGCGGGAGGGCCGTCAAGACCCGAGCGTGCCCTGACCTGCCAGGTCCGCGCATCATAGATGTCCTTCCGGATTCTGCCGGCGCCGGCCGATATCGTGGTCGTCTGGTTACCGAACGTGGGAGGTGGGAGTGCGCAGGTCGTTCAGGTTCCTGTTGCGTCCCACCGCCAAGCAGGCCGCCGCGCTCGCGCAGTGCCTGGAGGATCACCGGCAGCTGTACAACGCGGCCATCGAGCACCGCCGCACCGCCTACCGCAAAGCCGGGGTGACCGTCCGGTACGGCGATCAGTCGGGCGAGTTGAAGCACATCCGCGCCGACGACCCCGACGGTCAGGGCCGGTGGTCGTTCTCTTCCCAGCAGGCCACTCTGCGGCGGCTCGACAAGGCGTTCGCCGCGTTCTTCGCACGCGTCAAGGCCGGGCGCACGCCGGGCTTCCCGCGGTTCAAGGGGCGGGGCCGGTTCGGCACGGTGGAGTGGCCCAAGGACGGCGACGGCTGCCGGTGGGACTCCCAGCCCGGACATCCCTCGGTTACGTTCGTGCGGTTGCAGGGCGTCGGGCATGTGCGGGTGCACCGGCACCGGCCGGTGCGGGGCCGGGTGAAGACGATCAGCGTCAAGCGGGAGGGCAACCGCTGGTATGTGGTGCTGTCGTGCGACGACGTTCCCGCCGAGCCGCTTCCCGCCGCGGGTGCGGTGGCCGGGATCGACCTGGGTGTGGCCGCTCTCGTCACCACGAGCGACGGTGTGCACGTCGCCAACCCGCGCCACCTCGCCGCGACCGCCGATCGTCTCGCGGCGGCTCAGCGGGACCTGGCCCGTAAGAAGCGCGGGTCCACGCGCCGCCTCAAGGAGGTGGCACGGATCGCCGCCCTGTGCGGCAAGGTCGGCCGTCAGCGGGTCGACTACGCGCACAAGGTCGCGAACGCGCTGGTGCGCGGGTATGACGTGATCGTGCACGAGGAGCTGCGGATCGCGAACATGACCCGTTCGGCGTCCGGCACGGTCGAGGCGCCCGGCCGGAACGTCGCCGCCAAGTCCGGGCTCAACCGAGGCATCTTGGACGCGGGCTGGGGGGTGTTCCTGACGATCCTGTCGCACAAGGCTGAGAGCGCCGGTCGAGAGCTCATCGCGGTGAACCCTGCCGGCACTTCCCGCACGTGCGCCCGCTGCGGGCACTGCGTGAGGGAGAACCGCGTCACCCAGGCCGAGTTCCGGTGTCAGGCGTGCGGTCATGCTGCGCACGCTGATGTGAACGCGGCGATCAACATTCTGAGGGCAGGGCTTGCCCTTCGCCGGGCTGCGGAAGCGGCTTAGCGAGAAGCCGCTCCCTTCAGGGAGCGGAGGAGTCACGAATACCGTTCTCTCGTGTGTGTGTGTGGGCGGTGGGCGGGCTCTTGTAGGCGGGCTCTCGTCGGCGGGCCGGAGGCGGGCAGGTCTCTAGCGGGTGCCGCGCTCGTTCAGCAGCTTCCCGAGGAACTCCTGGACGGCGGGGATCACGGCGCTGCCCCGGTGACCGACGCCGGGGACGACGTCGAAGCGCACCTGGATGCCGTGCTCGTCGAAGTTCGCCCGCAGGCACTCCAGCCGCTCGATCCGGGTGCGGCCGGTCTGCTCCACGCCGTCGAGCCAGTTGGGGCCGCCGACGTTGTTGATCTCCCAGGTCTCGACGTCGTCGCCGCCGACCACCATCTGCACCGGCACCTTCCGCATGGCCTCGAGGTCGATCCGGGTGCCGAAGACCTCTTCGAACCCGCCGGTGCCGAGCCACCACGGCAGTGAGTCGTCGAGCCGGGTGATCCGGCCCGGGGCGCCGATCGACACCCCGGCCAGCCGGTCGGGGTGCACGTAGAAGAAGCGGTGCGCGAACTGCCCGCCGCCGGAGAATCCGTGCAGGTAGAACCGGGCGGTCTCGGTGTTGAACACCTCGCCGACCTCGTCCACGATGTGCAGCAGCTCCTCGTCGAACCGGATGCCGCCGGAGGAGAGGAACTTGAAGCTGTGCAGCTCGCGCGGCTCCACCAGTCCGGCCGGGAAGAGCGGCGTGAGGATGACGCAGCGGTGCTCGATCGCGAAGCTCTTCCACCGGTCGCGGTAGAGCTCGGCCGAGCGGCCGGTGCCGTGCTGGATGACGACGAGCGGCAGCGGCGCCGCCTGGGGCGTGTGGTCCTTGGGCACGTACAGGGCGTACGAGATGCGCTGGTCGTGGCGGGAGGCGAAGAACGGGGTCCCGCCGACGAAGTAGAACCCCTGGGGGTCGGGCTCGACGGTGGTGGGCATGGGGGACGTACTCCTCGGTCGTTGGGGGGTCAGAAGGCGGTCAGCACGTGCCGGAAGTGGGTCACCTCCGGCAGGCCCGCGATCTTGTCGCCGATGAGCTCACGCCACTGCCGGAACGCGGGCGAGCTCCGGAAGCCCGAGGTGTGGTCGTCGATCGACTCCCAGCCGACGACGAGGCGGTACTGCCGCGGGTTCTCGTGCGAGCGCTCCAGGACGAACGTGCGGGCGCCCTTCGCCCGCTGGAACAGGGGCGCGGCCGCGGCGACCGCCGCCTCGAAGCGTTCCTCGTGGCCGGGCAGGACGGTGATCAGCGCGCTCTCGTGCACGAGGTCGGCCGGGCCGGCCGGTCCGGCGGGGTGTTCGGCGTCGATGCGGGAGTGCTCGCCCGACTCGACGAGCGTCCTGGTCGCCTCCACGGACGCGTACGTCCAGAAGATCCTCATGGGCGCCGTGCCGGAGGCGTTCTCGAAGTGGTGGGGGACGTTGGCGGGCACGAACGTGGTGTCGAAGGTGCGCAGCGGGGTGCGGACTCCGTCGATGTCCACGACGGCGTCGCCCTGGATGACGATCACGGATTCGGCGACGTTGTGCGTGTGGTGCCCGATCTTCGCGCCGGGCTCGAAGCTCGTGATGCCGTTGAGGAACGTCGTCGCGCCGCGGGCGCCGGTCACGAGCGGCACGGTACGCGCTCCGGCGCCGCGGTCCTTGGCCGGCAGCTCGTCGGGACGGAGGATCGGGCTCATACCGTCACCGCCGGGCCGAACCAGACGGTCTTCACGTTGACGAACTCCCTGATGCCGTAGGAGCCGAGCTCGCGGCCGTAGCCGGACTTCTTGATCCCGCCGAAGGGCAGGCGCGGGTCGGAGGCCACCATGCCGTTGACGAAGACCGCGCCCGCGTCGAGGAGGGGGACGAGCCGGCGCGCCCGGTCGAGATCGGAGGTCCACAGGGCGGCGCCGAGGCCGTACTCGGTCCGGTTGGCCAGCTCGATCGCCTGCTCGGCCCCGCGGACCCGCGTCACGCTCGCCACCGGGCCGAACGTCTCCTCGCGGAAGGCCGCCATGTCCGGGGTGACGTGGTCGAGGAGGGTGGGCGGGTAGAAGAAGCC
>NZ_POUD01000274.1 GCF_003236395.1 Nonomuraea aridisoli | reverse complement strand
CGGTACGAACTCACGTGTTTCTCCTATTGACAGGTGCTGAGCCGGGCGCAGGCGACGAAGTGCCCGGGTTCGGGCTCGGCGAGCACTCCGGTGCCGCCGTGCAGGTGGTAGGCGCAGGTGTCCACGGCCGTGGGGTCCTGCCGGATGGAGGTGAACAGGACCGGACGCTCCCCGCGTACGGCGTTCGCGTCGCGGGCCATCACGTCGAGGTCGGCGCCCACGAGCGGCGCCAGGTCGGTCTTGTTGACGACCAGCAGGTCCGACGTGGTGACGCCGGGGCCGCCCTTGCGGGGCACCTTGTCGCCGCCCGAGACGTCCAGCACGAAGATCTGCCGGTCGGCCAGGCCCCGGCTGAACGTGGCCGTCAGGTTGTCGCCGCCGCTTTCCACGATCACCAGGTCCAGGGGGCCGAAGCGGTGTTCCAGGGTCTCCACGGCGTCGAGGTTCGCGGCGATGTCGTCGCGGATGGCGGTGTGCGGGCAGCAGCCGGTCTCGACGGCGAGGATGCGCTCCTCGTCCAGGACGCCCGCCCGGCGCAGGAAGTCGGCGTCCTCGGTGGTGTAGATGTCGTTCGTCACCACGCCGAGGGACAGCGTGGGGCCGAGGGTCCGGCACAGGGCGGCGACCAGGGCGGTCTTGCCGCTGCCGACCGGCCCGCCCACCCCTAGCCGCAGCGCCCGGCCGCGTCCGTCGGGGGCGTGGTGGTGGTCGTCGTGATTGGCGCCCATGGTGAGGTGTCCTTCCTTGCGGAGCGTTCAGGAGACGAAGAGCCGGACGGCGGCCTGCGCGTGTTGTTCGGCGATCAGGTCGAGGGCGGGGGCCGAGCCCGCGGGCAGCGCCTCCCAGTGGGGAGGGCCGGCGGTGGCGAGGCGGGCCCGGGCGGCGACGGCGGCGAGGTCGGGGGCGAGGTCGGCCAGCAGCCCGTGCACGGCCACGGGGTCGAGGCCGAGGAGTCGAACCGCCGCCGTGGCGGGTCCGCTGACGGCGTGATAGGCCGCCGCCAGCGCGGCCTCCTCGGGCGTGGCCCCGGCCGCGTGCGCCGCCACCCCGAGCGCGATCGGATGATGCGGGCTCGGTACGGCCCGCGCCAGCCCGTCGAGCGCCGGCGACGGCCACACGCGGCGGGCGACCCGGAGCAGCAGGCGGCCCTGCGTCCTCGAGGCCTCCCGCTGCGCGGGAGACGCGGTCCTGGCGTCCACCTCGGCGTCGAGCGCCACCCACGGACGTGAATGCGCGCCGGCCTCGGCGTCGAGCGTCGCCCCCGGACGTGAATGAGTGTCGGCCTCGGCGCAGGCGGCGGCGGTCAGGGCGGCGGTGGCCGTGCCGGTCGTGTGCAGGCGTCCGCGCAGGAACGCCGCCAGCGACGGCACGTCGCCGACCGCCCCCGAGGCGATGGCGCGTTCGGCGCCGCCCGAGTGGGCGTGGCCGCCGGCCGGCAGGCGGGAGTCGGTGAGCAGGAGCAGCGCCGGGTTCATCCGGGCGAGCCCGCCGAGGGAAGTCCGTGCATGAAGCTCCTCAGAACAGGAAGTAGCGCTGGGTCATGGGCAAGGTGGCGGCGGGGGAGGGCTCGATGAGGTCGCCGTCGATACGCACCTCGAACGTGTCGGGCGCCACCTCGATCCGGGGCAGCGCGTCGTTGAGCGGCATGGACGACTTGCCGCGCCGCCGAACGTCGGCCACCGGGACGAGCCGGCGGCGCACGGCCAGCCGGTCGGCGAGGCCCGACTCCAGGGCGAGGGGCGCGACGAAGTGCAGCGAGGTCGCCGCGGCCGTCACGGGTGAGGCGCCGAACATGGGCCGGGGCAGCACCGGCTGGGGCGTCGGGATGGAGGCGTTGGCGTCGCCCATCTGCGCCCAGGCCACCACGCCGCCCTTGAGCACGAGGTCGGGCTTGACCCCGAAGAACGCCGGGTCCCACAGGACGAGGTCGGCGAGCTTGCCGCGTTCGACGGAGCCGACCTCGGCGTCCAGGCCGTGCGCGATGGCCGGGCAGATGGTGTATTTCGCGATGTAGCGCCGGGCCCGCAGGTTGTCCGCCGGCCCGCCCAGCGAGCCTCGCCGGGCCTTCATGACGTGCGCGGTCTGCCACGTACGGATGATCGTCTCGCCGATGCGCCCCATGGCCTGGGAGTCGGAGCCGATCATCGAGATCGCCCCCATGTCGTGCAGCACGTCCTCGGCGGCCATCGTGGTCGGCCGGATCCGCGACTCGGCGAAGGCGAGGTCCTCGGGGATCGAGGGGTTGAGGTGGTGGCACACCATGAGCATGTCGAGGTGCTCGTCGAGCGTGTTGACGGTGTGCGGCCTGGTCGGGTTGGTGGACGACGGCAGCACGTTCGCGTACGCGGCCACGCGGATGATGTCGGGCGCGTGCCCGCCGCCTGCCCCTTCGGTGTGGTACGCGTGGATCGTCCGGTCGCCGATGGCGTTGAGCGTCGACTCGACGAAGCCGGCCTCGTTCAGGGTGTCGGTGTGCAGGGTGACCTGCACGCCGGAGGCGTCGGCCACGGTGAGGCAGGCGTCGATGGCGGCCGGGGTCGAGCCCCAGTCCTCGTGGAGTTTGAAGCCGGAGGCGCCGGCGCGCAGTTGTTCGAGCAGGCCCTCGGAGCTGACGGTGTTGCCCTTGCCGAGCAGCGCGAAGTTGAGCGGGTAGGCGTCGAGCGACTCCAGCATGCGGCCGAGGTACCAGGTGCCGGTGACGGTCGTGGCCTTGGTGCCCTCGACGGGGCCGGTGCCGCCGCCGACGATCGTGGTGACGCCCGACGCGATCGCCTCGTCGAGGAGCTGCGGGCAGATCAGGTGGACGTGGGAGTCGACGGCCCCGGCGGTGAGGATCTTGCCGTTGCCCGCGAGCACCTCGGTGGACGGGCCGATGACGAGGTCGACGCCGTCCATCGTGTCGGGGTTGCCGGCCTTGCCGATGGCGTGGACGCGCCCGTCGCGGATGCCGACGTCGGCCTTGACCACTCCCCAGTGGTCGAGGATCACGGCGCCGGTGATGACCAGGTCGGCGGCGCCCTCGGCGCGGGTGGCGCGGGCCTGACCCATGGACTCGCGGATCACCTTGCCGCCGCCGAACACGGCCTCGTCGCCGGCCCCGGCCGGGCCCATCGACAGGTCGTCGGTGACCTCGATCCACAGGTCGGTGTCGGCCAGGCGGACGCGGTCGCCGGTCGTGGGGCCGTAGAGGGCGGCGTAGCGGGCGCGGGAGATGTCAGTCATCGAGAGGCCCCGCCCACTCCGGCCGCAGGCCGGGGACGACCCGATCCCCGGTGATCGGCACCAGGGACACGTCGCGTTCGACGCCCGGCTCGAAGCGGATCGCGGTGCCGGCCGGCACGTCGAGCCGCATGCCCCAGGCGGCCTTCCGGTCGAACTCCAGGCCGGGATTGGCGGCGGCGAAGTGGTAGTGGGAGCCCACCTGCACCGGCCGGTCGGCCGTATTGACCACGCGTACGGTCACCCGCTCCCGCCCCGGGTTGAGCTCGATCGTCCCCTCGGGGTGCGCGTACTCCCCGGGGATCACGGGATGGGCCTGTGGACGGTGACGAGCTTCGTGCCGTCGGGGAACGTCGCCTCGATCTGCACGCTCTCCAGCATCTCCGGGACACCCTCCATGACGTCGGCCCGGCCGAGCACCGACCGTCCGGCCTCCATCAGGTCGGCGACGCTGCGCCCGTCTCTGGCGCCCTCCATGAGGAACGACGCGATGATGGCGGTAGCCTCGGGGTGGTTGAGGCGCAGGCCCCTGGCCTGGCGCTCCCGCGCCACCCCGGCGGCGACGTGGATGAGCAGCCGCTCCTGCTCGTGTGAGGTAAGCCGCATGGCCGGACCATAGGAACCGGCCGTTTCCACGCTGTTGCCGGGTGATGTCGTGTCGGTTTCACAGGGCGAAGAATCCCGACATGACGGAATAAGTGCCCTTGTGAAAGTTTGGCAATGGCCAATTAACGTTCGGGATCTTCCGGGGTAATGTCGCGGAGTCACCTTTCTGGCAGAACTCGTCAGCCAGGAAGGGACCGGCTGTGCGCATCTCCCGTCCGATTCTGTCCGCATTGCTCGTCATGGCCTTGGCGGCCTGCGGATCCGACGCAGAAACCGCCGCCTCGTCCAACGAGATCAAGGTCGGTCTGCTCCATTCTCTCAGCGGCACGATGGCGATCAGCGAGGTCACCGTACGCGACGCCGAACTGCTGGCCATCGAAGAGATCAACAACGCCGGCGGCGTGCTGGGCAAGAAGATCGTCCCCGTCGTCGAGGACGGCGCCTCCGACTGGCCCACGTTCGCCGAGAAGGCCACCAAGCTCGTCAGGCAGGACAAGGTCGCCGCCGTCTTCGGCGGCTGGACCTCGGCCAGCCGTAAGGCGATGCTGCCGGTCTTCGAGCGCTACAAGGCGCTGCTGTGGTACCCGGTGCAGTACGAGGGCCTGGAGAGCTCGCCGTACATCTTCTACACCGGCGCCACCACCAACCAGCAGATCATCCCGGGCCTCGACTACCTGAAGGAGCAGGGCAGGAACCGGATCTTCCTGGTCGGCAGCGACTACGTCTTCCCGCGCACCGCCAACAAGATCATCAAAGCGTACGCGGCGGCGAACGGGATGGAGATCCTCGGCGAGGAGTACACCCCGCTCGGCCACACCGAATACTCCACGCTGGTCAACAAGGTCATGCAGGCCGAGCCGGACGCCGTCTTCAACACCCTGAACGGCGACTCCAACGTGGCGTTCTTCAAACAGCTCAAGAGCGCGGGCGCCACGGCCGAGAGCATGCCGGTGTTGTCGGTCAGCATCGCCGAGGAGGAGGTCACCGGCATCGGCGTGGAGAACATCGCCGGCCACCCCGTCGCCTGGAACTACTACCAGACCACCGAGACCCCGGCCAACGAGGCGTTCGTCAAGGCGTTCAAGGCCAAGTACGGGCAGAACAAGGTCACCTCCGACCCCATGCAGGCCGGCTACAACGCCGTCCACCTGTGGGCCGAAGCGGTCAAGAAGGCCGGTACCACCGAGGTCGAGGCGGTCAAGAAGGCCGCGCCGGGCATCGCGCTCGACCGGCCCGAGGGCAAGGTCACCATCGACGGCGACAACCAGCACATGTACAAGACCGCCCGCATCGGCATCATCCAGCCGGACGGCCTCATCGAGCAGGTGTGGGACTCCGGTGAGCCGATCAAGCCGGACCCGTACCTCGAGGGCTACCCGTGGGCGGCCGGGCTGGCGGGCCAGTGATGACGGCCTTCCTCAACCAGCTCCCCATCGGGTTGTCGATCGGGGCGGTGCTGATGCTGATCGCGCTCGGGCTGACGTTCACGTTCGGCCAGATGGGCGTGATCAACATGGCGCACGGCGAGTTCATCATGGCCGGGGCCTACACCGCGTTCCTGCTGCAGGACATGGTGCTGGCGCTGCCGGCGGCGTTCCTGGTCGCCGGCGTCATGGGGCTGATCCTGGAACGCTCGGCGATCCGGCACTTCTACGGCAGGCCGCTCGACACGCTGCTGCTCACCTGGGGCGTCAGCCTGGTGCTGCAGCAACTGGCCCGCGACCTGTTCGGCGCGCCGAACGTGCAGGTGCCCGCCCCCGCCTGGCTGTCGGGCGGGGTGGGCATCCTGCCCTACAACCGGCTGTTCATCATGGGCCTGGCCGTGGCCGGCGTGGTGGCCGTCTGGCTCTACCTGACGCGTACGGGGCTCGGCCGCAGGACGCAGGCCGTGGTGCAGAACCGGCAGCTCGCCGCCACCAGCGGCATCGACACCGGCCGGGTGGACATGCTGACGTTCTTCATCGGCTCCGGCCTGGCCGGTGTGGCGGGGGTGGCGCTCACCCTCATCGGGCCGGTCGGGCCCGCGCTCGGCACGTACTACATCGTGGACGCCTTCCTCGTCGTCGTGGCGGGCGGGCTGGGGCAACTGCGTGGGGCGGTGCTCGCCGCGCTCGGGCTCGGGCTGCTCAACTCCTACGCCGAGTTCTGGTCGGACGCCTCACTGGCCAAGGTGATCGTGCTGGCCGCCGTCATCGCGTTCCTCCAGGTACGGCCGCAGGGGCTGTTCGTGCTCAGGTCGAGGGTGCTCACATGATCAGACGACACCTGCCCTTCGCGGCCGTGGCGGTGGTCGCGCTGGTCGCCGCGCCGCTGCTGCTGGAGCCGTTCCGGCTGGGGCTGCTGGCCAAGTACCTGTGCTACGCGATCGTCGCGCTCGGCATCGGGCTGGCCTGGGGCAAGGGCGGCATGCTCACCCTCGGCCAGGGCGTCTTCTTCGGGCTCGGCGGCTACTCCATGGCGATGTACCTCAAGCTCACCGAGGCCGAGGGCGGGCTGCCCGACTTCATGGTGTGGAGCGGGGTGGAGGAGCTGCCCGCCCTGTGGGTGCCGTTCGCCAACCCGGTCTTCGCCATGTCCATGGCGGTGCTCGGGCCGGTGATCCTGGCGGTGGTGCTCGGCACGCTGGTCTTCCGCCAGCGCGTACGGGGGGCGTACTTCGCGATCCTCACCCAGGCGCTGGCCGCCGCCATGGTGATCCTGCTCGTCGGCCAGCAGGGGCTGACCGGCGGCACCAACGGCATGACGAACTTCTTCGAGCTGTTCGGCCAGGACCTCGCCGAGGACTCCACGCAGCGCGGCCTCTACCTGGTGGTGGCGGGCGTGCTCGGCGTGCTCTACCTCGGCACCCGCCAGCTGGTGAACAGCCGGTACGGCCGCCTGCTCGTCGCCGTGCGCGACGGCGAGGACCGGGTGCGGTTCCTCGGCTACGACCCCGCCCTGGTCAAGACGGTCACGTTCGCCGCCTCGGCGGGCATGGCGGGCCTCGCCGGGGCGCTGTTCGTGCCGGTCGTCGGGATCATCTCGCCGGCGCTGCTCGGCGTCGTGCCCTCGCTGGAGCTGGTCGTCGCCGTGGCCGTGGGCGGGCGGCACGTGCTGGCCGGGGCCGTGCTCGGCGCCGTCGTCATGGGGTACGCCAAGACCGCGTTCAGCGAGCAGTTCGCCGACGGCTGGCTCTACCTGCAAGGAGCCCTGTTCATCCTGGTCATGACGCTGGCCTCCAAGGGCATCGCAGGAGTCGCGCAAACCGTGGCAGGGAGGCTGCGCAGTGCTCGAGCTACGTGACGTACAGGTGGTGTTCGACGGGTTCCGCGCGCTCGACGGCGTGAATCTGACCGTGCCGGAGGGGGAGCTGCGCTTCCTCATCGGCCCGAACGGCGCGGGCAAGACCACACTGATCGACGTGGTCACCGGGCTGACCCGGCCGGCGGCGGGCAACGTCCGGTTCGCCGGTCAGGACCTGGTGGGCAGGAAGGAGCACCAGATCGTCCGGCTCGGGGTCGGGCGGACGTTCCAGACGTCGGTGGTGTTCGAGGAGCTCACCGTCGTCGAGAACCTCGACCTGGCCGCCAGCTTCCGCAAACCGCTGTGGGCACTGACCCGGCGGCGCAGGGGCGTCTCCGAGGCCGTCGCGGACGCCCTGGCCAGGACGGGCCTCGAAGCGCTCGCCGACCGGCCGGCCGGCGTGCTCTCCCACGGCCAGCGCCAGTGGCTGGAGATCGGGATGCTGCTCGCGCAGCGGCCCAGGCTGCTGCTCCTGGACGAGCCGGTGGCGGGCATGTCCAAGGACGAGCGGGAGCGCACCGGGGAGCTGCTGACGGCGATCGCCGCGGACCACACGGTGGTCGTGGTCGAGCACGACATGGACTTCCTGCGGCGGCACGCCTCGACGGTGACCGTGCTGCACGAGGGCCGGGTGCTCGTCGAGGGGTCGGTGGACGAGGTCAGCGCCGACCCCAGGGTGCAGGAGGTCTACCTGGGCAGGAGAGCGGACGACGCGGTCGGGGAGCGGTCGTGAACGTTTCGCAATGGCCCATTGACGTCGCGGCGGTTCCCCCGCAACGTCGCCGAGTCACCTTTCTCGCAGAACCGGTCAGCCAGGAAGGAACCGCCTGTGCGCATCTCCGGTGACCGCCATCAGACGTTCAGCGGGCGTTCGCTCCCCGGGGCGGCGCCGGTGACCCGCGACCGGCATGCTGCCGGGTCAGGAGAGGAGGCCGGGCGATGCTGTCGGTGAAAGGACTCGAGTCGGGGTACGGGCGCGCCCGCGTCCTGTTCGGGGTGTCGCTGGAGGTGGGCCCCGGGCAGCTCGTGTGCGTCATGGGGCGCAACGGCGTCGGCAAGACCACGCTGCTCAACACCGTCATGGGGGTGCTGCCCGCGACCGCGGGCACGGTGACGTTCGACGGCGCCGACGTCACCCGCCTCAAGCCCCACGAGCGCGTACGCCTCGGCATGGGCTACGTCCCCCAGGGCCACCAGTGTTTCCCGCAGCTGTCGGTGCTGGGCAACCTGCTGGTGACCGTGGAGGCCGCCAAGCAGCCGAAGGAGGCCATCGACGAGGCCCTCGACCTCTTCCCGGCGCTGCGGCCGCTGCTCAAGCGGAGCGCCGGGCACCTGTCGGGCGGCCAGCAGCAGCAGCTCGCGATGGCCCGCGCCCTGGTGACCAGGCCCCGGATGCTCATCCTCGACGAGCCGACCGAGGGCATCCAGCCGTCGATCATCCTGGAGATCGAGGCCGCCATCGAACGCCTGCACACCGCCGGGCTGCCGGTGCTGCTCGTGGAGCAGTACCTCGACATCGCGCTGCGGCTGGCCGACACGTTCGTCATCCTCGACGGCGGCCACGTCGTACGCACCGGCGCGGCCGAGGACCTGCACCAGGAGGACGTCCGCAAGCTCCTGGCCGTCTAGGCGCCGCTCCAGGAGCGCGGCCTAGGCGGTGCTCCAGGCGCGGGCCGTACGGATGATCTCCTCCAGGTGGTCGCTGTGCGCTCCGTGCCAGTAGACCTGGCCGCACTCGCGGCAGCGGCCGTAGGCGTCGTACGTGCGGCTCGTGCCCGCCTGCAGCAGGGGCTCGACCTCGTCCTTCGGCACCGGCTCCAGCTCGCCGTTGCAGGCCGTGCAGCGCGTCCACGGCCGCAGCGGCGGCGCGAAGCGCTCCAGCAGGTCGCGCAGCTGGTCGGCGGGGTCGGAGCCGCGCACGTACGCGCCCAGCCACAGCGCGCGGCGGCGCAGCAGGCCGCGGTCCTGCGTCAGCAGCACCCGCCGTTCCTCGTTGGCCTGCACCACCAGCGACGGGTCGTCCATGTCGTTGTGGTAGGCGGCGTCGATGCCGAGCAGCCGCAGCCGCCGCGCCAGCGTGCCGAGATGCACGTCGAGCAGGAACCGCGGCTCCTGCGGCAGCTGCTGGGGACGCGGCACCGGGTGGACCTCAGCCACGTCGCCGTCGGCCAGCTGGCAGGACGGCGGCACGCCGCGTCCGTTGACCACGAGCGGGCCCACCTCGGTCAGGGGGACGCCGAGCGACTCGACGTGGTGGCCCAGCGTCGAGGTGCCGTCGGGGGTCACCTCCTGCCACTCCTGGCGGCGGCTCACGGGCAGGAACATCCTCAGTTCGGGGTCGATGCGCAGGCGTGCGGTCACGTGTCCATTCTGTGGCACCCGACACCGTGACTTCATTCCCATATCCACCGCGCCGCAGGCGGTCGGCGGAACCCGCAGGCGTCAGACGCGGGCCGTCACCGCGTCGCCCGACGCCTGCTCGGCCCGCGACAGGGCGGCGTCCCTGGTCTCGCGCATGGTGAGGTACACCACGAGCGAGACGGCGGCGCAGCCGGAGACGTACCAGAAGAAGCCCGACTCGACGCCGGCGTCCTTGAACCACAGGGCGACGTACTCGGCGGTGCCGCCGAAGAGGGCGTTCGCGATCGCGTACGGCAGCGCCACGCCGAGCGCGCGCACGTTCGTCGGGAACAGCTCGGCCTTCACCACCGCGTTGATCGAGGTGTAGCCGGTGATGAGGACGAGGCCGGCCAGCGACAGCACCAGCCCGCCGGCGAACCCGCTCACCCCGCCGAGCGCCGTCATGAGCGGCACCGTGCCCACCATCGACCCGATCCCGAACGTGATCAGCAGCGGCCGCCGCCCGATCCGGTCCGACAACGCCCCCGCCAGTGGCTGCAGGCACATGAAGACGAACAGCGCGCAGAAGCTCACCAGCGTCGCCGTCTCCTTGGCCAGCCCGGCGGTGTTCGACAGGTATTTGGTGAGGTACGTCGTGTACGTGTAGTACGCGACCGTGCCGCCCATCGTCAGTGCGATGACCAGCAGCGCCTCCTTCCGGTGGGCGAGCAGCTCCTTGATCGTGCCGCGCCCCGCGCCCGTCGTGGCGCGCTCCTCCTCGTCGTACGCCTCCGTCTCCAGCAGGCTGCGGCGCAGGTAGAACACGACCGCGGCCCCCACCGCGCCCACCACGAACGGGATGCGCCAGCCGTAGGAGTTCAGCGCCTCGGCCGACATCATGTTCTGCAGCACGATCTGCAGGCCGAGGCCGACGAGCTGGCCGGCGGTCATGGAGACGTACTGGAAGCTGGAGGCGAAGCCGCGCCGGCCGCGCGGGGTGGCCTCGGTGAGGTACGTCGCGCTGGCCGCGTACTCGCCGCCGACCGACAGGCCCTGCAGCAGGCGCGCGACCACGAGCACGAGCGCGCCGAAGTAGCCGACGGCGTCGTACGTCGGGGCGATCGCGATCAGCAGGGCGCTGGCCGACATGAGCGTGACGGTGAGCGTGAGCGCCGCCTTGCGGCCCTTCCTGTCGGCGTAACGGCCGAGCAGCCAGCCGCCGAGCGGGCGCATGAAGAAGCCCACGGCGAAGATGGCGGCGGTGTTGAGCAGCTTCGCCGTGTCGTCGCCCTCGGGGAAGAACGCCGCGGCGAAGTAGACGGCGAAGCTGCTGTAGACGAACCAGTCGTACCACTCGACCAGATTGCCGACGGAGCCGCCGATCACGGCCTTCCACGGCACCCGCGCTTTGCTCACGAAGAACCTCCCGACGGAGTGAAGATGCAGGTCACAGACTTACCCCGGGAGGTCGTCCGGGCAAGGCAGGCCGCCGGAGATCTACCGTTCGCTTGACCAGGCCGCGTCAGCGCAGCGGCGGAACGGCGTTCCGCGCCCGCTCCAGGGCCAGCTCCGCCCACCACTCGCCGGCCGGCGGCGACTCCACGCCGCGCTCGGGGTCGCGCTCGCCGTCCGTGCCCCGCCTGCACCGGCCGCCGGACGTGCCCGGCCGTGCGATCCACAGGTACGCGTCCACCAGCTCCTCACCCGTCTCCGTCGTGGGCCGCTCGCCCACGCCCCGGCCGGGCGGATTGCACCACACCTGCGGGTCCGCGTACCGCTTGTCCGGCCGCCAGGAGCCGCGGCCGTTCCTGGCGGTGTCGACCACGAAGTGCGGCATGGCCGCGGGGTCCACCTGGACGTCCGCCGGGCAGCCCGTCCGGCCGGTCGCCCGCCGCGCGGCGATGCAGGCGGACAGCGCCTTGCCGTACGCGACGGTCCTGTCGGTGTCCTGGAAGGCGGCGGTGTTGAGGAAGAAGCCGTCAGTCTCCTCGATCCCCGCGCCGATCAGCCGCTCGGCCATGAGCTCGGTGCCCGGCCAGTCGGCCTGGCTGCCGTCGAGGTAGACGGCCGTCGCGGGGTTGGACTTGAGCGTGCGCACGGCCCGGCGCAGGTCGTCGTAGCGCTGCTGGGCCGAGCCGCCTGGGTCGCATGCCGCCGTGCCGGGCAGGTTGACCAGGCTGGACGGCGCCAGGACGACCACCGCCGCGGCCGGGCCGATCTGGCGGGCCACGCCCGTGATCCACTCCTGGTACGCCTCCCTGTCGGTGGGCGTGGCCGGTCGGCAGTCGCCGCCGGGCAGGTGATTGACCAGGAACACCGGGACGCCGCCCGCCTGGCGGGCCTCCGCGAGCCGCTGCGCCACCTCCGGCCTGGCGTCCGTCTGGTCGAGGCGGATGGCGTGGGGGACGGCGGCCAGGCGGCGCATCAGCTCGGCGTCGTCCGGGCGTTCGTCCTGCCACAGCTCCGCCTGGCGGCTCGCCCCCGGCTCCGGCGGGGCGTAGAACGTGACGGGCCCCTCGGCTCTCAGCGGGTTGCCCGCGGTGGCGGCCCGCCGGGGCGGCTCGCCGTCGTCCGCCGCCGAGCTCGCCGCACCGGTGGGGGCACTGGTGGCGGCGCTGGTCGGGGCGCTTTCGTCCCGCCACGCGAGAGCGGCCGACACACCCGCGGCCGCGACGAGAACGGCGGCGGCCCCGGCCAGCATCTTCCGCCGCCCACCTCCAAGCCGCCCCGCTGGAGTTTGCGCGGTGGGGCTGGAGGATGGTCCCGCTGGGGTGGGGTTGTTGAGG
>NZ_POUD01000273.1 GCF_003236395.1 Nonomuraea aridisoli | reverse complement strand
GCCCCGACCCGCCCACCTGGAGGCACGATGCACAGTCCCGCCACGACGCCCGACGACATCAAAGCCGCCCCAGCCGACGAGACTCACCCGACCATGTCGAACGACGCCATGACACTCGTTCCAAGCACGCACGAGACAGCCGAGCGCACCTCCACCGACCAGCCGGACCACTCCCGCACCAGCCCGAGCGAGCGATCACTCCCCAACCGCCGAGACCAGCCCGCGACGGCCACAAGGCCGCGCATCAACAAGTGGCTCCACTACGCGAGCGTCAACCGTGAGCGAGGCATGTCCACAGCCGAATACGCCGTGGGCACCATCGCGGCCTGCGCCTTCGCCGCGATCCTGTTCAAGATCGTGAGCAGTGCGGAGGTCCAGGAGATGCTGACGTCGCTCATCGAGCGCGCGCTCAACACCGCCCAGAAGTGACCCTGGGCCCGCCGCGACCTCGCACGAGCGGCAGGAGGCCGGCATCGCGGGGTTCGGTGACGGCCGAGACCGCTGCGATGCTGCCCGCCCTCATGGTCGTCCTGGCCGCGGCCCTGTGGGCCGTCCAAGCCGTCGGCGTCCAGCTCGAATGCGTCGACGCGGCCCGCGCGGCGGCTCGGGCCGCAGCCAGGGGTGAGCCACTCGACCAAGTCCGCGATGTCGCCCGCGCATCCACCGCCCCAGACGCCGAAGTAGCCGTATCCCGCGATCCAGAGCTCACCAAAGTGCAGATCACAGTAGAAGTACGACCGTCCTGGGGCCACTCACTCCCCGCCGTCCGCGTATCAGCCGCAGCCACCGCCGACACCGAACCCGACGTCCCTCAGTGAGCGCAAACCTCGCCAACCCCGGTCTGCCAGGGACATCCCCCTGGCAGACCGGGGTGACCCGACCACTGGACAGGAGGCAGCGATCAATCCGGAAGCACGGGGCACCGCAATGGAAGCCGCCCAGCCAGAGTCTGGGGCTCTGCCGCAGCATGAGAGACGGCCACAGAGCGCCGCCCGGACCATGCGGAAGCGCCGGTCCGTCGAAGGGCGCGGCTCGACCAAGGAGCACGGCGCTATGAGGGAGCGCGGCTCTGCCGAGGGGCGCGCCTCTGCCGAGGGGCGCGCCTCTGCCGAGGGGCGCGCCTCTGCCGAGGGGCGCGCCTCTGCCGAGGGGCGCGCCTCTGCGCGAGAACATGGCTCGGTCGCCGGACACGGCCGCGCAAGCGAGCGCGGCTCGGCCAGAGGGCATAGCTCGGTCGCACGACCCACCCTCGCAAGCGAGCGTGGCTCGGCCAGAGAGCGGGGCTCGGCCACGCTCTGGGGTGTGGCGCTCATGGGGCTCCTGATGGCGATCACCATGGTCTTCGCCACAGTAGGTTCCGTACGCGTGGCGCGCCATCGTGTCGCCAGCGCCGCTGATCTCAGTGCCCTCGCGGCGGCACGGCTGGCTGTGATCGACTCAACAGGCGCCTGCGGCAGGGCCTCCACACTCGCCGAGCAGAACGGCGTCGAGCTGACCCGCTGCACGCTCACCGGCGATGTCGTCGATGTCTGGACGGAGTTGCCGATCTCGGTTCCGTTACTAGGCGCCCGCACCGTGACCGGTAGATCGCGGGCCGGCCCGGCAGATCCGCATCCCCTCGCGGAAGTCCGCTGACATCAGCAGCCGCCGGCCGCCATGTCCGGAGGCGACGGCATGCGCTGTTCGGGCGTGAGCAGGGTGTTGAGGAGGCGAATGGCGCCTCGCTTGTCCAGGGGCTCGTTGCCGTTGCCGCATTTCGGCGACTGGATGCAGGAAGGGCAGCCGCGTTCGCACTCGCAGGACATGATCGCCTCGCGCGTGGCCGTCAGCCAGTCGGTCGCGCGGGCGTATCCGCGTTCGGCGAAGCCGGCGCCGCCTTCGTGGCCGTCGTACACGAAGACCGTGAGCAGGCCCGTGTCGGCGTGCAGTTCCGTGGAGACGCCGCCGATGTCCCAGCGGTCGCAGGTGGCGAAGAGGGGGAGCAGGCCGATGGAGGCGTGTTCGGCGGCGTGGGCCGCACCACCGAGGTCGATGCCCGCTTCGGCGAGCGGGGCGACGGCCGAGGCGGGAAGCGTCCACCAGACGGCACGGGTGCGGAGGGTGCGGGGCGGCAGCTCCAGGGGTTCGTCGCCGAGCATCTCGCCTGAATGGAGGCGCCTCTTGAGGTACGAGACCACCTGCCTCGTCACCTCGACCTCGCCGAAGTGCAGAGTGCCGGGGCCGAGGGGGTGAGAGCGCTCGGTCGAGAGGATGGAGATGTCGGTGATGTCACGAGCGAACGTCGTGTAGTCCGGGTTGCCGCTGGAGACCAGGGCCACGCCGGCGTCCAGGTCGAGCAACTCCACCAGGAAGGTCTCGCCCTGGTGGAGGTAGACCGCGCCGGTGTGGACGGTGGAGTGGGCGGACGGTTCGTCCACGCTGCCCAGGAGCCGGCCGGTGGACGACTCCACGACCTGGATGGGGGCGCCTCCGCCGCCGCGGATGTCGGCGAGGTCGGTGGCGCGCTCGCGCCTGGTCCAGAACCATCCGGCCTGGCGCTTTCTGAGCAGGTTCTGGTTCACGAGGTCGTCCAGGACGTCCGCCGTGGTGGAGCCGAAGGTGGGCAGGTCGTTCTCGGTCAGCGGGATCTCGGCTGCGGCGGCGCAGAGGTGGGGCCCCAGCACGTACGGGTTGTCCGGGTCGAGGACGATCGCCTCGACGGGCTGCCCGAACAGGGCTTGGGGGTGGTGCACGAGGTAGGTGTCCAGCGGGTCGTCGCGGGCGATCAGTACGGCCAGCGCGTTCCGGCCGTCGCGGCCCGCCCGGCCGGCCTGCTGCCAGAAGGAGGCCCGGGTGCCGGGCCACCCCGCGATGAGCACGGCGTCGAGGCCGGAGACGTCCACGCCGAGCTCGAGGGCGTTCGTGGTGGCCAGGCCCATGATGGTGCCCGCGCGGAGGGCCTTCTCGAGGAGCCTGCGGTCCTCGGCGAGGTAGCCGGCGCGGTAGGCGGCGATCTTGTCGGGAAGCTCGGCCAGGTCCGCCCGTTCACCATCCGCGAGGTTCCACCCGAACGGGCTCACGGCGGAAGCGCCCTGCATCGCGGTGTCCGGACCCGTCGAGCCCTGGTCCTCGGGGGCCTCGGACGGGGAGGCCGAGGCGGGGCGGTCAAGTGAGCTGTCGGTGGGGGAGGTTTTCGCGGTGCTGGGAGTCCGGTGAGGGGTGAGGGAGAAGGCGACGTCGGACAGTTTGGCGCGGGCGGACAGGGCGACCGTCTCCGCGCCGCGGCGCGAACGGACGAAGGCGAGCGTGCGTACGTCGGCCAGGACGAGGTCGGCCAGGAGGTCGGCCGCCTCGGCCGTCGCCGTACGGCGTACCGGTGCGCCTCCCTCGCCCCGGAGCTCCGTCAGAGGCGGCTCCCACAGCGCGATGGTCGTCGAGCCCTTGGGCGAGGCGTCCACGGTCACCTCGTCCATCTCAAGGCCCGTCAGCCTCTTCGCGAACGCTCCCGGCTCGCTGGCCGTGGCCGAGGCGAGCAGGAAGGTGGGCTGGGAGCCGTACCGGGCGCAGACGCGGCGCAGGCGGCGCAGGATCTGGGCGACGTGCGAGCCGAAGACGCCGCGGTAGCCGTGGCATTCGTCCACGACGATCAGGCGGAGACGGCGGAAGAAGGACGACCACTGGGCGTGGCGGGGGAGGATGCCGCGGTGCAGCATGTCGGGATTTGTCAGGACGTAGTTGGCGTGCTGGCGCACCCAGGTGCGTTCCTCGAACGGGGTGTCGCCGTCGAAGCAGGCCGCGCGCACCTGCGTGATGCGCAGTTCGCGGAGGGCGCGAAGCTGGTCGGCGGCCAGCGCCTTGGTCGGGGTCAGGTAAAGAATTGTGCCGCCGTCGAGGCAGGAGGCGACCGCCGGAGTCAGGTACGCCAGCGACTTCCCCGACGCCGTACCCGTGGAGATGATCACGTTTCGGCCACGGAATGCCAGGTCGGCGGCCTCGTACTGGTGGGGCCAGAGTCCTGTGACGCCGTGGTTCGCCAAGCGCGTAACCAGCAGGTCCGGTGTCCATTCCGGCCAGCGCGCGTCTCCCGCCTGACGTGCTGGAACATGCTCCACATGCGTTACACGCTCATGACGTGCGGGAACATCAAGCAGGTGGTGGAGGAGTGGACCTGCCTGTTGTGGGGAGGATGCCGAGGAAGTCACTGTTTCCAGTCTTGCATCGTTGGGCAAAGTCGTCGGGAATCGTGATTTCGTATAGACACAAGCCAGGCGCGTGGTTGAATGCCGCGCGTCAGGGTCGGACAGTCTGGGGCCACGTTCCAGATTGCCAGTCCCAAAAGGGTAGTTTCGCAGGCGAGGCGCTGGAGGATCTGTGGATCTGAAGTTGGATCACCGCACCGAAGACCGACTCACCATCGTGGAGGTCGAGGGTGAGATCGATGTCTACACGGCGCCGAGATTGCGTGAGCTCCTGATCGACCTGGTCAACAAGGGCAACTTCCACCTTCTCGTCAACATGGAGAAGGTCGACTTCCTCGACTCCACGGGCCTCGGCGTCCTGGTCGGGGGGCTCAAGCGGGTCCGTGCCCACGACGGCTCGCTCGAGCTGGTCTGCACGCAGGAGCGGATTCTCAAGATCTTCCGGATCACCGGTCTGACGAAGGTCTTCGGGATCTACGCTTCGGTCGACGAGGCCAAGGAAGCTCACGGCAAAGACAAGTAGCATGGCTACCGTCGAGCTGACGTTCAGCGCTCTCCCCGCGCATGTGCGCACCGCCCGGCTGGTGGCGACGGCGATCGCTCGCCGCACCGGCGTGGAGGAGTCCCTGCTGGACGAGGTCAGGCTCGCCGTGGGTGAGGCGTGTTCCCGGGCAGTCGAGGCACATCGGGTCCACTGTCCGGGTGAGCCCATCCGCATCGAGCTGCGTGACGATTCCGGGCGCTTCGAGGTCACGGTCAGCGACCAGGCCCCCAGCGAGGAGATCAAGCAGGAGCAGCCTCTCGACCTCGGCATGCTGTCTGACTCGTTCATGTCGAACTTCGGCATCGCGGTCATCGAAGGTTTGGCCGACGACGTCGAGGTGTTCCCCAGCCCCAAGGGGACCAACATCCGCATGAGCTGGCCCGCCGCAGTGCCGGTGTGACCGCCGTGCCGATGTGCCGGCCCAGGCCCGACGCGGCCTCGGCCGGTGGACGGCTTCTCGCCCTCCTCTGTTGAGGGGAAGGTGCTCCTGGGGCTCCCGTGGTCATCGAGCATGCCCGCAGGATGCCTTGCGCCGCCTCGCCGCTGGCGTCCTCGCGGGTGCGCGGCGTCCCGCCGTACGGGGGTGTAAACCCGCATCTCGTACGGCGGAGCCAACGTCACACCACCCGCCGACCATGGCTGAGCACCTCCAGGGAGACGCCCGCTGACCCGCACGGGCCGGGCCGCCGCTACGGCGCGCGGTGGGCTTGGTCGCCAGTGGCCCATGTCAGCCGGATGACGCACCGGCTTTTCGGCCACCACGAAAACCCACGCCCATTACGGACACGACGAACAGGCCCATGCGGCTCCTGAAACGCTTGCCCGCAGGCCCACCGCCTCTCCCTAGGCCACGGATCACATCGCCTCTGCCCAGCCCCACGGATTCGTGGAGAGGGCCTGAGCTGATTTACGGGGTCGTGAAAGGTTCGCTTGTGGGCCGCCTGAACGCGTCGTGCGATTCCTGACGTCGTGTGGTTCCTGATGCCGTGTGGTTCCTGACGGCGCCACCCCGTCCGGTACGCCGTCCGCCGCTCAGGTGGTGACCTGCAGCGATGAGCACCCCTGACTGCTTGCGCTGAGCGCCACCGCGTCGGGGCGGGGCGCGTCCCGAGGTCGTGTGGACCGTCGTGTGGGCGATGGCCGCCGCGCACCGCACGGTCAACCGGCGCAGCGCCAAGCCGCGTACCGCACCGCACGGTCAGCCGGCGCAGCGCCGAGCCGCGCAGCGCATGGCCAGCCGGCGCAGCGCCGAGCCGTGCAGTGGCCCTGCGGGCGGACGGCACGGCGCATCCCGACGGGTCTCTGGCAAAGACGCTGGGCTGTGAGTGCTCACAACCGTGGGTGCGGCTTCTGAAGGTCGCCTGCGGGCGGTGGTTGTCGCGAGCCGGCTCATGGGCGTGGCAGCCCGGCTGGTCTGCCACCTCGAGCCGCTGCACGTCCTGAGGAGGGAGTGCTTGGGGCGTGAGCGGTCAAAGCCCGGTGTGTGACTTCTGAGATGCCCCTCGGGAGCGTTCAGGTCCAAGCTGGGGCTCTTGGAGGGGCGCCTGCCGGTTTTGGGCCTGCACCCCCTGGTGCGTGGTCTCGGAGGTGCTTTGGGAGATTCGCTTTTGCGCACTCGCCGGGGCGACGTGACGCCGGCCGTAGGGATGGGATGCCGGCCGCGGGGACGCGACGTGTCATCAGCGAGGCATCTGGGTCGGGCTCGGCTCTTGGGTGATGGCGTGGGTCTGGTCGGGATGTCCTGGGATGGGTGTGGATGCTCGCCCGGGCGGGTGCCGGTCTCTGGCGTGTCGGCCGGTGCGCGGAACCACTTCCCGCTCTTGATGGCTTCCGCAGCATGCTGCTCGTGAATCCGGCTGTGCATGGCGATCGCGTTGCCGGCGGCGACGTTGCCGCGCACCTCCTCGGGGTGCGCGGAGGCGGCCGATGCGAAGAAGCAGGCCGGGACGCCGGTGGCCGCAGTTGCGTCGGGACAGTCATGGCACCAGGGCCGTTGCGAAAGTGCTGCTCGGTGTTCGAGGCGTGATCAGCTGAACGGGGAAGGCGCCCGGGTCGATAGGCCATGATTTGCGCTGGGGGCAATCGGCTGCGGAGGAGTGCCGTTGAGCAAGACAGTGCCGGTGATCCTCGAAGGCGCGATGTTCTGGGCTTATGACGTGGCACTCGGGGTTCTCTTCATCGAAGCGGCGCGAGTCGGTGCAGAGGCGCCGGCGGACCTCCGGCCCCCGTGGTGGCCCGAGTTGGAGCAGGATCTCCGCACACACGCGTTGGCCGGCAGCGGTTTCGCAGTCCTGCTGGACGACTTCGGCGAGGACCAGCGACAGGTGCTCCTGCACTGTGTTGTGGAGGCGGCTCGCCGGATCGAGGCCCGCGGCGGCGTGGACCGAGCCGAAGTCTCGACCTGGCCCGAGTTGGGGGAGAGCGCGACCAGCTTCCTGCGTGGTGCAGAGCACATCAACGCGGCTCCGCTGGTTGAGCTGGCAGAGGCCCTGGTCGATCTGGCTGCCGGCACCTTCCCTCCCGCTCCGGCTGAGCGGCATTGGTACTACGGAACTCCAGAGGGCCGGATCGTGCAAGGCGGATAGGTATGGCTGCGAATGCGCTGGTCAAGATGTCGAGGCTCTCCTGTGTGCACGTTGAACCGCGGTCTCGGGTGGGAGTTCGGGAGTGCCTGTGAGCGAGTCGAGCGTCTCCTCATGAGGGCGCCGTCCACCTCCTCATGAGAAATCAAAGATGTCCTCGTGAGTAAGTCGAGAGTGGCCCTGCGGTAAGTCATGGTGGCCTACGGGGGAGGCTGGGGAGCCTTTGTGTGGGTTTTCCAAGAGGTCAGGCTGCAGGACGGGTGAGTTTCAGTGCGTTGATATGCCGGCCGTAGACTTGGCGGGGGTCACGGGCTGCTCGGGGTGCGGTCAAGGGATGTCTACGGCGCTCTGGCCTGGGGTTTTCGGACGGCAGGCGGTCTTGGCGAGTGAGTGCTTGCCTGGTTGTGCCAGGTTGTCTCAAGGTTCACTCGGGTCCATGTTGCCAGCATTTCGGCCTGGCCGAATTGTGGCCTTGCAGTGACCCCAAACCGCCGGAAATTTCGCATGTCAGGTCCCAAACCTGGGCACTGACAGGGGATTGCTAGACACTCGCACAATTAGCGACGCGCAGAGCCTTCATATCGGTTCTGTGCCTGCGTAGACTCCGGGAACCGGCCAAGGTGATCCGGCGGAACGCGGATTCAACCGGAAGCGGCACCCACAACCCGGATGGTGCCGTAACACCCGCCGAGGTAGCCGGGAGGCACCGCCCGGGCAGGACGACCGGTCTTGCCGAGGAGAACGATGAGCAGGCACATGCTGGCAGCTGAGCCAGCGTCCAATCTGGTTCTGAGCGGAAACAATCTCACCATCGTGATCGTGGTCGCCGCGGTCGCACTGATCGCGCTAGCCGTCGCCGGCGGACTGGTGCGGGAGGTGCTGTCCGCCGGCCAGGGCACCGAACGCATGCAGAACATCGCGCGCGCCGTGCAGGAAGGCGCCAGCGCCTACCTCGCGCGCCAGTTCCGCACGTTGGCGATCTTCGTCGTCGTGATTCCCTTCCTGTTGCTCCTGCTGCCGGGAGAGACAGACGTACGCATCGGACGTTCCATCTTCTTCGTGGTCGGAGCGGTGTTCTCCGCGCTGACCGGGTTCCTCGGCATGTGGCTGGCCGTGCGCGGCAACGTGCGCGTGGCGGCGGCGGCCAAGGAGGCGGGCGAGAAGCGCGCCATGCGCATCGCCTTCCGCACCGGCGGCGTGGCGGGGATGGTCACCGTGGGCCTCGGCCTGCTCGGGGCGGCCGTCGTGGTGTTCGTCTACCAGGGCGACGCGCCCTACGTGCTCGAAGGGTTCGGGTTCGGGGCGGCGCTGCTGGCGATGTTCATGCGCGTCGGCGGCGGCATCTTCACGAAGGCGGCCGACGTGGGCGCCGACCTGGTCGGCAAGGTCGAGCAGGGCATCCCCGAGGACGACCCGCGCAACCCGGCCACCATCGCCGACAACGTGGGCGACAACGTCGGCGACTGCGCCGGCATGGCGGCCGACCTGTTCGAGTCGTACGCGGTCATGCTGGTCGCGAGCCTCATCCTGGGGCGGGCGGCGTTCGGCGAGGAGGGGTTGATCTTCCCCCTCATCGTCCCGATGATCGGTGTGCTCACCGCGATCATCGGCATCTTCGTCACCGGCATGCGCGACCGCGACCGCAGCGGCATGGCGGCGATCAACCGCAGCTTCTTCATCTCGGCCGCGATCTCGGCGGTGCTGGTGGCCGCGGCCGCGTTCTGGTACCTGCCGGACAGCTTCGCCGGTCTGACGGGCGCCACCGTGCAGTCCGACGCCAACCCGCGGCTCATCGCCATCGTCGCGGTGCTCATCGGGCTCGTCCTGGCCAGCGCCATCCAGCTGCTGACCGGCTACTTCACGGAGACGACGCGGCGCCCGGTGCGCGAGATCGGCGAGAGCTCGGTCACCGGCCCCGCCACCGTCATCCTGTCCGGCATCAGCGTCGGCCTGGAGTCGGCGGTCTACTCGGCGCTGATCATCGGCGGCGCGGTCTACGGCGCGTTCCTGCTCGGGTTCGGGAACGTCACGATCGCCCTGTTCGCGGTCGCGCTGGCCGGCACCGGCCTGCTGACCACGGTCGGCGTCATCGTCTCCATGGACACCTTCGGCCCCGTCTCCGACAACGCCCAGGGCATCGCCGAGATGTCCGGCGACGTCGACGGTGAGGGCGCCCGCGTGCTGACCAGCCTCGACGCCGTCGGCAACACCACCAAGGCCATCACCAAGGGCATCGCCATCGCGACCGCCGTGCTGGCCGCGACGGCGCTGTTCGGAGCCTTCCGTACGGCGGTCGAGGGCGAGCTGGCGGCGGCGACCACGTCCGTCAAGGAGGCGCTCGGCACGTTCTCCAGCTTCAGCCTCAGCATCGACCAGCCGAACGTCCTCGTCGGCCTGATCATCGGCGCCGCGGTCGTGTTCCTGTTCTCGGGGCTCGCGATCATGGCGGTCGGCCGGGCCGCGATGCGGGTGGTCTTCGAGGTACGCGACCAGTTCCGCAACAGGCCGGGCATCATGGACGGCTCCGAGAAGCCCGAGTACGGCCGCGTCGTGGACATCTGCACCCGCGACTCGCTGCGTGAGCTGGCCACGCCCGGTCTGCTGGCGGTCATGACGCCGATCGCGGTCGGTTTCGCGCTGGGGTACGCGCCGCTGGGCGCGTTCCTGGCCGGCGCCATCGCGTGCGGCACCCTGATGGCCGTCTTCCTGGCCAACTCCGGTGGCGCCTGGGACAACGCCAAGAAGCTCGTCGAGGACGGCCACCACGGCGGCAAGGGCTCCGAGGCGCACGCGGCCACGGTCATCGGCGACACGGTCGGCGACCCGTTCAAGGACACCGCCGGTCCGGCCATCAACCCGCTGATCAAGGTGATGAACCTGGTGGCGCTGCTGGTGGCGCCCGCGGTCGTGCTGTACGCGGGCAACCCGGTGCTGCGCATCGGCGTCACCGTCGTGGCGGTGGCCGTGGTGGTCGGGGCCATCGTGGTGTCGAAGCGGCGCTCGGTGACCATCGCACCGACCAGCAACAACGACCGCACCCACGAGCCCGTCGCCTCGTAACCGGCGACGCGAGACCGGCGACGCCCGCTTCCCCACCCGCAGCTGGGGAGGCGGGCGTTTCCATGCCCGGCCACGGGGGTGTGCCGCATGCCGATGCCGTCAATGCGAAGCGGGTGGGGGCATGAGGCCGATGGCGGGGAGGATGGCCTGGTCGACGATGGCGGCCAGGTCGACGTCGGTGGGGGGTTTGCCGGTGTCGAGGAGACGTTTGGTGATGAGGGCCTCGCCGATGTCGGCCACCACCGGGGTGAGCAGCTCGGCGGGGAAGTGGCCGCGTTCGGCGTAGTGCCGCAGCACGGTGCTGGTGAACGTGCCGCCGCGGCTGGCGAAGACCTTCTCGAACAGGGCGTCGGAGACCTTGGCCGAGCCTTTGGGGTCGGTGAGGATGGCCGCGACCGCGAGCCCGGCGGGGCTGAGCGTCCACTTGACCATGAGCTGGAGCGCGCGGATCAGGTCGCCGCGTAGGTCGTCGGCCCCGGGGGCCGGCTCCTCGACCGGATGCGCGTGGTAGAGCGCGTCCACGAGCACCTCGATGGGGTCGGACCAGCGGCGGTAGAGCGTCGTGCGGGCGGTCGCCGCGCGTTTGGCGATGCCGTCCATGGTGAGCCGCCCGACGCCGACCTCCAGCACCTCCTGCAGCACCGCGGTGTGGATGGCGCTGATCAACTCTTCGCCGCGCCGCCGGGTGCGTCCGTCGCGTTCGTTCATCGTTGCCCCCTTGCTTAGCTACAGGGGTGTAGCTTACCGTCAAAGCGTAAGCTACAGTCGTGTATCTAATCGCAAGGGATACCCATGTCCATCACCGCGTCGGCCCCCGCCCAGAGGGCCGTGCCGCTCGCTCAGCGGTCCCCCGCCCCCGACCTCGCGCGAGGCTTCATGCTGCTGCTCATCGCGGTGGCGCACGCGCACATGTACCTGTCCGGTCATCCGGCCGGCTTCCGCGGCTACACCCTCGACGGAGGGACCCTCGACCGGCTGGTGGCGGGGGTCCAGATCCTCCTGGTGGACGGGCGCGCGCTGCCCATGTTCGCCGCGCTGTTCGGCTACGGCCTCGTCCAGATCGCCAACAGGCAGGCCGCCGCCGGGCGGAGCTGGCCGGAGGTGCAGCGGGTGCTGCGCGCCCGCAGCCTGTGGCTGCTCGCGTTCGGGTTCTGCCACGCCCTCCTGCTGTTCTTCGGCGACATCCTGGGCGCGTACGGACTCATCGGCCTGGTGCTCGTCGGGTTCGTCCGGCGCAGTGACCGGGCGCTGTTCTGGGCCGCCGGGGTCGGCGCGGTGCTGCACGTCGTCGTGCTCGCCGGGTTCGGGCTGCTGACGGTGAGCGCTCCGAAGGGCGACACCCCCGCGGCCATGGCCGACCCGCTGGAGGCCCTGATGACGCGGGTCATCGGCTGGGCCGGGATGACGCCCACCTACTTCGCCGTCGGCGTCGTGTCGGCCTTTCTGCTCGGCATCTGGGCGGCCCGCCGCCGCCTGCTGGAGGAGCCACGGGCGCACCGGGCGCTGCTCGCCCGCGTCGCCACCGTCGGCACGGCCGTCGCGGTCGTCGGCGCGGCGCCGCTGACGCTGATCGACACGCGGCTCCTGGTCACCTCCGACGCGGTCAGCGTGTCGGCGTACGTCCTGCACAGCGTCACCGGCATCGCCGGCGGTCTCGCCTACGCCGCGCTGGTCGGGCTCTTCGTGGCGGGCCGGGAACGACGGACGGGCCCGATCAGCAGGGCGCTCGCCGCCTGCGGCCAGTGGTCGCTCACCTGCTACCTGCTGCAGTCCGTGGTCTTCGTCGCGCTCTTCACGCCGTACCTGGGCGGTCTCGCCACCCGCGTCGGTGACGCGGCCGCGTCCGGCATCGCCGTGCTCACCTGGCTGGGCACCGTGGTGCTGGCCGCGTCACTGTCGCGTACGGGCAGGCGCGGACCGGCGGAGACGGCGCTGCGGAAGCTGACGTACCGTCGCGCCGGCTGAGTCCGGCTTCCCCTGGGGAGGCAGGGGCCTGTCTCTTATCCACATCTCCGAGCCCACGAGACTAGCGCTC
>NZ_POUD01000272.1 GCF_003236395.1 Nonomuraea aridisoli | reverse complement strand
GCGCCGGAGACGTCGTGGGCCGCACCCCCGCCGGAGACGTCGTGGGCCGCACTCTCGCCGGACCCGGCCGGGTCGCAGGCCAAGCCCGCCGCCCCGCCCTGGGCGGCCCCTTCCCGGGCCTGGGACCAGCCGGCGGAGGGCGACGATCCCGACCTCCGCGGCGCGCTGACCACCGTCGCGGACGGGATGCCGGACGCGCACGCGGACATCGCCGCGACCGTCCTGCGCCGGGTCACGCGCCGCCGCCGGCTCCGCGTCGTGATGTGGAGCACCGTGTCGCTGCACACGGTGGTCGTGTTCGCGGCCATGATCACGGTCGTGCTGAACTCCGTGGCCGCCGGCGTCGAGACCGCGTTCTCCGAACCCAGGGCCGCCTTCGACCGTCCCACCCCCTTCTTCGACTACACGCCGCCGCCGGACGACGTCCCCGATCCGCTCCCGGCCACGCTGCGCGAACCGGTCCAGTACGCGTACCAGGGCTTCTGCCAGGGTGCCGTCCAGGGCGGCAGCTCGACGGACCCGCAGCCGTGCGCCCAGTGGCGGCTGACCACCGTCAGCGGCGACGAGTGGCGGCTGGAAGGCGCGGCCGCCCCCCTCGCCATCAGCCCGGACGGCCACCGCGTGGCCTATCGGACGCTCGCCGGCCCCTACGTCGTCCGCGACCTCCCCACGGGCGTCGTCAAGACGATCAGCGTCCCCTACAACCTGGCGACCCCGGAGATCACCATCTCCCCCAACGGCCGCTATTCTCCGTCTGCTACGGCGACTCGACCGCCGCGACGCTCGACTTCGACAAGGACCGCACCCTCTACGACGACGCGAAGGGCATCGAGATCCTCGCGGTGTCGGACGACTGCACGCGGGTGGTCCGCGAGAAGGAGGACGTCCAGAACGTCCGAGGTCACCCGTCCGTCAGCAAGCTCTTCATGACCGGCCCCAGCGGGCTCGTCGGCGACTACCGCATCGACGCCGCCCTCACGGAGTACGGCGGCGCCCTCTCCCCGGATGGCCGCACGCTGGCCCTGGTCACGGCGGACCTGAAGCTCGTCACCCTGGACGCCCGCACCGGCCGCGTCGGCAAGCGGCGCACCGACGTGGGCGACTACGAGGTCATCCGCGTCGAGCGCTGGATCGGCCGCGACGAGGTGCTCGTCCGGCGCTGGGACGACGATTACGTGCTGTTGACCAAGGTCCACGTGCGGACGGGCGCCACCGAGGAGCTCGACGCCGAGCTCGGCGAGAGCCTGGGCTACGACTCCCGCTGGGCGCGCTCGGCCCCTGAGACGAGGCAGGGTTCATGAGGCAGGGTTCATGAGCGGGGCCCCGCCGGTCCGGCGGGGCCCCAGCGCGGTCGGACCGCATCGTAAGCGGTCGGACGCCTCATACGGACGGGCCCGTCTCGTTCGGGGACGGGCCGCCTCGCGGGCATACGGCCCGGTCGCCGGGGCGACCGGCACCGGCTCCCGGCAGAGGAGATGGCGCGTAGCGATGATAGTTGTTTATGCACTTAATGCAAACGCATAAGATGTGGTGGTCTGTGTATTTGCGAGGTGGTAACCTCCGCGTCATGGAGGAGCGGTCCGTGGTCGACACCTGGCAGTACGTGCTGTCCACGCACGCCAGGGCGATGTGCGCGCTGGAGCGTGAGCTGGGCGACCGCCACGGTCTGGGGCCGAGCGAGTTCGAGGTGCTCGACCGGATCGTCCTGCACGACCGCAAGCTGCGCATCCAGGAGTTGTGCGACGAGGTCCACCTGAGCCAGAGCGCGCTGTCGCGCGTGGTGGCCCGCCTGGAGCGGGCGTCCCTGGTGACGCGCGTGGTCTGCGACGCCGACCGCCGCGGCGTCTACGTCAGCATCACCGACGAAGGCCGCACCCGCCACGCCGAAGCCCTCCCCACCCACAGAGCGGTCCTCGAACACATCTTCACCGACGCCCCGGCGCTCATCTGACCTCACCTCCCGGCCGCGCCCCAGTCCCACAGGGCCTGGAGCACGGGCGCGAGGTCACGGCCGCGCGGGGTGAGGGTGTAGTCGGTACGGGGCGGCCAGCCCGGCAGGCGACGGCGTTCGACGACACCGGCCTGGGCCAGGTGCGCGAGCCGTTCGGAAAGCACCTTGTCCGACAGCGCAGGCAGCGCCCGCCGCAGGTCGGTGTAGCCGCGGTCGCCGCGCAACAGCTCCCGGACCACCAAGGTCGTCCAACGCCCCCGCAACGCCGCCAGCGTGATCTCCACCGGGCAGGCGGGATCGGGCTCGGCGACCCGCGCGAGGGGCTCGTCGGGCAGGCCCGGCGCGGCCGGGTGACCAACGGTTTGGTGAGTCACGACGGCTCCTCCTAGCGTTGCCGCGTCTCAGTGATTCCTACCTGCCGGAGGGTCAAGATGCGCGAGCTCGCCGAACGTCCCGAGGACGTGCCCCTGGTGTTCGCCGAACGTTTCAACAGCGGCGACGCGGACGCGGTGAGCGAGGTGTACGAGAGCGGCGCGGTGTTCGTCCCCGAGCCGGGCCGGGCGCTGACCGGGGCCCAGGCCCACGCCGCCAACGTCCGGTTCATGGAGCTGGGGCTGCCGATCACGGTCCGCCCGCGGCACGTCTACCCCGCGGGCGACCTCGCGCTGCTGGTCGTGGACTGGTTCATCGACGGCGAGGGCCGCGACGGCCGGCACGTGCGCATCGAGGGGACCGCCACCGACGTCGCCCGGCGCGGCCGGGACGGACGGTGGCGGTACGTCGTCGACAACCCCTTCGGCACGCTCGCCGCTACGGAGTGACGCGCTCGATGACCAGCGGGAGCTGCGGCGCGGTGGACGGGCCCACCGTGTAGGCGCCCTCCAGGGCCTCCAGCGCGCGGGCGAAGCGGCCGGTGTCGTCGGCGTGCAGCGTCATCAGCGGCTGGCCGGCGCGGACGAGGTCGCCGGGCTTGGCGTGCAGCGCCACGCCGGCCCCCGCCGAGACCGGGTCCTCCTTGCGGGCCCGGCCGGCGCCGAGCCGCCAGGCGGCCAGCCCCACGGCGTACGCGTCGAGCCTGGTCAGCACCCCCGACTCGGCCGCCTCCACGGTCATCGTCTCGGCGGCCCTGGGCAGCAGCGCGTCGGGGTCGCCGCCCTGCGCCGCGATCATGCGCCGCCACACGTCCATCGCGGAGCCGTCCGCGAGCGCCTCGGCCGGGTCCTTGCCGGAGATCCCGGCTGCCTCCAGCATCTCGCGCGCCAGCCGTACGGTGAGCTCCACGACGTCGGACGGGCCGCCGCCGGCGAGCACCTCGACCGACTCCGCGACCTCCAGGGCGTTGCCGACGGCCCGCCCGAGCGGCCGGTCCATGGCGGTCAGCAGCGCGACCGTGCGCACCCCCGCGTCGGTGCCGAGCGCGACCATGGTCTCGGCCAGCTCCCGGGCCGTCTCCTCGGTCTTCATGAACGCCCCGGAGCCCACCTTGACGTCGAGGACGAGCGCCCCCGTCCCCTCGGCGATCTTCTTGGACATGATCGACGAGGCGATCAGCGGGATCGACTCGACGGTGCCGGTGACGTCGCGCAGGGCGTACAACTTCTTGTCGGCGGGGGCCAGGCCCGAGCCGGCCGCGCACACGACCGCGCCCGCCCTGCGCAGGACATCGAGCATCTCGTCGTTGGAGAGCGAGGCCCGCCAGCCGGGGATCGACTCCAGCTTGTCGAGGGTGCCGCCGGTGTGCCCGAGGCCGCGCCCCGACAGCTGCGGCACGTACGCCCCGCAGGCCGCCACCAGCGGCGCCAGCGGCAGCGTGATCTTGTCACCGACGCCGCCGGTCGAGTGCTTGTCGGCCGTGGGCCGGTCCAGCATCGACCAGTCCATGCGCTCGCCGGAGCGGATCATGGCCTGGGTCCAGTCGGCGATCTCGCGCCGGTTCATGCCGTTGAGCAGGATCGCCATGGCCAGGGCGGACATCTGCTCGTCGGCCACCTCGCCACGCGTGTACGCGGAGATCACCCAGTCGATCTGGGCCGTGGTCAGCTCGCCGTGGTCCCGCTTGGCGCGGATGACCTCGATGGCGTCCATCACGCGCTCCGGCTCAGGTCCTGCGGCCCGAACGCGTACGGCAGGATCTCGGCCATGCGCTTGGGCCCGTCCTCGGTCTCGACCAGCAGGTCCTCGCCGCCGAACTCGTAGAGCAGCTGACGGCAGCGCCCGCACGGCATGAGCAGCTCGCCGTGCCCGTCACAGCAGGTGAACGCCACCAGCCGCCCGCCGCCCGTGGCGGCCAGCGCCGAGATGAGGCCGCACTCGGCGCACAGGCCGACGCCGTAGGAGGCGTTCTCGACGTTGCAGCCGGTGACCACCCGCCCGTCGTCCACGAGCGCCGCCGCCCCCACGGGGAACTTCGAGTACGGCGCGTACGCGTTCCGCATGGCCTCCTCGGCGGCGGCCCGCAACGCGTCCCAGTCGATGCTCAATGCTGTTCCCCTCTGCGGTAGGTCACGCCGGCGGCCTTGGGCGGCCGCAGCCGCTGCGAGGCGACCAGCAGCACGATCAGCGTGAGCAGGTACGGCGCCATTTTGACGAGTTCGCTCGGCATCTGGTCGACGGTGAGCCAGAGCCAGAACAGGACAATCATGCCCAGCGTGGCGGACGCCATGACCGTGTACTGCCTGACGCCCCTGGCCTCCAAGTCGGCTGACATGAGCTTGCGGGCCTCCAGGACCAGGTAGATCAGCAGGATCATCGCGCCGAACAGGAAGACCGAGGTGAAGGCTCCCGAGTTCGAGCTGCGCAACTGCAGGCCGTCGGCGTAGCCGAACAGGCCCGCGCCGGCGGCTAGGCCGCCGGGCCGCCAGTTGCCGAAGATCATGGCGGCCAGCCCGATGAAGCCGCGGCCGCCCGTCTGACCCTCGACGTACTTGGTGGCGTCGAAGACCAGGAAGGTCCCGCCGAGTCCGGCGAAGGCGCCGGAGATCATGACGGCGACGTACTTGATCCGGTAGACGCTCACGCCGAGCGACTCGGCCGCCCACGGGTTCTCGCCGGCCGAGCGCAGCCGCAGTCCGAAGGGGGTGCGCCAGAGCACGTAGAAGGTGAGCGGCAGCAGCAGGACGGCCAGGATGACCAGCACGTTCACGTCGTGGGTGAGACCGCGCAGAATGCCGGCCACGTCCGACAGCAGGAACCAGTGGGTGCTCTCCAGTTTGCCCAGCAGGTCGGGCCCGTCGGAGAGCACCGGCAGGCTGACCTCCGGCACGGGCGAGCTGAGCGGGGGCGAGGTGGTGATGGCGCCGCCGGCCGCGGACGCCGCGGTGCCCTCCCGGTAGAGCACCTCCGACAGGAAGCGGGTGAGGCCGGGGCCGAGCAGGTTGATGGCGACACCGCTGATGATGTGGTCGACGCCGAAGGAGACGGTGGCGATGGCGTGCAGCAGCCCGCCGAGCGCGCCGCCGAGCAGCCCGGCGACGAGCGCGGCCACGGGACCCCACTGGTAGCCGGCCCAGCCGGCGAACCAGGTGCCGAGCACCATCATGCCTTCGAGGCCGATGTTGACCACGCCGGCCCGCTCCGCCCACAGGCCGCCCAGCCCAACTAGGGCGAGCGGCACCGCCAGCGTCAGCGCGGCGCCGAACGTGCCGGACGAGGTGATGTCGTTGTGGCCGGTCACGACCCGCACCAGCGACACCAGCAGCAGCAGCGCGGCGACCGCGACGAGCGCCAGATGATATTTGCCGACCCTGGTCATGCCGTCACCTTCAGTTGCCTGGCGGCCCGCCGCTCCTCGAGCCGAAGCGCGAACCGGTTGGTCACCTCGTTCGCCACCACGACCAGCAGGACGATGACGCCCTGGATGATCTCGATGACGGAGGGTGGGATGTTAGCGAACTGCAACGGGCCCTGCGCCCGGTCAAGGAAGGCGAAGAGCAGTGCGGCGACCGCGATGCCGGCGGGCTTGTTACGGCCGAGCAGCGCCACCGCGATGCCCAGGAAACCGAGCCCCGAGGTGAAGGTGGTGCCGAACGACCCCGTGGAGCCGAGGACCTCGGGCAGGCCGATGAGACCGGCGATCGCGCCGGACAGGACCATCGCGGCGATCACCATGCGCTTGGGGTTGACGCCGGCGGCCAGGGCCGCGGACTGGTTGAGGCCGCTGGCCTTGACGTCGAAGCCGAAGCGGGTGCGCTCCAGCACCACCCAGAGCACCACGCCGAGCACGATCGCCACGACGAGGAAGCCCCACAACCCGCCCTCGCGGGTGGGGGCGAGCATGCCAAACCAGCCGAAGACGAAGTTGAGGTCGGGGAACATGCCCGAATCGGGGAGCGGCGGCGTGCTCACGGTCAGCTCGCCCTCCGCCCGCGCCCCGGCGAAGGGGCCGCGTACGAGATAGGCGGAGATGTTGATGGCGATGTAGTTGAGCATGATCGTGGCGATGACCTCGTTCACGCCCCTGGTCACCTTCATGATCGCGGGGATGAGCGCGTACAGGCCGCCGACCACCATCGCCACGACGATGATCACGGCGATCTGGATCGGTGCCGGCGCCACGAAGGTGGAGCCCACGTACGCCGCGCAGATGGCGGCGATGCGGTACTGCCCCTCCACGCCGATGTTGAAGAGGTTCATGCGGAAGCCGATCGCCACCGCGAGACCGGCGATGAACAGCGGCACCGCCCGGTTGAACAGCGTGGCGACGCTGTTCGACTGCGCCCGTTCCGAGGCGCCGAAGTCGAAGAAGGCGGTCAGCGCGTGCAGCGGGTCGCCGCCCGCCGCGACGATGGCCACGCTGCAGACCGCGATGGCCAGCACAATGGCGACGACGGCGCCGGCGAGGGTGAGCAGCGCCCGGTTGAGCCCGGCGGGCATCACTCCTCCTCAGTTCCGGCGATGGCGCCGGTCATGTAACCGCCCAGCCGTTCGGGCGTGATGTCGGACGGGTCGAGCGCGGCCACCAGCCGGCCCCGGTAGATCACCTGGATGGTGTCGGACAGGCCGATCAGCTCGTCGAGGTCGGCGGAGATCAGCAGCACGGCCAGCCCGGCGGCCCGGGCGTTGCGCAGGTGGTCCCAGATCGCGGCCTGGGCGCCGACGTCGACGCCGCGGGTGGGGTGGGCGGCGATGAGGAACGACGGCTCGCCGCTCATCTCACGCCCGACGATCAGCTTCTGCTGGTTGCCGCCGGACAGGGCCAGCGCGAGGGTGTCGACGCCGGGGGTGCGGACGTCGTACTCGCCGATGATGCGCTCGGTGTCGGCCTTGGCGGCCTTGCGGTCGACCCAGGGGCCGTTCTTGGCCGGCTTCCTGGTCTGGTGGCCGAGGACCCGGTTCTCCCACAGGGACGCCTCCAGGAGCAGGCCCTGGCGGTGGCGGTCCTCCGGGATGTAGCCGATGCCGGACTCGCGCCGCTTGAGCGTGGACCAGGAGCTGATGTCGCGGCCGTCCAGCTCGACGTCGCCGTGCGCCTGGCGGATGCCCATGATCGCTTCGATCAGCTCGGACTGGCCGTTGCCCTCGACGCCGGCGATGCCGAGGATCTCCCCCTTGTGGATCTCGAACGACACGTCGTCGAGAAGCAGGCGCCTGCCGTCCTGGCGGAGCTTGTCCACGTACGCGGTGATCGAGGTGCCCTTGGGGACGGGACGGTGGCCGTCGGCCTCCATGGTCAGGCCCGCGACCTTCAGTGCGACCTTGTCGGTGACCGTGGACTCGCGGGTCTCGGGCGTGGGCAGCTCGCTGCCCACCATGAGCTCGGCGAGCCGGCGGGCGGTGACCTCGCGGGGGTCGACGCTGGCGACGGTGGTGCCGCGCCGGATCACCGTGATGTCGTCGGCGATGTCGAGCACCTCGTCCAGCTTGTGCGAGATGAAGATGACCGTCAGGCCCTCGGACTTGAGCTCGCGCAGGTTCTGGAAGAGCTCCTCGACCTCCTGCGGCACGAGCACGGCCGTCGGCTCGTCGAGGATGAGGATACGGGCGCCGCGGTAGAGGACCTTGAGGATCTCCACCCGCTGCCGGTCGCCGACGCCCAGGTCCTCGACCAGCCGGTCGGGGTCGACGCGCAGCCCGTGGGCGGCGGCCAGGTCGGTGATGCGCCTGCGTGCGGCCCCCGTGTCGAGGTTGAGGCCCTTCCTCGGCTCGGCGCCGAGAACGATGTTCTCCAGCACCGTGAAGTTGTCGGCGAGCATGAAGTGCTGGTGCACCATGCCGATCCCGGCCGCGATGGCGTCGCTCGGCGTGCGGAAGGAGACCTGCTCGCCGTTGACCTTGATGGTGCCCTCGTCCGGCCGCTGCATGCCGTAGAGGATCTTCATCAGGGTCGATTTGCCCGCGCCGTTCTCCCCCACGATGGCGTGCACCGTTCCGGGCCGGACGGTGATGCGGATGTCGTGGTTCGCGACGACGCCGGGGAAACGCTTGGTGATGCCCTCCAGCTCTACGGCGGGTCGCGCCGTGGCCAAGGTGTCAGCACTCATCTGCCTCTCCTGTTTGGCGCTGCACAGACCGAAGGCCCGAAGTACGTGGACTCCGGGCCCTCGCCTTTCACAGCATGCTCAGCTCTCCGGCTGGCTGGGAACCTTGATCGTGCCGTTGACGATGTCCTGCTTGGCCTTGTCGAGCTGGTCCTTGATGTCGTCGATCTCGCCGCCGGTGGTGGCCAGGCCCACGCCGTCGACCTTCAGGTCGTACGTGACGTCCTGACCGCCCTTGGCGCCGCCCTGGAACGCCTTGATGAACTCGAAGACGCCGACGTCGACGCGCTTGAGCATGGAGGTCATGATCACCGACTGGAGGTTGGTCTCGGTGACCGTCTGACGCTGGTCGGAGTCGACGCCGATGGCCTTCTTGCCGGCCGCCGCGGCGGCCTGGAAGACGCCGAGGCCGGAGTCGCCGGCCGCGTGGTAGACGATGTCCGCGCCGTCCTGGAACATCTTCTCGGCCGCGATCTTGCCCTTGTCGGGGGCCTGGAAGCCGGAGAAGTCACCGTCGGGGGTGAGGTACGTGACGTCGATCTTGGCGTCGGGCTTGACCGACTTCACACCGGCGTCGAAGCCCGCCTCGAACTTCCTGATCAGGTCGTTCTCGACACCGCCGACGAAGCCGACGTGGCCGGCCTCGGACTTGGCCGCCGCCGCGACGCCCGCCAGGTACGAGCCCTGCTCCTCGGCGAAGAGGAGACCGGTCACGTTGGGGGCGCTGGAGGCCGAGTCGACGATGGCGAACTCGATGTCCGGGTATTCGGTCGCGGCCGCCTTGACGTCCTCGGCGTACGCGAAACCCACGCCGATGATCGGGTTGTAGCCGGCGTCCGCCAGCTGGCGCAGCAGGTCGCCGCGGTTGGAGCCGTCCGCGGCCGGGCTCAGCTCCTTGATCTCGGCGCCGAGGTCGGTCTTCGCCTTCTCCAGGCCGGCGTACGCGGCGTCGTTGAAGGACTTGTCACCACGCCCGCCGACGTCGAAGGCGAGGCCTACCTTGAGACCCGACGCCGGGCTGCTCGCGCCGCCCGCCGGCTCCTCGGTGGCCGTGGTCCCGCCACCGCCGCCGCAGGCCGCCGCTGCCATGAGCATGACGCCGACCACCGAGCCGAACGCCATCCTGTTGAATCGCTTGCCGAGCAAGGCGACTCCCTTCCCTTCCCCGCCGTCTTCCGCCGCCGTCAAGAACTCATCGCGGGCGCGAAGAAACGTACGGCACCTGCACGGAAGATAGTTGCTTGACCAGGCGATACCAAACCAGCACACAGGGTCGCAACCGCTCCGTTATCGACATCTCTCGCGACCGTGACCTGAATTGGGATTCAGGCACTTCGGGGCATGCCTCCGAAAAGCTTTGCCCAAAATTGGGACAAGCTCACCTCTTGCCCCAGGGGCGATCATGGCGGAGATTCCCTCCGACAGGTCAACTTCTCATCGGAGACCGCATGCACCCCTGGAAGGCACTGGCCGTGCCGCTGGCCGCGTTACTCGTCGCGACCATGACCGGCACCACGCCTGCCACCGCAGACACCCCCGCCATCTCGATCGAGAACAACGCCACCCAGCCGGTGTTCTCCCGGGCGGACGCCATCCTGCAGACCGTGTTCGTCGAGGTCGCGGGCACCGACAGCGACCACGACGGCGCACCCGACCGGGTCGCCGTGGACATCCTGCGTCCCAAGGAGACCGAGCAGGGCCTGAAGGTCCCGGTCATCATGGAGGCCAGCCCGTACTTCGCGGGCGGCAACGACGTCGCCAACCACCCCGTGGACGTCGACGAGAACGGCGTCCCGCTGCCCACGCTGCGGGCGCTGGCCGCCAGCCCCGAGGCCGGCCCGTTCGACGGCTACTACGACAACTACTTCGTGCCCCGCGGCTACGCGATCGCCCTGGTGGAGAACATCGGCAGCGGCCGCGCCACCGGCTGCCCGACCTCCGGCGACGTCAACGAGACCGCGGGCCCCAAGGCCGCGATCGACTGGCTGAACGGCCGCGCCAAGGGCTTCGACGCGCAGGGCGACCCGGTCGAGGCCACCTGGTCCACCGGCAAGGTCGGCATGATCGGCGTCTCCTACAACGGCACGCTCCCCAACGCGGTCGCCGCGACCGGCGTCGAGGGCCTGGAGACGATCGTCCCGATCGCCGCGATCTCCAGCTGGTACGACTACTACCGCGCCAACGGCGGCGTCCTGGCCCCCGGCGGCTTCCAGGGCGAGGACCTGGACGTGCTCGCCGAGTACGTGCTGACCAGGGAGAACGGCTACGAGGTCTGCGGCGAGCAGCTCGAGCAGCTGGAGGTCGACCAGGACCGGATCACCGGCGACTACAGCCCGCTCTGGGACGCCCGCAACTACCTCAACGACGTGGACAAGGTCAAGGCCAGCGTCTTCGTCGTGCACGGGCTCAACGACTGGAACGTCAAGACCAAGCAGTTCGCCCAGTGGTGGTACGCCCTGGCCAAGCGCGATGTGCCGCGCAAGATCTGGCTGCACCAGGGCACCCACATGAGCCCGTTCAACCTGCGGACCGCCGAGTGGCTGCGCCAGCTGCACGGCTGGTTCGACTACTGGCTGCAGGGCGTCGACTCGGGCATCATGCGTGAGCCGCAGGCCGACGTCGAGGTCCGGGTCGGGCAGTGGGCGCAGGAGGCGTCCTGGCCGCCGCCGGGCACCAGGACCGCCAAGCTCCACCCGGGCTCCGGCTCGACGCTCGGCCCGAAGAAGGACCCGCGGGCGCCGAAGGAGACGTTCACGGACCAGAAGACCAGGACGGCCGAGCAGCTCGTCGAGGCGACCGGCGCGGACCCGAACCGGCTGGCGTACACGACCGGGGCGCTGCCCGCCGACGTGCGGATCTCGGGGACGCCCACCGTCTCGGTGCGGGCCTCGCTGAAGGACGGCGCCTCGCCGTACCTGACGGCGCTGCTGGTGGACTACGGCACCGACGTGCGCCCGACCGGCTCCCTGGTCTCGACGGGCCAGACGTACTGCTACGGCGAGAGCGTGCCCGGTGACAGCGGCTGCACGACGCTGCGGACGCTCGGCACGGCCAGTACCGACTACAAGATCGTCACGCGGGGCTGGCTCGACGTGCGCAACCGGCACCGCGACGACCGTACCGAGCCGCTGCGCCCGGGCAAGGAGTACACCTTCACCTGGGACTTCCAGCCGACGGACTACACCTTCAAGCAGGGCCACCGGCTGAGCCTGGTGATCATCTCGACCGACCACGACTACACCCTCCGTTACCCGGAGGGCACGAAGATCACGGTCGCACCGGGGCACTCCGCCCTGAATCTGCCGGTCTCGGCCGGACGCCTGCGCTGACGGGCGGGCCCGCCGCGTCCGCGCGGCGGGCCGTCAGGCCATCGCGGTGGTGACCGAGTCGAGCGTGCCGACCTCCCACAACGCGGTCAGCGCCGTGGTGGCCATCACCCGCACGCCCATCGCGATCGCCTTCTCGTCGACGTCGAACGTGCCCTGGTGGATGTCGTACGTGAGCCCGCCCGGCGAGCGCGTGCCGAGCCGGGCGAACGCGCCGGGGATGGACTCGAGATACCACGCGAAGTCCTCGCCGCCGAGCGACTGCTGGGTCGGGACGACCGCGCCCGCGCCCAGCGCCCGCTCGGCCGCCTCCGCCAGCATCTCGACGCTGACCTCGTCGTTCACGACCGGCGGCACGCCGCGCTTGTAGTCCATCGTGGCCTCGACGCCGTACGCGCCGGCCACCGACTCCAGCAGCGACTTGATCAGGTCGGGGGCGGCGTGCCAGGCCTCCTCGTCGAGGCAGCGGACGGTGCCCTCGGCGACCCCGTCGTCGGGGATGGCGTTGGCCGCGGAACCGGCCTCGACCTTGCCCCAGACGAGACTGAGCGAGGAACGCGGGTCGACCCGGCGCGACAGCGCGGCGGGCAGCTCGGTGAGGATCTTGGCCAGCGCGAAGACCAGGTCGGCGGTGAGGTGGGGGCGGGCGG